>JAYWBS010000164.1:0-4274 GCA_043781295.1 Polaromonas sp.
CTACAAACCAGGCGAGGCTGAACTCAGCCCTAGCGAGCGATTGATTGAAGTCGCTGAAACCGCCAAAAGCGGCGCCAAGGACGACAGCAAAAAGAACGAATGGCGCTTGCTGCCCGTGCGCGCCCGTTTGTCGCACGCGCTGGTGCATGGCTTTAACGAGCACATCGTGCCCGACACCGAAGAAGTCTGGCAGGCCATCCAGGCCGAGGGCGGGCGGCCGCTGCACGTGATTGAAGGCCCGCTGATGGACGGCATGAACGTGGTCGGCGACTTGTTTGGCCAGGGCAAGATGTTTTTGCCGCAGGTGGTCAAAAGCGCCCGCGTCATGAAGCAGGCCGTCGCGCATTTGCTGCCCTACATTGAAGCTGAAAAGCTGCTGCTGGAAGCTGCGGGGGGGGATGTCAAAACCAAAGGCAAAATCATCATTGCGACCGTCAAGGGCGACGTGCATGACATCGGCAAAAACATTGTCACCGTGGTGCTCCAGTGCAACAACTTTGAAGTCGTCAACATGGGTGTGATGGTGCCGTGCCACGAAATTTTGGCGCGTGCCAAGGTTGAGGGCGCAGACATTGTGGGCCTGAGCGGGCTGATCACCCCCAGCCTGGAAGAGATGCAGTACGTGGCCGCTGAAATGCAAAAAGACGACCACTTTCGCATCAAGAAAATTCCGCTGCTGATTGGCGGCGCAACCACCAGCCGGGTGCACACAGCAGTAAAAATATCGCCGCACTACGAAGGCCCGGTGGTTTATGTGCCCGATGCGTCGCGCAGCGTGAGCGTGGCGCAAAGCTTGCTCTCAGACAACGCAAGCAAATACATTGACGAGCTGAACAGCGACTACATCAAGGTGCGCGAACAGCACGCCAACAAAAAACAAACGCCGATGTGGACGCTGGCCAAAGCGCGCGCTAACGCCACGGTGATGGACTGGTCAGGCTACACCCCCCCAGCCCCCAAGTTCATTGGCCGCCGCGTGTTTAAAAACTTTGATCTGGCCGAGCTGGCGAAATTCATTGACTGGGGCCCGTTCTTCCAAACCTGGGATTTGGCCGGGCCGTTCCCGGCGATTTTGAAAGACGACGTGGTCGGCACCGAGGCCGTGCGCGTGTACGCCGATGCCAAGCGCATGCTGACCCGGCTGATCGAAGGCCGCTGGTTAACGGCCAGCGGCGTGATGGGCCTGTACCCCGCCAACAGCGTGGGCGACGACATTGAAATTTATACGGACGAGTCGCGCAGTGAAGTCGCCATGACCTGGCACGGCCTGCGCCAGCAGACGGAGAAAACCGCGATTGACGGTGTGATGCGGCCCAGCCGCTGCCTCGCAGATTTCGTAGCTCCAAAAGTGCTTACTCCTGAATTAATAGCTGCTCGCACCCATAAACAGGGGGCTACAGGCCAAAATGACAGTCAAAAAGGCATCAAAAACGGCCAAATTGCCGACTACATCGGCGTTTTTGCCGTCACCGCCGGCTTGGGCGCTGAAAAGAAAGAAAAGTACTTCAACGACGACAACGATGACTACTCGTCCATCATGCTCAAGGCCCTGGCTGACCGCCTGGCCGAGGCCTTTGCCGAATGCCTGCACCAGCGCGTGCGGCAAGATTTGTGGGGCTATGCGCCCGCCGAGACGCTGGCGGTGGAGGAACTGATCGCCGAAAAATACCAGGGCATTCGCCCGGCACCCGGCTACCCGGCTTGCCCTGACCACAGCGTCAAGCGTGACATGTTCGAGCTGCTGGGTGCCGCGGATATTGGTATGGCGCTGACAGAGAGCCTGGCCATGACACCTGCGGCCAGCGTCAGCGGTTTTATGCTCAGCCACCCTGACAGCACCTATTTCAACGTCGGCAAAATTGGCGACGACCAGTTGCATGACCTGGCCAGGCGACGCGGTGAAAAGGCTGAAGACCTCAGCCGGTTGCTGGCCCCCAATTTGTAGCGCAGATTAACCTGCGCTTTACAAAAAGACACCTGCATTTACATTGCGCTGTGTTCTTTTTGTTGGGCCAGGGCGTTGACTGATGAACAGGTTTAGGATGTGATGGGTCATATGAAAAAATCCACCCGCAACCTGTTTGCGTATTGAGTTCATCATTGGTTCTATCAGGAGGGCATCTGCCATGAATACAGCTACCGACAACCTTCAATCCGGTCAACAAACCTCATCGACGGCCAAGCCTTTGTGGGCAGCCGTTGGCATTTTGGGTGTTGCCGTGCTTGGCATGGGCGGCACCATGATTTACCAGGGGCGTACCCCCGCGCCGGTTGCGCAAGTCGCAGCCATCAGCCCTGAATTGGCCAAACCCATGAATGCAGCGTCTATCGCCCGGTCCAGCAATGGCGGCAGCAACGCTGCTGACGACATGATTGAAAAGCCAAGCGCCACGCCCGCCAAGCCCGCACCGGTGCCGGCCAAAAAAGTGGTCAAGCCAACGCCTAAACCTACGCCATCACCCGCACCTAGCGTAGCGGGTGCTGCGCCTGCACCGTCTCCCACGCCTGCCCCTGTAGCAGTCGTTGCCGCACCGATTTGCGGTAATTGTGGCGCTGTTGAATCCGTCACACCAATTGAGCGCACCACCAAAGCTGATGGCCCTGGTATTGGCGCGGTGGGTGGCGGCGTGCTGGGTGCCGTGCTGGGCAACCAGGTGGGCAATGGCAATGGCAAAACCGTAGCGACCATTTTGGGCGCAATTGGCGGCGGCTTTGCGGGTAATGAGGTCGAAAAGCGTATGAAAAAAGAAACCGTCTATCAGGTCGGTGTGCACATGGAAGACGGCTCGCGCCGCACCATTGAAGTGGCCCAGCCACCAGCAGTGGGTAGCAAGGTAACCGTCGAGGGCTCGACCATTCGCAGCAATGATGGTGGTGTTTACCGTGCGCCTGCACCTGTGGTGC
Organism: Polaromonas sp.; assembly: GCA_043781295.1. Classification (GTDB taxonomy): domain Bacteria; phylum Pseudomonadota; class Gammaproteobacteria; order Burkholderiales; family Burkholderiaceae_C; genus Polaromonas. The sequence continues at coordinate 2,905 of JAYWBS010000164.1, forward strand.
AACGGACCAATCCACAAACGCAGCCTGTCTACCAGTCGCAATAAGCAGTCATTGGCCCTCTAACTTAACGGGTCAATGGGTTTTTAATGCCCGGCGGTATTGCACCGCCTCTGCCACATGGGTCACCTGCACTTTGGCAGCACCGGCCAAATCAGCGATGGTACGGGCCACCTTCAGGCAGCGGTGAATGCTGCGGGCTGACCATCCCAGACGTGCCGCAGCAGTGTTCAAAAATTTTGCTGCCGCATTATCCAGCTTGCACTGCTCGTCAATCGCTTTACCGCTCAATGCCTGGTTGGTGTTGCCCTGCCGAAGCACGGCTCGCTCACGCGCAGCGGCGACACGGACGCGAATGGACGCAGTGCTTTCGCCCGGTGGCGTGTTGATCAATTCATCAGCAGCCAGCGCACCGACTTCCACATGCAAATCAATGCGGTCAAGTAATGGCCCGCTCAGCTTGCCCTGGTAGCGTGACACCTGGTCGGGGGAGCAGCGGCAGGCGCGCAGGTTAGAGCCCAAGTAGCCGCAGGGGCAGGGGTTCATGGCGGCGACCAACTGAAAGCGGGCGGGGAATTCTGCCCGGTGTGCTGCGCGTGAAATAGTGATGATGCCTGACTCCAGCGGCTCGCGCAGCGCTTCCAGTGCGGCCCTGGGGAATTCAGGCAGCTCATCTAAAAACAGCACGCCACGATGGGCCAGCGATATTTCACCAGGGCGCGGTGGTGAGCCGCCACCGACCAGTGCCACCGCGCTGGCGGTATGGTGCGGTGAGCAGGTTGGCCTGACGGCCCAAGCGTCCAGGGTAAAGCGCCCGCCAAGCGAGGCGACTGCTGCGCTTTCAAGCGCTTCCTGGGTTGTCATGTCGGGCAACAAGCCGGCAAAGCGCTGCGCCAGCATCGACTTGCCTGAGCCCGGTGCGCCCATCATCAACATGCTATGGCCGCCCGCCGCAGCAATCTCCAGCGCGCGCCGGGCTGCGGCCTGGCCTTTGACGTCCGCCATATCTGCGTAATGGGTTTGCGCTGCGCGTTCGGTGGGTTGTACGCGGCTCCACCCGTCCAGCGTATCGGGCGCTTTGTCGCCAGGTAAAAACTGCCGCACCACATCCAGCAAATGGTGTGCTTTATAAATTTCTGCGCCGGGCACCAGACCGGCTTCTTGTGCGCTGCTCTCCGGCAAGACCAGTTTGGGAATTTGGCTAGCGTCTGGTGTCGACACACCTTGATTGATGGCCAGGCTCATGGCCAGCGCCCCGCGCACAGGCCGCAAGTCACCACCCAACGACAGCTCACCTGCAAACTCATAGCCCTGCATTTTCTTTGCGTCAATTTGCCCGCTGGCAGCCAAGATGCCGAGTGCAATCGGCAAGT
>JAYWBS010000165.1:0-4249 GCA_043781295.1 Polaromonas sp.
CGGACACACTGGTCCGCGCGGAAGGTACCCAAGAAGCCGTATATCCAGTTGCCCCGCGCGTATCCTTGTCAATACTTAATCGGGCGTCCGGATTCGGCGTCCAATTTGCTCCAAGCGCAGCATAGTTATCCTGCTGATTGGCAGCGGTAGTAAGGTCGCTGGACTCATGGTTAGCTTTGACGTACACGCCAAACTGTGGGTTGAGAAGGTAGCTCACTTGGCCGCTTAGCAGCTGAGTCTGTGTTGACCGGCCGCGACTGTAATCGATAACATGATGCGCGGCCGCCAGCGTCCACCCCGTTCCAAACCGATTGCCAACCCCATTCAAGCTCACCGACAAGTCTTTGGAATCGCTGCTCGACACCAAATCCGATTTGCTTTGGCTTGATGTCAAACTGTAACGCGCTTCGTAATCTGCGGCGCCCCCGAGCCTGCCGCTTATGTGGGGCGAAAGCGTGAAGACGGATGTCTCGGTGCTGTTTCCATTCAATAAAATTCCGCCGCTCGACGGAGCTCCGAACGCAGAAATAGACTGCCGACCGATGACACCGCTGAAATCGATATAGGCCCACTTGTCAATTGCCTCCATTTTGCCGACTGCGTTGAGCGCATTCTCCGATCTTCTCGCCGATGTGTTACGGGCATACATCAACTCGTTCAAAGAGTAGTCGAGAGATCCGGTGATTCGCCCCCCTGTACTCACGATCCGAATACCCGGACTCACCTGGGTGACCAATTCACCCTGCTTGTCGGTACTGCTCAGCAGAACGTTATTGGTGTAAGTCTCGGACACCGAGACACGCGGCACTACGGAAATTGTGCCAGCGGTGCTGGCCCCTACAAGGATCGACTGAGAAGAAGCTTCCATGGGAAAGACGCTAACGACCACTGCAGCAAACGTCCCCCAGATTGGAAATACTGTGCACGTGCGCGGCTTGTTTTTCAGAATGAGTACGCCTGTTTTCATGACCCGTGCAGAAAGCGACTAAGCAGCCGTCTTTCCGTACCCATACCCATACCCATACCCATATCCGTACCCCCCGGCACTGGTGGTCCGAGCCTGGTTGAGCACCATCATCTTGACCGGGCAGGCCTCGATAGTGGCCAACGCGTCTTGAACGTCGGAGCGCAACGTTCTCTCAGCTTGTACGACCATCACGATCTGCCCCATGTGTGTGGCCAATACACGCGCCTCCGTGGTCAATAACAACGGCGGGGAATCGAACACGATGATGCGATCCGTGTAACGCTTGGCCATATCAGCCAGCAAATTTGTCATCGCATCGCTGGCCAGCATTTCGGTCGCGCGCGCGTGCGGAGTGCCACTGGGCAATATGCTCAATTTATCAATGTTCGTCTTCAACAGCATGCTCGATAAATCCGCCGAGTTGTCCAGCAACAGATCGAGAAGTCCCGGCCCCGAAGGCAAGCCTAAGACACGCAAGACCGAAGGGCGGGCAACGTCGGCGTCAACCAACATGACTGTATTGTCCAACTCGGCAGCGATACTGATAGCCAAATTGATGGCCGTGAAACTCTTCCCTTCACCGGGAATCGAACTCGTCACCATGATCAGATTTCCGTTTGCGATTAGCGTCGGCCCTTTGCCCATGGCATTGCTGATCAAAGGGCGTTTAATGACACGGTATTGATCCGCCACTTGCGACCTGGGGGCGTTCGGGCTCACAATCCCGGCTACCGCGAGAGCTTCCAAATCGATTTCGACTCGCTGAGACATCCGCGCAGGCGACGCGGGCTCCAATGCGACATAGGCGGGTTTCTCCAGCTTTGGTGCTGCTACTTCAAGTCTGGGGGTGGTCGTGGCAACTTCGTCCTTGCCCGGCATCGCGGCCCCCGCGCGGCGCAACTGTTCCAGCCTTTGGGTGGCTTGTTCGATCAGGCTACTCATTGTTGATTTAAGCCCCGACCCGATTCGCGAGGACAGTCAAAATGACAACGGCAACAACAAAAACCCCTACCAAACCACTGGAAGCGAAGCCGAACCTCTTCAGGTCCCGCCTCTCCCGAATCCGGGCAGCATCGCTAAGCACCAGGGTGACGACGCCAAGAATAGGTAGCCCAATCGTATTGCGGACTGCACGGGCGTCAAAAAAGACGGCCCTCAATTGACTAAGCACAAAAGCCACTGCCAAACCTGCGCCCAATGCGGCAACCAAAGCAACGGGCAGCAACAACAAGCGGTTGGGCGCCACTGGTTTGGGGGACGCGCGCGGAGGATCAATCAGCCTGAAGTCCGCAACCCCTGATGTGCCTTCAAGATCCCCGGAAAGAGATGCCGACTCACGCCGCGCCACCAGGTCTTCATAGTTCTTCTTGTGAATGCCGTAATCACGATTGAGCTGCGCAAACTCCGCTTCAATTTGCGGCGCGGTTTTCATCATTTCGCGGGCGCGCTGTACTCGCGATTCATATTCCCCAACCCTGGCGCGCAAAGCTGCCACCTGCACCTCCGAAGCCGCCATCATCCGGCCCAGTTCCTGGGTAACCAAGTTCATGCTCGGGCCAACGCCGATCGATGGATTCGCCATGGCCGTCTTGCGCAGTTCCTGAACTTCCTTGCGTTTCTGTTCTTCCAGATCCTTTATCAATTTTCGCGTGCTGATGACATCGGGGTGCTGCTCCGTGAACCGTTGCAACAGCCCATCCAGGTTCTGTTTCTGCGCTGCCAGCCGAGCATCAATTTCTGGAGTGGAAACACTAAGAGCGGACTCTTGCAAGATGCTTTTGGACGTGACGTTGATACTCTGGGATTTCTCTGTCTCCAATTGGCGCTTGGCGGAATCGCGGGCGTTTTCAGCTTCACGCAACTCAAGCCGAGCCTGGTTAAGCTGGTTCGTAACCTCCCCGACTTTCGACGCCATGTCTTTTCCTTCGCCATTTTGAAGTTCCAGGTTTTTTAACCTGAACTCCTTCAGACGTCCTTCAGCCTCTCCAAGCTTGACTACATAAGTCTTGATCTGCTCTTCAATAAACTTCTTGGCGGAATCCGAGTCCTTGCGGGTGTCACCCAAACTGGACTCGACAAAAATGGAGACCAGAGACTGTACGACCCGCTTTGCCCTGTCTGGACTCTGATCTCGAAATGAGAGCGTGTAGAGGTTGTCTCGTCCCGTATTTTTAATTTCGAGTGTCTTTGTCAGCGTTTCGATTAAATTTTCCTGCGCCGTCTTGGATGTGCTCGTCAAATCAAGATCTGCCATTCGAATCAGTTTTTCAACATTGGGGCGGCTGATGAGCGTTCGACTCAACATCGTTACTTGTTGTTCGACATTGGGTTGAACGGCCAAACCCGACATCAACGGTTTCAGAATGGACTGGGTATCCACATAGATACGGGCGCTCGCCTCGTACTTATCAGGAACGGCCAGGACGACCACGATCCCAACCGCCGCCACAAACCAGGCGACTCCCACGCCAGGCCAGCGGTGCCTCCACATGCCCTTCAGGACCGAAATTACCTGCCCGAGTAGTTCTTCCATTAGAGAAAATCTACACCGTCAACGTTAAACGAAACAAACATATGCTGGTGCCGACGCGTCTAAGGTCTCAAGATGCTGCTAAAACCAGCCCTGTGGAATTATGAGAATGTCCCCAGGTTTCATCTCCACGTTAGCTGACATGTCGCCGCGTTTGATCAAATCCTTGATCCGGACCGTATATTGCTTGTCGCCCTCCGACGCACGCAAAATCGATGCGGAGTTGCCATCGGCGAAATCTGTCAATCCGCCAACCGCAATCATCACGTCCAGCAAAGTCATTTTTTGCTTATAGGGCAGGAACTGCGGTTTTGTAGCCTCGCCAACGACTCGAATCTGCTCACTATAGGGGCCTACGAAGCCCGTGACGATGATAGTCACGATCGGGTCACGGACAAACTTGGCCAATGCCTGTTCGACATCGCGGGCAATCTGGGTGGACGTCTTGCCCTGCGCAACGAGTTCGTCCACCAGAGGTGTCGTAACTTTGCCATCGGGCCGCACCGGGACCGACATCGACAACTCTGGGTTGCGCCACACAATGATGTTCAGGGAATCGCCCGGGCCAACGATATAGTTGTAGTCGGGCGTTGCGGCAGCAGAGGGCGCTGGAGGATATTTTGGTGAGTTCAGCGCGCATCCCGTCAACACGAACGCCAGCACAGCGAGCACCAAGCGGCGCGCAAACCAAATAACGGAAGTACTTGAATCTCTCATCGTTTATCCCTCAGTAGGCCGCCGCATGACCAGTT
>JAYWBS010000166.1:0-33209 GCA_043781295.1 Polaromonas sp.
TGCCACCAGCACGCTTGATGGCGCTGCCATCAAGTTGCAGGATGCTCATGTTTTAATAGCTGCTTGCGCCCATAAAATGGCGGCTGGAAGCATATTAGATGTTAAAAATGACGGCATAGACGTTGCGACGGGCGATGGTACGCTGCGCATCACACGCTTGCAAAAAGCGGGTGGTAAAGCACTGCCAGTGGCTGACTTTTTGCGAGGTTTTGAAGTCAAACCTGGTATGAGATTTACCGCGCCGCTTGAGGCTAAACCGCAGTGACAGCCCTCTACAAACACCCTGACTTCAAGCGCGGCATTCTGGACATGGCGTCATCAGCGCCGGGCATTGCCGCCTGGGGCCTGATGACGGGCGTCGCCATGATCAAGTCAGGGCTCAGCCTGACAGAAACATTGCTGATGGCTGTGCTGGTATTTGCGGGTAGCTCGCAATTGGCGGCGCTGCCTTTGATGGTGGCGGGCGCGCCCATGTGGGTGGTGTTGGCAACCGCGTTTTGCGTCAACTTGCGCTTTGCGGTTTTCAGTGCGCACCTGCGGCCTTACGTGATGCATCAGCCGTTGTGGCGGCGTCTGGTCAGTGGTTATTTCACGGCGGACTTGAGTTACGTGCTGTTCACCCGGCGCTTCCCGCACCCATCGCAAGACCCGCTCACCCTTCGTGCGCAAGAGGCTTATCTGGCTGGCAACTGCGCGATTAACTGGGTCAGTTGGGTCGGCTCGGGTTTGCTGGGCATTGCGCTGGCCAATTCGATTCCGATGTCTTGGGGCTTGGGTTTTGCCGCCATTTTGGCTTTGACGGGCGTGCTGTGCTCGCTGGCCACCACGCAATTGCGCATCGTGTCGCTGGGTGTGGCGGGTGCCGCTGCTGTTGCCGCATTTGCGCTGCCGTTTAAGCTCAACATTCTGGTGGCCATTGCCGCAGCCGTAGCGGTTTGCCTGCTGCTTGAAAAGCCGCGCCCGGCGCGCAAAGACACAGGCCACACGCCATGAACCAGACACTAAATTACACCGATGCCTGGACGGTCGTGACCATCATCGGCCTGGCGTTGGTCACTGTGGTGACGCGCTCGTTTTTCTTTTTTTCCAGCAAACCATGGCAGCTACCGGGCTGGGCCGAACGTGGTTTGCACTACGCACCGATTGCCGCGCTGGCCGCCGTGGTGGTGCCTGAAGTGGTGATGACGCAGGGGCAACTCATCTCCAGCATTCAAGATGCGCGGCTTTATGCGGTGGCGGCGGGAGCGCTGTGGTTTTACTGGCGCAAGGGCGTGTTGGGAACGATTGTGTTGGGCATGGCGGTTTATTTGCCTTTGCATATTGCGTTGGGTTGGTGAGCAGCTTTTACAATCACGTCCCATGAACTTCATTCGCTTTACAGACTTGTGTGCGCAGGGCCAAATCAAAGGTCAACGCGTTTTTATCCGCGCTGACCTCAATGTGCCGCAAGACGCTGACGGCAATATCACTGAAGACACCCGCATCCGCGCCTCGATGACCTGCATTCAACTGGCCTTAAGCAGTGGCGCAGCCGTCATGGTCACTTCGCACTTGGGCCGCCCGACCGAGGGGCAATTCAAACCTGCTGATTCACTCGCGCCTGTGGCCAAACGCCTGGGCGAATTGTTGGGCCGTGATGTGCCGTTGGTATCCAATTGGGTAGATGGTGTAACGGTCAACCCTGGCGAACTGGTCATGCTGGAGAACTGCCGCGTCAATGTCGGCGAAAAGAAAAACAGCGAGGTACTGGCACGCAAAATGGCCGCACTGTGCGATGTGTTTGTGCACGACGCCTTCGGCACCGCGCACCGCGCCGAAGCATCAACCTACGGCATTGCCCAGTACGCAAAAATTGCCTGCGCGGGGCCGCTGCTGGCTGCCGAGATGGATGCGATATCAAAAGCGCTGACCAACCCACGCCGCCCACTGGTGGCGATTGTGGCGGGCAGCAAGGTGTCCACCAAACTGACGATTTTGAAGGCACTGGCTGCCAATGTTGACCAGCTGATTGTGGGCGGCGGCATTGCCAACACCTTTATGCTGGCGGCGGGTTTGAAGATTGGCAAAAGCCTGGCTGAAAAAGACTTGCTGGCCGAAGCTACAGCCGTGATTGAAGCCATGAAAGCACGCGGAGCCGCAGTGCCAATACCTGTAGACGTGGTGACTGCCAAAACCTTCGCAGCAGATGCAACTGCCACCATCAAAGCCGCAACAGACGTAGCAGATGATGACTTGATCCTCGACATCGGTCCCAAAACCACCGCCATCCTGGCCGCGCAGCTCATGGCCGCAGGCACCATCGTCTGGAACGGCCCGGTTGGGGTGTTTGAGTTTGTAGCCTTCTCGCACGGCACCGAAGGCATCGCCAAAGCCATCGCAGCTAGTCAAGCCTTCTCCATCGCAGGCGGTGGTGACACGGTGGCCGCTATTGCCAAATACGGCATTGAAAAGCAGGTCGATTACATCTCGACAGGCGGCGGTGCGTTCCTGGAAGTGCTCGAAGGCAAGACCCTGCCAGCGTTTGAGATTTTGCAGAAGCGTGCTGTGGGCTGACGATATGTGCTCCTATTTTAGGAGCTGCTTGCGCTCGTATTAATTGGTTAAAACTGGATTTCGGCATTTAGAATGCGGTTCTACAGTTGTTTGACAGTATCGTAATTGGGTTTGTTTTTTTGCAAGATGGGATGCGTGACCCTCGGCGTTCGCGGACCACTACAGTCCCGCCCTAACTTTGAAAGGTAGGTTTGCAGAATGGTTTCCGTCAACTACGCCGACATGGCGAGCAACCGACTAAACCACGCCTGCAACCGCATGAATGAGTTGATGCTGACGTGCAACCAGTATCTCGAATCAAATCCCGTTAGCATCGAGCGCGAGATGTTTGACCTTGATGGTTTACCCTGTGTACGCTTTAGATTTCGTGTTTCTGCCCTTCCACCACAGCGGCTTGGCCTGTTGGCTGGAGAGGTGGTTCATCAGCTTCGCGCGATCCTTGACAACCTAGTTTGGGCCCTGGGTCAGGTCTATCCATCGCGAAACATCAAGGCGAGAAATGAGAAGCTCGCTTTTCCTGTAGCGGAGAACGAGCAAAAGCTTGACAAGATGCTGGCAGATGCTAGTTATGTAGGCATTCGTGACTTCCCAACGGCAGCGCTGTCAGCAATCGTCGATGCGCAATCTTTCAAGCGTCATTTGGACGGCCCTAACCTAGAAGTTCTTCACAGGCTCTGGAACGCAGACAAGCATAAAGTTCCAAGCGCCTTTCTCGCCCACAGTAGTGGTGTCTCCCAAGACCTTGATCTCCGTCAACCTGCATTCATAAGCGTGGGGGAGATTGCAGATGGCAAAGTTTTTTGCGAGGGGGCAATACCCCCGCATGGCATCACCGATGGCGCCGAACCGCGACTGACCGGCGTGTCGTTTGGAATTCGCGACCCACTGCTAAACACCAGCTATGCGTTTCTACCGTTGCTATATGGGCACATCCAACTGGTCAGCCGCATTGTCAACGAACTTAGGCCGCTGCTCCGAATCTGAATGCAAACGGGGAAACACGAGGTCAAGCCGCCCATGTCCCAAATTAGATCTCAGGCCGGGAATCCTTTTTTCAACGGTTTCCGTACAACTGAGAATTGACTATACTACCAAAACCATAAAGGTAGTATATGTCTCTCCATCAAGAATTCACCGCTGCCGCGCAGACCGCTTTTGCGGGTGTCGATGACGCTGCGCGTCAGGCGGACTTGAAACGCAGCGTCGCCGACTTGCCTGGGGGGTTTGCCAAAAAAAACGTGTCTGGCCGTGCCTATTGGTACTACCAGGTCAAAGCGCCAGACGGTACGTTGCGGCAATCGTACGTGGGGCCAGACGACGCAAGCACCCAATCCTTGATCCAGCGCCACGCCGACCCGGCGGCAAAACTGGCCCAACAGCACATGCTGCAAATTACCCGAGCGGCCATCGAAATGGGTTGCGCAGACATTCCGCCAAAACATGCGCGGGTGATAGAGCGCCTTGCAGACAGCGGTCTGTTTTCTGCTGGTGCCATTCTTGTGGGCACGCATGCCTTCCTGGCTTATCAAAACATTCTGGGTGTTCGCTGGAGCGCAGGCACCGCCACGTTGGACCTGGACTTTGCCCACGCCGGACGCAACGTCTCTTTGGCGCTGCCTGAAAACCTGAAACTGGACACCACAGCAACCATAGAGTCGCTGGAGATGGGCTTTATACCCAACCAGAAACACACGTCCTTTAAAAAGGCGGACGAGCCGGACTTCGACCTCGATTTTCTGACGTCACGAGGCCGCACCAAGGATGCGCCAGTCACCGTGTCGCGCCTGAATCTGACCCTGCAGCCTTTGCGTTTCATGGAGCTGTCGCTGCAAGACCCCATGCGCAGTACGCTAATTGCCCGCAGTGGGCCGATTGTGGTCAACCTGCCGCGCCCGCAGCGCTATGCACTGCACAAACTTCTGGTCTACGGCGAGCGACCTCAAAACCAGCGAACCAAGGCGCGCAAGGATGTGGCGCAAGCTGCCGCCTTGATCGACTATTTACTTGTCCACGATGCTCTAGAACTCGCAGCCATGTGGGTGGACGTGAACGCGCGCGGGCCAGGCTGGCGAAAGCGCTTGAGTCAAGGGTTCAAGATGATGACGACGCTGTACCCGGATTGCGACTTTCAGGCGCGGCTTGAGGCGGCGGTTGCGCAAGTTTGATGGTTGTGGACTATGCCGGGGTGTGCTGTCTGCTTTTAAGATTTTGTAAAAACGCGCTTTAAGCTGACAACAAACGCTCCTTTTTCAGGAGCTTCTCGCGCCCATATCCATTGGCCAAAACGACTTTTTGATACCCTAAAAACATCAAAAACTGCTTTTTAAATCCTCAAATGAGCAAATCAACGCGCTTGGTAACCCGTTTGTTACTGCCGTCATCTAACCATGTAAAAATAAGAAATTAAATGACACGGAGACATTGCATGCCACGTCGCGCTACCAAGATTGTTGCCACCCTGGGCCCTGCGTCCAACACGCCCGCCATGCTGGAGGCCATGATTGCCGCTGGTGTGAATGTGGTGCGGCTGAACTTCAGCCATGGCAAGGCGCAAGACCATATTGACTTGGCCGCCCTGGTGCGTGCTGCCTCGCAGCGGGCTGGGCGCGAGGTGGCCATCATGGCTGACCTGCAAGGCCCGAAAATCCGGGTGGGCAAATTTGCCGAGGGCAAGGTTTTGCTTGTGCCAGGCGAAAAATTTGTACTCGATGCATCGCGCGCCGAGCCGGGCGACATCAAGGGTGTGGGGCTGGACTACAAAGAACTGCCGCGCGATGTGAAGGCGGGCGATGTGCTGCTGCTGAACGATGGGTTGATTGTGCTGACGATTGACCGCGTGGTGGGTGAGGCGGTACACACCACCGTCAAGCTGGGTGGCGAGCTGTCCAACAACAAGGGCATCAACAAACAGGGCGGCGGCTTGACCGCCCCGGCGCTGACCGCCAAGGATATGGAAGACATCAAAACCGCGATGAGCTTTCAGGCTGACTATGTGGCGGTGAGCTTCCCTAAAAACGCGACCGACATGGAAATGGCGCGCCAGTTGTGCAACGTGGCCGCCGCGCAGTACAAGCACAAGCCCGGGCTGATTGCAAAAATTGAACGCGCCGAGGCGATTCCGAATCTGGCAGAAATTCTTCGTGTCAGTGACGGCATCATGGTGGCGCGTGGTGACCTGGCCGTTGAGGTCGGCAACGCGGCAGTACCCGCCTTGCAAAAACGCATGATCAAAATGGCGAGGGCGCAAGACAAAGTCGTCATCACCGCCACGCAAATGATGGAAAGCATGATTTTGAACCCGGTACCCACACGCGCAGAGGTGAGCGACGTGGCCAATGCCGTGCTGGACGGCACCGATGCCGTGATGCTGTCTGCTGAAACCGCAGCTGGCAAATTCCCGCTGGAAACCATTGTGGAAATGGCCAATATTTGCCTGGAAGCTGAAAAGGCCGAGTACAAGGAAATTGACGCCGACTTCACCGGCAAAACGTTTGCGCGGATTGACCAGTCGATTGCCATGGGGGCCCTGTTCACCGCCAGCCACCTGGGGGCCAAGGCCATCGTGGCGCTGACCGACAGCGGCTCAACCGCATTGTGGATGAGCCGCCACGACATTCGCGTGCCTATTTATGCCCTGACACCGCGCGTCAGCACGCAGCGCAAGATGACGCTGTACCGAAACGTCAGGCCACTGCTGATGGACACCAGCGTTGACCGTGACACCGCACTCGTGCAGGCCGAGGGCCATCTTTTGAGCCGAAAAATCGTGCAAAGCGGCGATGTGTATGCCATCACCTGTGGCGAGCCGATGGGTGCGCCTGGTGGCACGAATATGCTGAAGATTTGCCTGGTAGCTTAGCCTGCGTCTGACAGGAACTCATGGTATTGGCTGAATCCAGCGGCGTAGTTAGTGCGTACATTGGTAATCACCATGAAACTAATGAATTCAAAATTGCCAAGACGTTCACTCCTCACCATGCTGCCCGCGCTGCTGACAGCTTGTTCTGCAGTCGATGTCTTGAATGCCACGGTCCCGTCTGATACTTATCAGCGTACCGAAGGCTTGGCTTACGGGCCGCAACCGCGTCAACTGGTTGATGTTTACCAACCTAAAACCGATATCAAGAATGCGCCGCTGGTGGTGTTTTTTTACGGCGGTAGCTGGTCATCAGGCGAGAGGGCAGATTACCGCTTTGTAGGAGAGGCGCTGGCGACCCAAGGCATCGTTGCCGTGGTGGCCGATTACCGCTTGAGCCCGGAAGTGCTGTACCCGGTGTTCGTGCAAGACAGCGCGTTGGCCATGCGTTGGGCGTTTGACAATGCGCAGAAATATGGCGTTGATCCGGGCCGTATTTTCGTCATGGGCCACAGCGCGGGTGCTTACAACGCGGCCATGGTGGCGCTCGACAAACGCTGGCTGGGCGCGGTGGGTTTAAGTCCTGCCAAGCTGGCCGGCTGGATAGGCCTGGCCGGCCCCTACGACTTTTTGCCGATTGGCGACCGCAAAACGCAAGTGGCCTTTAACTGGCCGAACACACCGCCTGACAGCCAAGCGTTGTCACACGCCTCCAGTGCCTCGCCGCCCGCCTTGTTGCTGGCTCCCACGCAAGACAGTGTGGTCAACACACAGCGCAGTACCGTGGGCATGGCGCAGCGCCTGAAAAGCAATGGCGTGCGGGTTGAATCAGAGCTGTACGACACGGTGAGCCATGTCACGATTGTGGCTGCGATGGCATCGGTTCTCAGAAGCCGCGCGCCTGTGCTTGAGCGCGTGACGGACTTTGTCAAGGCAAACGGTAGAATCCAAGGCTGAAGGTTACGGTGCGGTTACAGCCGCTTAAAACCGTCCGGTTACCGGTTTCAACTCAGCTTTTTATCTAGGATTTCACCATGGCACTCGTATCAATGCGCGAGCTGCTGGACCATGCAGCAGTCAACACCTACGGCATTCCAGCGTTCAACGTCAACAATTTAGAGCAGGTACAGGCCGTGATGCAAGCCGCCGACGAGGTGGGTGCGCCGGTGATTTTGCAGGCCAGCGCAGGTGCGCGCAAGTACGCCGGCGAGTCCTTCATCAAGCACCTGATTGCCGCCGCGATTGAAGCCTACCCACACATCCCGCTGGTCATGCACCAGGACCACGGCCAAAGCCCCGACGTGTGCCAGGGCGCTATCAACCTGGGTTTTAGCTCGGTGATGATGGACGGCAGTTTGATGGCCGACGGCAAAACCATTGCCGACTACGACTACAACGTGGACGTGACCCGCAAGGTCGTTGACATGGCGCATATCAAGGGCATCACCGTTGAAGGCGAACTGGGTTGCCTGGGCAGCCTGGAGACCATGAAGGGCGACAAGGAAGACGGCCACGGCACCGATGCAACCATGACGATGGACCAGCTGCTGACCGACCCCGAGCAAGCGGCAGACTTCGTCAAGCGCACACAAATTGACGCACTGGCGATTGCCATTGGCACCAGCCACGGTGCGTACAAGTTCACCCGCAAGCCCACCGGCGACATTCTGGCGATTGGCCGCATTCAGGAAATCAACCGCCGCATCCCGAACACGCATTTGGTCATGCACGGCTCGTCTAGCGTGCCGCAAGACCTGCTGGCCATCATTCGTGAATACGGCGGCGACATGAAAGAAACCTACGGCGTGCCAGTAGAAGAAATTCAAAAAGCCATCAAATTTGGCGTGCGCAAAATCAACATCGACACCGACATCCGCCTGGCCATGACCGCCGCTGTGCGCAAGTTTTTGCATGAAAACCCCAGCAAATTTGACGCACGCGAATGGCTCAAACCCGCCACCGCAGCGGCCAAAGCGATTTGCAAAGAGCGCTACCTGCAATTCGGCTGCGAAGGCCAGGGCGCCAAGATCAAAGGCGATACGCTGCAAGTTGTGGCTGGTAAATACGCCAAAGGTGAGTTAGCGCAAGTGGTGCATTAAAAGCTTTTTTTACCAGCTAAGCCATGCCGCGCAAAGACACCAGCGCTGATGACTTGCCGGTCATCACCCAAAATCCAGAAGAAAATGAGGTACAAGCCCAAGAAATACGGGCGCAAGCAGCTATTAAAAAAGTAGCACTGGATAAACGCCAAGCCACCGCTGCAACCAAGCGCGCTGCACTGCGTGAATTTTTGAACAACCAGTCAACCGATGCACTGGCTGATCGCATATGGTCTTGGGCCGAGGAAAGCAGGGCTTTTATGGGTGAGCTCAAAGCCTGGGAGGCGCAAAGCCGCGCGGTGCAAGATCCGGTGGCGTTGAAGTCAGTTATCTCTGAGCTGCTCAAATCCCCTGCTTACCTGGGTCCACGCGATTGCGCAGCCTATGCAAGGCGCGCTGAAAAAGCCCTGGATGTGCTGGAAGGCACACTGAAAACCAGCCCCAAGCTGGCGCTTTCTGCCAGCGAGCACGCCTTGCGCCGGCTTTATAAAGTGGCCGAAACAGCGGATGATTCGTATGGCGGTGAAATTGGCCACTTGATGCGTGATGTGTTGGACATTTTGTTGCGCGCGTTGCAAGCCGAGCAGCCATCGGCGAAATGGGTGGACACCTGGTTTGACTTGCTGGCCGATGACCCCTGGGGTTTGTGGAGCGATGCTGTTGTGCTGGATGCCGCTGGGCCAGAGGTTCAGCAGGCCTACAGCAAGCGGGTGGCTAAGGACTGGCAAAACTGGGTTGCCGCGCGCGCAAGCCAGCCCGCAACTGGCAACAGCAAATCCCGGGATGCTGAATCGCCCGAGGTGTACAGCGCTTTTATCAATGGGCGCTCTGACTACCAGCGATCAAAGCTGCGCAGCCGCTACCTGGACGATTTAAAACGCCAGGCCGACAGCCAAACGGCGCTTGAAGTGATGTGTGCCCACCTGGATGACGCGCATGAGTATTGTGATTTGATCGACTACTGCGAAGCCTTGAAAAAACCGCGTGAAGCCTTGCAGTTTGCCAAAACCGCGCACAAGCGCTACCCCACTGACCACCGCTGTGAAGACGCTTTGCTGCGCTGCTATGAGCGCGATGGCTGGGACGACGAAGCGCTGACGCTGCGCCGCAAGCGGCTGGAGCAATCCCCTTCAAGCGAGAATTACCTTGCGCTTTTAAAAGCCGCGCAAGCTGCTGGGAAAAACCAGGCTGAATACCGCGCCGAACTGTTTGACTGGGCCAAACAGCTAGAAGCCGAACGACCGTCTTCAAGTACACGGCTTATGTGGCAGCGCAGCGCAAAAAATAACCAGGGCAACAACGTGAGCGTACGCGTAGAGTGGCTGCTGACTGACAAGGCATTCGACGAAGCGCTGGCGTTGGTGCAGCCGCCACATGTGTGTGAGTCCAAATGGCTGCTGGTCATTGCCCGCAAGCTGCCCGCTGCCCGCAACAACGAAGCCGTGCCCTTGTTACAGCGCGTTTTTGCCTTCGAAATGCGCATGGCGCAAAACCCTTACCGCGAGGTGATTGCACTGGTTAACGAAACGGCCTCCCGCATGCCTCAACCCGAGCGCGGCCAATGGCTGGCCTGGTTGCGAGCGGAGCACAAACCAAAACGCAACTTCACCAAAGGCTTTGATAGCTTGAGTTGAGTTTCGAAATCCATGCATAATCTCTATACACATCCAAGGTGTATAGCCATGAACACACGAACCAATATTGTTTTAGACGACGAACTGGTAGCCAAGGCCATGACGATGGCGCGGGTAACGACCAAGAAAGCGGCTGTTGAAGCTGCCTTGCGCGCTTACGTGCGCAAGCCTGACTACTCCGGTTTGTTGGCATTGCGCGACAAGGGTTTGATTGACCCTGACTATGACCCCAGAGGGCCTTACGGTTTGACACCCGACGCGCTTGAGCGGCGTGGCTGGCATACCTTTGAAGATGCTCGTCTGGCGCATGAGAAGCAACTTGACGATCTTCACAAAAAAGGCGCGCTGCCAACCAAGGCCAAAAGCAAGAGTGGCAAGCCCGTTGTGAAACAAAAGCGCTCCAAATTGGCTGTGGCGTGACACGCCGTGATTGTTGATACGTCTGCCTGGATTGAGTTTTTGCGCGGCACGGGTTCGCGTGCAGATTTGGCGCTTCGACAAGCATTTAAAAATGCCAGCGCTGTTTGGATTCCAGAAGTGGTTTACCGTGAGGTTTTGCAAGGAGCTGGCAGCGTGCAACACTTCATACAATTACAAACTTCGCTCGATGAGCTTGCGCACTATACAAGCCCTGACCCCTTTGAATTGGCTCGCAATGCATCACTGCTTTACGCCAGGTGCCGCTGGCAGGGCATCACCATTCGCAGCCCGAATGATTGCCTGATAGCCGCCTGCGCCATTGAAGCCGATGTACCGTTGCTGCACGCTGACCGTGATTTTTTGACCCTCGCGTCCCTTGACAAGCGCTTGAAACTAATTTGACTCTGACGTTATGACCACTGTTCACACCTCTTCCGTCACCTCATTACCCCTGCTAGCCCGTGGCAAAGTCCGCGACAACTACGCCGTGGGTAAAGACCGCCTGCTGATGGTGGCCAGTGACCGCATCAGCGCGTTTGATGTGATTTTGGGCGAACCCATTCCCGGCAAGGGCGCGCTGCTGACGCAGATGGCGCTGTTCTGGTTTGACAAGCTGGGCCACATTTGCCCCAACCATTTGACAGGCGATGCGCCTGAAAGCGTGGTCACGGCCGTTGAAGTCCCCCAAGTCGCCCAGCGCTCGATGCTGGTCAAGCGCCTCAAACCCATCCCGGTGGAAGCCGTAGTGCGCGGCTACTTGGCCGGCAGCGGCTGGGCCGAATACCAGGCCACGCAATCCGTCTGCGGCGTTGCGCTGCCAGCGGGCCTGAAAAACGCCAGCAAGCTGCCCGAGCCCATCTTCACCCCCGCAGCCAAAGCAGCGCAGGGCGAGCATGACGAAAACATCAGCTACGAGAAGGTTGTAGCAGTAGTGGGCGCTGACTTGGCAGAAAAAATCAAGCGCATCAGCATTGACATTTACCAAACCGCCGCCGCCTTTGCCCTGACCAAAGGCATCATCATTGCCGACACCAAATTTGAATTTGGCCTGGACAGCGACGGCACGCTGACCCTGATGGACGAGGTGCTGACGCCCGACTCGTCCCGCTACTGGCCGATTGAAGGCTACCAAGCCGCCTTTGCCGCTGGCCTGAACCCACCGAGCTACGACAAGCAGTTTGTACGCGACTGGCTGGAAGCCGTGCGAATCAACGGCAAACCCTGGGACAAAACCCCACCGGCCCCGCGCCTGCCAGATGAGGTGATTGCCAAAACGGCGGCGAAATATCAAGAGGCTTTGACGAGGTTGATGGCTTGAATGTTGCGGCTGTCATTGCGGACTTGATCCGCAATCCATAGCGGTCGATGTACTGCACTGCTGGTGGTCGGGGAGCGGGGACATGGATCCCGGGCCGAGCCCGGGATGACAAGCTACTGAATTTTTGGGCTTTTTAGGCGTCAAATAGGCCGCTATCCCAATAAATACGGGCGCAAGCAGCTATTAAATCAGGAGTGATTTTCAAGACTCGCCCGCGCACGTCGGCGCGAGAGGAATGGAGTTCGATGCCAATTTAGCCCTCATAAGGATGGTCAAGCCGTGGTTTTTGGTTGAAAATCACAGCAAAATTGACATAGGCCAGCTATGACATGTTGCCGGGTTTGTTGCTATTTTTATCGAAGCAAGCTATTTAACAGGAGATTGGTCAAATGCCATTTTTTATAGGGAAACTTGCCATGTTATGTTGCAGCACCTTGCGGTATACATTACGGTCGATCGACGTATAGAACGGTGGCGCTAGCACACATGCTGGGTATTTATACAGCGATGATTTTCTGGTAGCGTGCGTAGCTGCGACACAGCGCACGGACAAAAGCGAGCTTTTGACACGGACGAAGTGACACAGCTATGTAGGCTGTGGACCAAAAAAAGGGACGATTTTGAATAGACAGAATACGCGCCAAGAGGTGTTGCGATACGCGACAGACCGATTCAATCGTACGGACACTCGCGATGCGAGCGCCGCACATTTCCAACGTTAAACCTTGTCTTTCGATCTATTGCGAAACCCAACTTGATTTCCAACTACATTGTAGTTATCATTTATCCATGAGCAATCTGAGCTTTGAATGGGATGAACACAAATCTGTCGCAAACACGAAGAAGCATGGGGTGAGTTTTGAGGAGGCGAAATCAGTTTTCGTCGACGAGCGAGCCAAATTAATTGACGACCCTGACCACTCTGATGATGAAGACCGTTTTGTTCTCCTTGGTTTGAGTGGGGCATTGCGATTGCTGCTGGTTTGCCACTGTTATCGCGGTGATGGCAACGTCATTCGAATCATCTCGGCCCGCAAAGCAAGTGCTCAAGAATCGAAGTTCTACCCATGAAAGGTGTCATATGCGCAAAGAATACGACTTCACTGCTGCCAGAAAAAATCCGTACGCTGCCCAACTCAAGAAGCAAATTACCATTCGGCTTGATGAGGAATCAATAAGCTATTTCAAGTCTATATCGCAAGATGCTGGCATACCCTATCAAAGTCTCATAAATTTGTATCTGCGAGATTGCGCGACCTCTCATCGCAAACTCAATTTGAATTGGTCGTAAGTGTTCGCATTGCCGCACCGGTTTAACTGGTCATTCCATCGGACGGCTAAGCCAGTCGCTGAATTTCAACGTTAAACCGCTCGAGGAAACCAACTCTGGGCAAAGGTCGGTTCGTCAAGAAACCTATGTTTCGTCTTCCCAGCACTTTAAGAGGACACCATGCCAGCATGGCGATTGGAAAGATCTTTAGAGTTCAAAACGGCGAATTTAGGTCTTTTGAGGTTGTTCTAGGGCGTTAAATCGTCCGCTAGCCCAATAATTACGGGCGCAAGCAGCTCATAAATTTATAGCGCTACTTAGCGAGAGTCACCCCGCCAGCAAGTCGCTCAGTTACCGCCCTTTTCACGCTAGGTGGCGCACTTTCAAGCACTCCCGGCCAGTCGGCCTGCGCCAATTTCACCGTCTGTTTGGCAATGCTGACCAGGCGGCTGACGCGCTGCAAGTCAGCGGTTTTGAGCAAGACTTCGAGCTGATGAAAGTCGAACGCTCTGAGCGTTGTGTCAATTGCGCGGTTGATAGCGTAGTCGGCGGGCGGCACGCTTTCAAACAGCGCTGTCACGCAGACCGGGTCATACAGCGGCGCGAGCATCGGCGTGATGCCATCTGGGTAAATCAGCGCCCAGTTTTTCAAATGTGCATCGACGTTGCCCATCAAAATAAATGCGACAAAGCGTTTGACGAACTCTTGCACATCTTGCGCGGGGCGACTGGAGAGCCTGTCGATCACGCGCAGCATGTCTGGGTAGTCGACCATCAAGCCCCGGCCGTATTTGCGTTTGGGTTCGTACTGCAAAACCTGCGCAAACTCTTCGATGTGAACACGCTTGCCGTTGGCATCCCGGTCAAACCGCCGCACCGCCAATATCTCGTCAAATGGTAGTTGCTCTGGCAAGTCTGCATTCGCCCGCGAGATGACTTGTGCCTCTGCGCAATCTAGCCCCAGCGCGGCGCATAACTGATAGCCTGCGGCCTCATTGGCCACCAAATCGGGGTGGCGAGTCGATGGCAGTTTGAGGATGAACGAGCCCGCCGCGCCGTGCCTACGCACTACGTAACGCCGTCCGTCTTGCACGGCTGAAAACTTGGTCACCACGCCGGGCAGGGCGGCGGCGTCTTCGACTGGGGATTCGACAAACCCAGGTTCCAGCACGTCCAAACCCAGGGCGGTGTGCCAGTGGCGCACGGTGTCTGGTATGCCTTCTCGCAAAGGCACGGGTTCGACTTCAATCGCACCCATCAGGTCATGGCCAGCGGCGGCTAGCAGCTCAAATTCGTTGTCTGGGCTGCAGCGCCGCTCTAGTGCCAGGCGGTCCCGGTTGTGGCCTTCGGGCAGCAGGTTTTGAAAGTAGCTGGGCCAGTGGCCGTCGCTGCGCGACAGGCGCACGTCACGCGCTGCGCCAAGAATGGCTTGCGTGTCGGCCTCAGTCGCGCCGCGCAGCGCCAGGGTGAGGGTGGGTCGCTGTGGGTCAGCGATGTAATCTGCATCAAACGAGGCGCGCAAAATATCGCCATACTGCGACAGGTAGCCGATGCCGCGTTTGCCGCCACCGGGCAGGTGCAGCGACATGCGCAGATAACGGATGTCGGTCGTCATTGCTTTGGACTTGGCCAATTTTTGCGTAATGTTTCAGTAATCGACAAAGGCGCACCAGCACCCGCAGGCTGGCCTAAAAAACGGCCACCTGAACGTACAAACGATTCCAGCTCAGGCCTGAGTAGAGTGGGCACCAGCATCACGTCCATGCCCAGCGTTTTGGCAATGGCGACAATTGACGACAAGCGGGGGTCAATTTGCCCAGCCTCGGTGCGCTGCACCGTCATACGGCTCAGGCCTGCGCTGGTGGCAAGTTGCTCTTGGCTTAAGTCGGCGGCTTTACGGGCGGCCTCTAAATCTTCAATCAAAAAGCTCATAAAACTACTCATTTATTTATGAATGAGTAGCAATAGTATCAGATTGAATGAATCACATTTTTATAATGTATATAAAGCTACGCTTTAAATAAATTTTGTATAGCTTAATATACAAAGCATGGCTCGTCAACTCAAAATCACACTGCTCAGCCGCCTGCGGTAGGTCGCCACCACCGGGTCATCGGGCGGAATCTGCCCATCAGCCACCTTGGGTTTGGGGGCTTCCATGATGTCGAGGATGGCGATGTAGGTTTTGCGCGCTTTGTCCTCGGCCCAGGTTTTGTCGCGCATCAAAATGTCGAGCAGCTCGTCCAGTGCTGCTGTCCAATCCTGATGCGCCATGTGCCAGCGGGCTTTGTCAAACCGGGCTTCAAAATCACGCTTGTTGAAGGCTATTTTGGCATCGAATTCGGCTGTGGTGCCCTGTTTATTGGCCACATTTTTCGATCTTTCAGCTACAAAATCAGTAGCGTCCATCATTCGCTTGAGCGAGTCAAAACGCCGAACCACCGCAGTTTGCGCTATCACGGGCGCGAAGGCGACTTTAGCGGCATCGGTGTCGCCACTCAGCAGCAACGCCTTGACCAGCTCAAACCGGGCGGATTCGTTGGTGGGGTCATTGGCCACGTCGGCTTTGAGCTTTGCAAGCAGCGCCTCAGGCGTCACTTCTTCCAACGCCAGCTCTTCTTCGGGCAATTCCCCTGCAGGCGGCAAATGCTTGTCTAAAAACTCTTTGACCTTGCCCTCAGGCAGCGCGCCCTGAAAGCCGTCGACCGGCTTGCCGCCCACCATCAAAATGCAGGTCGGAATGCTTTTGATGCCGAAGGCCGCGCCCAGTTGCTGTTCCTGGTCAGAATCGATTTTGACGAGCTTGAAGCGGCCCTGGTAAGCAACCTCCACCTTCTCCAGAATCGGCCCGAGCGACTTGCACGGGCCGCACCAAGGCGCCCAAAAGTCGATCAGAACCGGGGTGGTCATGGAAGCGGCAATCACTTCCTCTTCAAAATTGGCTACGGTGACATCCATCATGAGAGCTTTTAATCCAGAATTACAACAACCAGAAGGTTAGCACGTCACACGTAAAATACGGCTTCCTTCAAAGGCCCACATGACCACACCCACTAACTCTAATCTCCCACGTGTCGGCGTGGTCATGGGCTCGTCCAGCGACTGGGACACGATGCAGCACGCGGTGCAAATCCTGCAGCAGTTTGGCGTGGCGCATGAATCGCGCGTGGTATCGGCCCACCGCATGCCCGATGATTTGTTTGCCTATGCCGAACAGGCGCAAGCTAATGGCCTGCAAGCCATCATTGCGGGCGCTGGGGGCGCAGCGCATTTGCCCGGCATGCTGGCCGCCAAAACCACGGTACCCGTGCTGGGCGTACCGGTGGCCAGCAAGCATTTGGCGGGCGTTGATTCACTGCACAGCATTGTGCAAATGCCCAAGGGCGTGCCAGTGGCCACGTTTGCCATTGGCAATGCAGGCGCGGCCAATGCGGCGCTGTTTGCGGTCGCCATGCTGGCGCTGCATGACAAGGCGCTGAATGACAAATTGCAGGCCTTCAGAGCCGAGCAAACCGCTGCCGCGCGGGCGATGACCCTTCCTTCGGCATGAAGACAGTCTTTCCCGGTACTCAATCGGCCAATGGTCAGCCAGCAACGCTGGGTGTCATGGGCGGTGGCCAGCTAGGCCGCATGTTCGTCCACGCCGCCCAGCGCCTGGGCTACAACACCGTGGTGCTCGACCCCGACGCGCAAAGCCCGGCAGGCATGGTCAGCCACCAGCAGGTTCAAACCCCCTACGACGACGATGCGGGCTTAAAGCGGCTTGCCAGCTTGTGCGATGCCATCACCACCGAATTTGAAAACGTACCCGCTGCTGCTTTGAGCACACTGGCCATGACCTTGCCCGTCGCCCCCAGCGCGGCCTGCGTGGCGATGGCGCAAAACCGCGCGCAAGAAAAAGCACACTTCACGGCCTGCGCAGGCGTATCTGGTGTGAATGTTGCGCCTTATGCGGTGATTGAAACGCTGGCGCAACTGCAAGCTGTACCCGCCAATTTGCTGCCCGGCATTTTAAAAACCGCCCGCATGGGCTATGACGGCAAAGGCCAGGTGCGGGTTAAAAATGCAGCCGAGCTGGCAGCCGCATGGGCAGATTTAATGAGCGTGCCCTGCGTGCTTGAAAAGCTGATGCCTTTGCGGGCTGAATGTTCCGTCATCGTGGCGCGTGGCTGGGATGGCAGCGTGGTGAGCTTTGCGCCGCAGCGTAACGTGCATGTCGATGGTATTTTGGCTGCGACCCATGCGTACCCATCAAATATGCCTGTAGCCCAATCAATTCGGGCGCAAGCAGCTACTGAATCAATAGCAAATCACATCAACTACGTGGGTGTGTTGTGCGTTGAGTTTTTTATTGTGGATGACGGCACGGAACACGGCGGCTTGATAGTCAACGAAATGGCACCGCGCCCGCACAACAGTGGCCACTACACGATGGATGCGTGCGATGTGTCGCAGTTTGACTTGCAAGTCCATGCCATGGCGGGCTTGCCGCTGCCCAAGCCGCGTCAGCACAGCCCGGCCATCATGCTCAATTTATTGGGCGATGTGTGGTTTGACTCAAGTGGCAAGCCGCGCACGCCTGACTGGCAAGCGGTGCTGGCATTGCCCGGCACGCACCTGCACCTGTACGGCAAGCTGGACGCACGGCCTGGCCGCAAGATGGGGCACCTGAACATCACGGGGGTGGATGTGGCTGCGGTGAAAGCCACAGCACGCCAGGCGGCACAGATTTTGGGTTTGCCTGGGCTGGATGCTTGAGAAAATGACGATGACAGCCAAGCCAACAGTCAGCCAAGCCGCCGCACACATCCGCGCAGGTGAGCTGGTCGCCTTCCCAACCGAGACGGTGTACGGCCTGGGTGCTGATGCATCGAACGACGTAGCGGTTGCCAAAATATTCGCGGCCAAAGGCAGGCCCGCAGACCATCCACTGATTGTTCATATCGCCAGCAGCGCTCAAGTGCTTGACTACGCCAGCAGCCTGCCGCCGTTTGCCGACCGCTTGATAGCGGCCTTCTGGCCAGGGCCACTGACCGTCATCCTGCCGCGCAAACCCGGCGTGGCCACAGCTAGCGCGGGTGGCCAAAACTCCATCGGCCTGCGCTGCCCCGCGCACCCGTTGGCGCTTGAATTTTTAAAAGCCTGCAACACAGGAGTGGCAGGCCCAAGCGCCAACAAGTTTGGCCGCGTCAGCCCCACCACTGCCCAGCACGTAGCCCAGGAATTTGGCGATACCCTGATGGTGCTCGATGGTGGGCCGTGTGCGGTGGGTATTGAGTCCAGCATTGTTGATTGCACGCGCAGCGTCCCGGTGCTGCTGCGGCCCGGCGTGCTCACACGCGAGCAGCTGGAGGCTGCATGTGGCGAGCCGGTTTTGGGCGCTGATGAGGTACTGCAAAGCGATGCCCCGCGCGCGCCCGGCACACTTGAATCACATTACGCCCCCAACGCCAAAGTGCGCCTGATGTCGGCCAGCGCGATTCAAACCGCACTCGACCTGCTGGGTGCCGATGCGACGCACATCGCCGTTTACGCCCGCAGCATCGTCCGCATCAAATCAAGCCAGGTGCTGTACCGCCGCATGCCCGACGACGCTCTGGCTACTGCAAACCAGGTGTTCGCGGTGCTGCGTGATTTTGACGAGCAGGGTGTCAAGTTGATATGGATCGAGCCCGTGCCCGATGCGCTGGAATGGGACGGCGTGCGAGACAGGCTGGCGAGGGCGGCTACCAGTTGACTTGATATCTTTGGCATTAAAAAAATACTAAGAGCGGTCTGCCCGTGTGTCCTGCGTAGGTCAAGGAGGAGGGCGAAGCCCGGAGGACACGAAGCAGGGCACATGGGCAGACCGCTCGGCGCCAAACAGACACCCTATCGACGTATTCCATGAGCAAACTAGCCCACACCCGCCTAAAAATCTACAACACCATCGCCCGCCAATTGCATGGCCAGGTGCCGTGCTGGGTGTGTGGTCAACACGTCAACATCATTGACGCAACGCTGGAGCATATTCAGCCGCTTAGCGAGGGCGGCAACAGCCATCAGGCCAACCTGGCTATCAGCCATGCCGTGTGCAATCAATCACGTCACGCTGCAAAACCCACGGATCAGGCGGCTTGAAGCGTTTTGTTTTCAGCCCGAAAGCTGTTGCTGCTGGCCAGCGGCCAATAGTCGCTAAATACCTTGTGCTGCCCTTCCAGATCGCCCAGCAACGCACCGGGCTCCATGCGCATGAGGAGGTTGCTGAGCAGCCGTACTTCGGTGTCAGAAACACGCCGAACGATGTGGTGGGCGCTTAGCTCGTTGGGGTGCTGTAGCCCAGCGGCTTGCACCAGCTCTTGCAGCGCATGCAGTGTGCTGCGGTGAAAGTTGCGCACCCGCTCGGCCTTGTCGGGCACCACCAGGGCCTGCTGACGCACCGGGTCTTGTGTGGTCACACCAGTGGGGCATTTGCCCGTGTGGCAGCTTTGCGCCTGAATGCAGCCCAGCGCCATCATGAAGCCGCGCCCCGCGTTGCACCAGTCGGCACCCAGCGCCATCAGGCGCACCAGGTCAAACGCGCTGACGATTTTGCCCGCAGCGCCAATCGAAATGCGACTGCGCAGGTTAACGCCAATCAACGTGTTGTGGACCAGTTGCAAGCCTTCTTGCAGCGGCGCACCCACGTGGTCGCTGAACTCCACCGGCGCTGCGCCTGTACCGCCTTCAGCGCCATCCACCACGATAAAGTCAGGCGTGATGTTGGTGGCCAGCATGGCTTTGACAATCGCAAACCATTCCCACGGGTGACCAATGCAAAGCTTGAAGCCCACTGGCTTGCCGCCAGAGAGCTGGCGCAGTCGGGCGATGAAATGCATCATCTCAACCGGCGTGCTGAACGCGCTGTGGCTACTGGGCGATATGCAGTCTTTGCCCTCGGGCACGCCGCGTGCGGCGGCAATTTCAGCCGTCACTTTGGGCCCCGGCAAAATGCCGCCATGCCCCGGCTTGGCACCCTGGCTCATTTTGATTTCAATCAGTTTGACTTGAGGCGTGCAAGCGTTGGCGGCAAAGCGTTCGGCGTTGAATGTGCCGTCGTCATTGCGGCAACCAAAATAGCCAGAGCCAATTTCCCAGATCAAATCACCGCCGTTGGCGCGGTGATGGACTGATATGGAGCCTTCACCCGTGTCATGCGCAAAGCCGCCCATTTGCGCACCTTTGTTCAGCGCCAAAATCGCGTTGGCTGACAGCGAACCAAAACTCAGCGCTGAAATATTAAAGACGCTGGCTTGATAAGGTTGTGTACAGGGCTGTGCGGATGCAGATGGCGATAAACCTGACGTATTGGGCGCACCGCCAATCCAGATGCGAAAGTCATGCGTTGGCAGTTTGGTAGGCGCCATCGAATGGTTGACCCACTCATAGCCCTGCTTGCCCACGTCAAGGTGCGTGCCAAACGGCTGGTTGTCGGGCTCGCCCTTGGCGCGCTGGTAGACGAGAGAGCGCTGCGCGCGTGAAAACGGTGTGGCTTCCGCATCGCTTTCAATAAAGTACTGGCGCATCTCCGGCCGTATGTACTCGAACAAAAACCGCAGATGCCCAATCACCGGGTAGTTGCGCAAAATCGCGTGGCGGGTTTGCCTCAGGTCATGCACGCCCACGCCCACCAGCACAGCGCAGACCAGCAGCGCCAGCCAGCCAACGCCAAAAATAGCCAGACTGAACAGCGACAGCAGCACCCCAAAGGCGCAGAGCGCCATAAAGCTATAGCGAAGCGGCAGACGGGCGTCGAGCGCATTGATTTTGGCGTGCATGGTGTGGCTTTCTTTTTCTTGGAGCGACATAGACATCGGCATTTACACTTTGCATCATAAGAGCGTCTGGTGACGTTCATTGACGTTTACAAAGCCCTCTCATGACGAATACAGCCCCCCTGGAAATCGAAGCCTTCGACGAACTCGACGCCATTCTGGACGACTTACGGGGCCGCTACGACGAAACCCCGCAGTGGGAGTTTTGTGAAGGCTTCATGGCCGCTGTCATCTGCATGCGCCGGCCGGTTGAGGCCGATGAGTATCTGGCGGCGCTACTGGCAACCGCGATGGCAGGTGATGTGCCTGACGCGGACGGTGGCTCATTCGCCGATGTGGCGCAAAAGGAACGCTTTTTAACGCTCTGGCACCAGCGCTGGCAAGAAGTCGCCACCGCGCTGGATTCTGAAGTGGCCTCTTTGGAGGACGACCGCTGCTACCACCCCGAAGTCATGGACATTCGCGGTGCGGTAGCCGAGATGCCGGAGGACGAACAGGCCACCTTCAGCCAGGAAGACCTGCCCGCCTTTGCACAGGTCTGGGCGCTGGGCTTTATGTTTGCTGTGGAGTATTGGCCAGAGGAATGGGCCGCCCCCAAAGACAAAGACGCCGCCAAATGGCTCAACGACGCGCTGGAGGCCGTTGTTGCCATGACAGAAGACGACACGGCCAAACCAGAGGTGTCCCCCCTGAGCGAAGACGGCGCACCCAGCACCAGCATTGCGCGGCTCAATGCGTTTGGCGAAGCGATCTGGGCGGTGTACGACCTGCGCGAGCTGTGGCAGACCATGGGCCCACGGGTTGAAACCGTCCGAGCCATTGCAACCCCAGGCCGCAATGACTTATGCCATTGCGGCAGCGGCAAAAAGTACAAGAAGTGCCATGGGGCTGGGTGAAAATCAGCTGCTATCAATAAAATATCTGCTTGTGCACGTATTTATTGGGCTGCAAGATTTTTAGCACCTTAACATCGTGCGTTTTCCAGCAAAGCCCGGTCCCGCTCCAGTTCCAATCGCAGTTCCTCTTCAGTGGGCATCAGTCGCTGGTATTTGCTGGCAAACAGCTGGGCTTTATCGGCCAGTAGTGAATACTTGGCTACTGCCGCATTGCGCTCTGAACACAAAATCAGCCCGAGCGTCGGGTTATCGCCTTCACCACGCATCTGCTCATCAAACACCCTCACATACATGTCCATCTGCCCCACGTCCTGATGCGCCAGCTTGCCGACTTTCAGGTCAATCAGCACAAAGCATTTGAGCAGGTAGTTGTAAAACACAAGGTCAACAAAGCAGTCTTCACCCTCTACCCGCAAGTGCTTTTGCCGCGCCACAAAGGCAAAGCCCTTGCCCAATTCCATCAAAAATTTTTGCAGCTGGTTAAGCAAGCCTTGCTCTAAATCTTGCTCATACAACCCCGCGCTGGGCTGTGCACCTAAAAACTCCAGCACGTAAGGGTCACGAATAAAGTCGCGCGGGTCAGTCGGTGCGTCTTTGGCGATCAGCGCCACCGCTTCGGCAGTCACTTCCGCTTTGTCCTGGCTGCCCAGCAGGCGTTCGTAAAACAGGGTGTTGATTTGCCGGTCAAGTGCCCGCACGCTCCAGCCTTGGGTAACGGCTTCATTGGTGTACCACGAGCGGGCTTGCGCGTCCTTGACACGGGAAAGCGTCCTGAAATGAGACCAGCTCAATTCTCTCCACACTGTCGAGAGAATTGGAAACTCCATATAAAACTGCCGATAACCCCAAAGACTGGGCGCTGAAAAGCCCTTGCCAAACTCCAGCGTAAGGCGCTTTGCAAGTTCGAGCAGTACCTGCTTGCCGTACGCCGCCCTTTGCTCGCCGCCTTGCTCGCCCTCCACAATCAAGCGGCCAATCTGCCAATAGGTTTGTACCATGGCGGTATTGATGGTTTGGCGTACCTGCGTGCGCGCAGCCGGTAGCACATCACGAATGTTTTGGTACAGGTCGGCTGGAGTGGATGCGGGGAGATTGCTCATGTAACCCGCTCCTCGAAATTGACTGGATTGACAAATGCGCAGCTGGTTTCAATCATGGGGCCATGCTTGGCGCTTATGCGCTTGAAGTCCAGCGTGCGGCTCTCGGTCATGGTGAGCAGGTCGTTTTCTATATTGTCAAAAATGCGTGCCATTGTTTTAACTGGAGTCGTTTTTCCAATCGGGTTATTGTGCCCTTAGCGGCACTGACTTCAAGCTTTGCATACGTGAAGCTTGCGCTGCACGTCGGGACGAGTCAGCCGATATTTTTTAAAAATCATATGCTATAAATAAAATAGCTGCTTGCGCACGTATTTATTGGGCTGCAGGCTTAAACGGCACCTGAAATTGACGTTTTTAATGCTTAAAACACCGAAACAGCTAGTTGAAGAACCCGCGCAGCGCCGCTGATCTGGCCAGCACGCTCGCCAAAAACGAACCCAAGCTCATCGTTGAAGTGCTGTCTGCCAGCACCGCCGCCTATGACCGGGGTCTGAAGTCCAGCCACTACTGCAGCTTGAGCAGCCTGCAGGAATACGTATTGATTGATCTGGACACCCACGTTGTGGATTGCTACATACTGGGTACGGATAGTCTGTGGGTGCCGCATCCCTACGCCAACGAGACGGTGACGCTGGCCAGCGCGGCATTGCAAGTCACGGCGGCGCAGTTGTTTGCTGAGGTGTAAAAATTTAAATCGCAATAAAAAAGGCCCGATGGGCCTTTTTTATTGGAGTTCTAGCCGTTTTTCAATTCGCTCAACACGTTCAACGATACGGTCATAACTGACATGCTGTTGTGCGCTGACCGACGCCTGATGCCCCATTTGCTGCATCATCGTTGCCTGACCGGCTTCCAGATTCGCCATACGGCCTTTAAGCTCGCGCACATCGTCTTTGATGGTGGTAATGTCTCCGCGCATGGCTCTGAGGTGCTCGATGATGATGTTTTCGACGTTTTCCATCAAATCAGTTTACTACTTCAAAAAAATCTTGTCTCAAAAAACCTAAAGGACTCTTCTTGCATTCAAAAAGCGTACCGTCTTTGGTAACACCCTTCACAACTGACTCGCCCTTTTCTACTATCTTGTAGCTTCCGCCATACTGATATGCAGCTAAGTGAATGAATGTCCAGTCACCACCGCTGTAGCGGCAGTCGGGTGACTTCAGCTATCGGGGGTGTCCATATACAGCTGCTGGTCCAATGGCAAATTGGTTAAGCCCGAGTCAAACAAAAAACTGCCGCAGCGCAGCTGCAGTTTCAACAGGCAGCTCTTCAGGAATAAAGTGCCCCGCAGGCATGGCCTGGCCGCTCACCACGCCGCTGCACTGTGCCTGCCACAGTGCCATCGGGTCAAACAAACGGTTGACCACGCCGCGTGCGCCCCACAGCACCAGCATGTCGCAGGCTACTTTGTCGCCGCGCGCCCGGCTTTCCCGTTCATGCGTTAAATCAATGGCGGCGCTGGCGCGGTAGTCTTCACAGGCGGTGTGCAGCGTCTCGGCATTGCAAAAGCAGCGCTCGTACTCGGCTAAAGCTTGCGGCTCAATGTAGCCCAGCCCTGCGCTGCCCCAGCCGCCCAGCTTGGCGTGCAGGTAGGCCCTGGCCGTCTCGGGGTGGTTGGCGCCCATCATGATCTCGGGCAGCGGTGATGGCTGCAGCATGTGAAACCAGTGGTAGTAGGCGCGCGCAAACTCCATGTAGGGGGCCGTCAAGGTGGTGCCTTCGAACATGTCCAGCGTGGGTGCAATGTCGATCACGCAAAGCTTTTTAACTCGCGCAGCATGGTCTAGCGCGAGGCGATGCGCCACGCGCCCACCCCGGTCATGGCCACAGAGGTAAAAATCCTGAATGCCCAGCGCGTCCATGACGAGCGCCATGTCATGGGCCATGTTGCGTTTGCTGTAGTTGCTGTGGTCGGGCAGGCCCGGAGTTTTGGACGAATCGCCATAGCCGCGCAAGTCGGGCAGAACTAAAAAATAATCGTTGGCGAGCTGCTGGGCAACGCGGTGCCACATCACATGCGACTGCGGGAATCCGTGCAGCAGCAGCAGGGTCGGGCGCTTGACATCGCCAGGTGTGGTTTTTGAAAACCGCACGTTGATAGATGCGCCATTGACCTCAAAGCTGCGCTGCTCAAAGCCTTCAAACCAGGTCATGTTCAAGTCCTTTCAAGTGTTACGGGAGGCAAGAAATCTTTGCAAATTGGCGGCGGCAGTGGTTCTGACTTTTTGCCGCAAAAACGGTGTCCAGCCCAGCAGCAGGCCGGGCGTACCCAGGGCTTGGCGTGACCATGACCAGAAGTTAAAACTGTCGCGGTGCCGGGCAATCAGGCCCTGTTCATTGAATGCAAACACGCCGTCAATCACGTTGTGTACCAGGCGGCCGGTGGCGCTGAAGCGGTAGTCGGCCTCCCAGTGGGCCTTGCCTGTGGTGGCGTCTGCCTCAATACCGCTGTACACCAGCTTCCAGACATCCGCGCCTTTTGCCTGGGTTGCACCACACAGCATGCGCCACATGCCAGTGACCTCGGCATGCCCATGCAGTGAGAAGGCCTCGTCGTCAAACTGTGCATCGGGTGCGTAGCAGGTGGCCATGGTGTCCACATCCAGACGCGCAAAGGCGGCGTAAAACTTCTCAAGCGTGACCTGGTTAGCGTGCATGCTGGCTCCTGGTGGTGATGCCGTTTAAGTGGGCGAGGTGGATAACAATTGAATCAACCGCCGTACAGCGTGTTCTAGCGTAGCCCGCCGAACGGCGGTGCGGTCACCATTAAAACACCTGAGCTCTGACAGCAGTTGGCCAGACACTGAAAAGCCAAACCAGACCGTGCCGACAGGCTTGGCTGCGCTGCCGCCCGTGGGCCCGGCCACGCCTGTCACGGCTACCGACACCTGAGCGTTGGAATGCCGAATCGCACCAAAGGCCATGGCACGCGCGACAGGCTCGCTGACTGCGCCGTGCTGCGCAATCAGCGCAGCATCAACACCCAGCATCTGTGTTTTGGCTTCGTTGGAATAGGTCACAAAGCCGCGTTCAAACCAGGCGCTGGAGCCTGCCAGGTCAGTGCAGGCGGCGGCGATCATGCCGCCCGTGCAGCTCTCTGCCGTCGCCAGAAAAAGGCCATTTTCAAGCATCAAATCGGCCAAAAGTCCAATAGATTCGGGCGTGAGCAGCTCCTGATTTGATAGTATTTCGGTGGTCACCAAAACCTCCACAGCGCAATCACCAGCAGCGTACAAAACGCCGCCACAAAGTCGTCAAACAAAATGCCCCAGCCGCCGCGTGCACCAAAGCCCTTGAAGTGCTGGTCCGCCCAGGCCACCGGGCCAGGCTTGACAGCATCGAAAAACCGGAACAGCAAAAACGCCACCAGCTGCCCGGTAAAGCCGGTGGGCATGATGAGCCACAGCACCAGCCAGAAGGCGACCACCTCGTCCCACACAATGTTGCCGGGGTCGAGCACGGCGATATTTTTAGCCGTCACGGTGCAGGCCCACCAGCCCACCAGCGTGGACACGCCTATCAGCCAGCCCATTTGTGCGCTGGTTATCAGGGGTTGCAATACAAGGTAAGCCAGCCAGGCCCACAGTGTGCCAGCCGTACCGGGGGCCATCGGGCTTAAGCCCGAGCCAAAACCCAACGCGATGAAGTGCGCCGGGTGGGCCAGTAGAAACTTGGCGTTGGGGCGTGGGGTGGTTGTGAAAGACATAACGGTTAAGCCAGTCTGCCACGCCAGTAGTGTGGTCGACGGTGGGTATTGGCGAAGGCGACGACGGTTATTTCATCTGCACGTAACAGGTAAACAACGACGTACGGGAAGCCCTTCACGCCGCATTGCCGGAGGTTAACGCCAATTGGTTTCCAGCCTTCAGGGAAGCGCACGATTCGCTCAACTGTTGCCTCAAACTCCTGGCCAAGGCGCAGCCCCAGTTGGTGATCAATGGCAGCGTAGTACTGAACTGCCTCCATCGCTTCAGCATCAACAGCTGATAGGCGCAAAACCTTCATACTGCGCGCATCTTTGCGAATAGCTCCTCAATGGGGGCGGCTTGTATTTCCCCGCGCTCGTACGCAGCCACCCGGTCTTGCGCCTCAATCGCCCAAGCAGCCTCGATAGCCGGGTCGGGCACGTCCAGCATGGCAAATAACGAATCTATCAAAAAAAGCTGCTCATCGGCGCGCAGTAAGCGCGCGGATTCTAAAATTTCAGCAGTGGTCATAGCGTTTTACCTCGGGTTATTCAGAGCGATATCAACACAGTGCGCTAAATTCTAGTCCGCATGGTAGCTGGCAACGGCGCTGCCAATCTCAGGCCAGCGGCGGCGCAGGTAAAGCCAGGCCACCAGGCCAATGCACATCATGCCCAGCGAGGCCGCTGCCAGCGCCACGGTTGAATGCATCACCAGCGGTGCCAGCACGCCGGCCACCACGCCGTTGGCGGTTGAGCCAATCACCGCTTGCAATGACGATGCCATGCCGCGCCGCTCAGGGTACAAGTCCAGCACCAGCAGCGTGACTACCGGCACCATTAACGCCCAGCCAAAGGCAAACAGCGCAATCGGAAATAAAGCCCAGGACGCGTGGGCCTTGAAAAAATAGTTGACAACCAGGTTGACGCTGGACACCGCCAGCATGATGACAAAGCCGTGGCGTATCTGCTGCTTGGGTGCAATCTTGCCCGCCAGGCGGCCACTGAGCCAGGCACCTGACATGATGCCGCTGATGGTGAGGATAAAAAACCAGAAAAACTCGGTCGGCTGCAAACCCAGATGTTCGCCTAAAAATGCAGGGGCTGACATCACATATAAAAACATGCCATTAAACGGTATGCCGCTGGCCAATGCAAGCAATAAAAAGCGCGGGCTGGAACCCAGCTGCCAGTAGCCGCGCATCAGGTGTTTGAACTCAAAACTCTGGCGCTGCGTCACGTGCAGTGTCTCGGGCAAATACCTGAAGTTGGCCGCCCACAGCAAAAAGCCCACGCCGGTTAAAAACCAGAAGATGCTGTGCCAGCCCAAATGCACAAACAGCCAGCCACCCACGATGGGAGCCAGCGCTGGTGCCACGCCAAAATAGATGGTGACCTGGCTCATCACCTGCTGCGCTTGCGCTGGTGGAAACATGTTGCGAATCACCGCACGCGACACCACAATGCCGGCCCCGGTAGACAAGCCTTGCAGCGCCCGGAACAGCACCAGTTGGTGGATGTTCTGTGACAGCGCGCAACCTGCCGAGGCTACCGTAAACATCGCAATGCCCCATAGCACCACCGGCCTGCGACCAAAGCTGTCGGCCAGAGCCCCATGAAACAAATTCATGAAAGCAAAGCCAAACAGATAGGCTGACAGCGTTTGCTGCATCTCGACCGGATTGGCACCCAATGAAGTGGCAATGCCAGAGAAAGCCGGGATGTAAGTGTCAATCGAGAAAGGGCCGAGCATGCCCAGAAGCGCCAGCAAAACCGCCAAAGCCCAGCGCGGACCAGGCCACAATTTTTCTGCGTTCGGGTTCATTGGTTTTTTAGTTTTAAAGCCGCGTCGTACAAATCATTGCGCGGCGCGCCGGTAATCTCGGCTGCCAGTTTGACGGCGGTTTTAAGTGGCAGCTCAGTCAGTAAAAGCTGTAGTACACGGTGGCCATCTTCTTTGGGCATGGCTTTGGGCATGGGGTGCAGCACCAGCACAAACTCCCCGCGTGTGCGCTGCGGGCCCGCTGCCAGCCAGCTTGCCAACTGGTCTGCGGGCACGGTGGCTATTTCCTCAAACTGCTTGGTCAGCTCACGGCAGACCGTGACCAGCCGCCCCCCCAGCGGACTAAACGCTTGTGCCAGCGCCTCAATGCGGTGTGGCGCTTCCATGATGACCACCGCGCTGGCTTGAGTTTGCAACGCTGCAACAGCCAGGTCGCGCTCACCTGCCTTACTGGGTAAAAAACCGGCAAACACAAAGCCTGAATTACCCGAAATGCCTGCGGCACTCAACGCGGTGGTCACGCTGCTGGCACCAGGTAGCGGCATCACGCCAAGGCCCGCACCGCGTACGCTGGCCACCAGCCGCGCGCCTGGGTCGCTCACAGCGGGCGTGCCCGCATCGCTGACATAGGCCACACGCTCGCCGCGCTGCAAGCGCTCAATCACGCCCACAGCGGCCTCCAGTTCGTTGTGTTCATGCACGGCCAGCAAGGGTTTTTCAATGCCAAATTGCCGCAGCAGGCCTTGTGTATGGCGTGTGTCTTCGCAAGCGATGCAGTCCACCAGTTGCAGCACATGCAATGCCCGCAGACTGATGTCGGCCAGGTTGCCAATCGGTGTGGCCACCACATACAGCATGCTCTGCGGATAATGCTGCATGCCAGCGGCAGCGCTTGCCGCGCTCAGGGCCAAGTCGAAAGAAGCGTTCAATGTGGTTTTCCAAAAAAGAGGGGCTAGCCAAGCCAGCAAGTCAGGTTACCACCAAGGCTACAACCAAGAGCCGTGGTGACGCGGCTGAAGCCCTGGCGCTGGCGCATCTGCACCATGCAGGCTTGCGGTTGCTGGAGACTAATTATCGAACACCTGGCCGGGGCGGCGGGGAGATTGACCTCATCATGACGGACGTTGACGGCACGCTGGTGTTTATAGAAGTGCGTCAGCGCGCCAGCGCATCACACGGCGGTGCAGGCGCCAGCATCAGCGCCGTCAAACAGCGGCGCATTGTTTTTGCCGCGCGGCACTATTTGATGCGCTACAAAACCCTGCCACCCTGCCGGTTTGATGTGCTGCTGGTACAAGGTGGGCTGGATGGGGATGCGAATCCGGCAATTGAATGGTTGCGCTCTGCGTTTGACGCGTTTTAGGCTGCGACAAGTTTTGTAACCAGACGTGATGCTTGCGGGCGATGACCGTCACCTTGACCCGCTATCATTAGCGCATGCTCGAACAACGAATTGAACAGCACTTTATCGACAGTGCTGACCTGAAATACCAGTCGGCCCAAGTCTTGTCCAAGCCCATCGCTGCTGCCGTGCAAGCCATTTTGGCCAGTGTGACCAGTGGCGGCAAGGTGCTGGCTTGTGGCAATGGTGGCTCGGCCGCTGATGCACAGCACTTTGCGGCTGAGTTTGTGGGCCGCTATGAGCGCGAGCGGCCTGAACTGGCCGCCATTGCCCTGACGACCGACAGCTCCATCATCACGGCGATTGCCAACGATTACGACTTCAGTGTGATTTTCTCCAAGCAGGTGCGCGCTTTTGGCGGTGCAGGCGACGTGCTGCTGGCGCTTAGCACCAGTGGCAACTCCGCCAACGTGCTGGCTGCCATTGAAGCGGCCCACGAGCGTGAAATGACCGTGGTCGCCCTGACGGGCCGCAGCGGCGGAAAAATAACCCACGCCCTGCGTGAAACCGATGTACATATCTGCGTGCCACATGAGCGAACGGCGCGCATTCAGGAAGTGCATCTTCTTGTCCTGCACTGCATTTGCGACGGTGTGGATGCCCAGTTACTTGGTGATCAGGAGTCTTCAACATGAAACGTATTTTGTTAAAAAGATTGGCTTTGTCTGTATGTGCTGCCAGCTTGCTGGTGGGCACGCTCACAGCCTGCGTGCCACTGGTCATTGGCGGCGCTGCCGCTGGCGGTTCTTTGGTGGCGACTGACCGCCGCACCTCGGGTGCGCAGCTTGAAGATGAGGGTATTGAGCTGCGCGGCACCAGCCGTATCCGCAGCAACCTGGGCGAGCGCGGCCACATCAACCTGACCAGCTACAACCGCCAGGTGCTGCTGACTGGTGAAGTACCGACAGCGCAAGACAAACAGTTGGTCGAGCAAATCGTTTCGCGGGTTGAAAACGTCATGACCGTCGTCAATGAACTGGCTGTGGCGGGTAATTCCAGCCTGAGCCAGCGCTCGGCAGACACACTGGTGACGGGTCGCGTCAAGGCGCAATTGATTGATGCGCCGGATTTGTTTTCAAATGCTTTCAAAGTGGTCACCGAGCGTGGCGCTACTTACCTGATGGGCCGGGTGACCCAGCGCGAAGCCGATCGCGCCACCAATGTGGTGCGCGGCACCTCCGGCGTTCAGAAAGTCGTTCGTATTTTTGAAGTCATCAGTGAAGATGAGTTGGCGCGTTTGCTGCCCACCCCTGCCAAGCCGCAACCTGCTGGCACCAAGCCAGCGGCCAACTGAGTTGTCATTGCGGCCGTGAGCCGCAATCCATAAGAGCTGTATGCAATGCGTACACGGGATCTGGATCCCCCCGGATCTTCGTCCGGGGCAGGCTCCTCAAGTCCGGGATGACAGTGCAAATTTACGTCAGTCGTTTAATCAAGCTGGACGTATCCCATCGCTGGCCGCCCATGGCCTGTACGTCAGCGTAAAACTGGTCCACCAGCGCCGTGACAGGCAAGCGCGCACCGTTACGCTTGGCCTCGTCCAGTACCAGGCCCAGGTCTTTGCGCATCCAGTCCACAGCAAAACCAAAGTCAAATTTATCGGCCACCATGGTTTTGCCACGGTTGTCGAGTTGCCAGCTTTGCGCCGCGCCCTTGCCAATCACGTCCAGGACCTGGTTCACATCCAGCCCGGCCTTCTGGCCAAAGGCCACCGCTTCGCTCAAGCCCTGCACCAGCCCGGCAATACAGATCTGGTTGACCATTTTGGTCAGCTGGCCCGCACCGCTTGCACCCATCAAGGTAAAGGCTTTTGAAAATGCCATACTAGCTGGTTTGACCGCATCAAATGCGGCTGCATCACCACCACACATCACCGTCAAGGCACCGTTTTGCGCACCCGCCTGGCCGCCAGATACAGGTGCATCCACAAAGTGAAGGCCAAGGCTTTTGGCGGCCGCATAAAGCTCACGGGCAACATCAGCGGACGCCGTGGTGTGGTCTACAAATATGGCACCAGCCTTCATGCCAGCCAATGCACCCACTGGCCCAAGCACCACACTGCGCAGGTCAGCATCGTTGCCAACGCAGCAGAACACGATGTCGGCGTCTTTGACTACGGCCTTGGGTGTCAAGCCGTGCGTACTGCCCGCAAACTCTGCACAAAATGTGGCAGATTTGGCTGCCGTGCGGTTGTACACGCTGACCTGCTGGCCTGCTGTTGCCAAGTGGCCCGCCATCGGGTAGCCCATGACGCCCAAACCCAGAAAGGCGATTTTTTTTGATGCTGCTAGCTCGTAGGTTTTTGTGTTGATGCTGGACATGTTAGGAGTGTGCGTCGGTTAATAAATAGGGCTAAACAATGGCAAAATTTTCAGTGCCTGCGGCCAGGTCAACCGACTTGGCGCGTTGTGAGTTGAGCTTGATCTGTAGTCGCAGGTCGTTGACGGAGTCGGCATTGCGCAGCGCGTCTTCGTAGGTGATGGTGTGGGCTTCAAACGCATCAAACAGTGCTTGATCAAAAGTTTGCATGCCCAGGTTGCGGCTTTTCTTCATGATCTCCTTGATCTCGGACACGTCGCCCTTGAAGATCAGGTCTGAGATCAATGGCGTGTTGAGCATGACTTCAACCACCGCCGCGCGGCCCTTGCCGTCCTGCTTGGGTATCAACCGCTGCGACACCATCGCCTTGAGGTTCAAAGACAAGTCCATCAGCAGTTGCGCGCGACGCTCTTCCGGGAAAAAGTTGATGATGCGGTCCAGCGCCTGGTTGGCGCTGTTGGCGTGCAGTGTGCACATGCAGAGGTGACCCGTTTCAGCGAACGAGATGGCGTGTTCCATGGTTTCGCGGTCCCGCACCTCACCCATCAAAATCACATCGGGCGCCTGGCGCAAGGTATTTTTAAGCGCGGCCTCCCAGCTGTCGGTGTCCAGCCCAACTTCACGCTGCGTGATGACGCAGTTTTTATGCGGATGCACAAACTCGACCGGGTCTTCAATCGTGATGATGTGACCAAACGACTGCTCATTACGCCAGTCCACCATGGCGGCCAGCGTGGTGGATTTACCCGAGCCGGTAGCGCCCACCAAAATCGTCAGGCCGCGTTTGGCCATCACGACTTCCTTGAGCACCTGCGGCACGCCCAGCCCGTCAATGGTGGGCAGCACGGCCGGAATCACCCGCATCACCATGCCGACCTTGCCCTGCTGGATAAAAGCGTTGACCCGAAAGCGGCCTACGCCGGGAGGGCTGATGGCAAAGTTGCATTCTTTGGTACGCTCAAACTCCGCCGCCTGTTTGTCATTCATGATGGCGCGCGCCAGCGCCATCGTGTGGCCTGCGTTCAACGGCTGCGGCGAAACCTTGGTCACTTTGCCATCCACCTTCATGGCTGGCGGG
>JAYWBS010000167.1:0-4245 GCA_043781295.1 Polaromonas sp.
GCGGCCCACGTGGCGCTGTAGCGATATATTGGCCGCCCCGGTTGCACCGCCTGTCAGTAACGCCGTCAGGCACAGCACAGGAAACACGGGGAAAGCGACCGCCAGCCCGGCGCCAGTACATGCCGCTATCACAGAAAAACTCACAGGGCGTCTCAAGCCATGCCGATCCGCAAAACGCCCGGCAGGTAGCGCCAGCACCACCTGCATGATGGAAAACAGCGCCAACAGCACGCCCACAGCTGCCGGGCTGTAGCCAGACTTGAGCGCCAGCAGCGGCGCAGCCATGCGCGTACCCGCCATGCAGGCGTGAAGGCAGATTTGCGCAAGAATCAGGCGGGCAAGCTCAGGCGTCAATGTCTTTGTCCAAACCTTTATCCGAAGTTAGCAAGCGTGCTGAATCCATCTCGGGCAGCGCCTCTACATTGCGCAGCGCCTTGCCCATCACGCGGCTGCGCTGTTCGGCACTGCTGACCGTGTTGAGCATGGTTTCAGCATTCGATTTGATTTTGGCCAGCACATCGCCAAACTTGCCAAACTCGGTCTTCACCGCGCCCAGAACTTGCCACACCTCACTGGAGCGTTTTTCTAACGCCAGTGTTCTGAAACCCATTTGCAATGAACTGAGCATGGCCAGCAGCGTGGTGGGACCCGCCAGCGTGATGCGGTGGTCACGGCTCAGGCTTTCCATCAGGCCGGGGCGGCGCAGCACTTCGGCGTACAAGCCTTCAGTCGGTAAAAACAGAATCGCAAAGTCGGTGGTGTGAGGCGGCGCAATGTATTTTTCGCTGATGGACTTGGCCTCCAGCCGAATCCGTATTTCAAGCGCCTTGCCTGCCGCCTCAGCGCCCTGCACGTCGGCACGCGCCTGGGCATCGAGCAAACGCTCGTAGTCTTCGTTCGGAAACTTCGCATCAATCGGCAACCACAGTGGCTCACCAGAATCAGATCGGCCCGGCAGCCTGATGGCAAAGTCCACCGTGTTTTTGCTGCCTGGTTGTGTGGCGACTTGCGCCGCGTATTGATCAGCAGTAAACACTTGCTCCAGCAAGGCAGACAATTGCGCCTCACCAAAAATACCGCGCGTTTTGACATTCGTCAGCAGGTGTTTCAGGTCACCCACACCCTGCGCCAGGGTTTGCATTTCCCCCAGACCTTTGTGCACCTGCTCCAGCCTGTCTGCGACTTGCTTGAAACTTTCACCCAGGCGTGTCTCCAGCGTGGTTTGTAGTTTTTCATCCACCGTTTTGCGCATCTCGTCGAGCTTGGCCGAGTTGGTGGCTTGCAGCTGTGCCAATTGTTTTTCAAGTGTTTCGCGTACCTCACCCATACGTCGGGCGTTGGACTCGCTGACCGATTGCAGCTGCGTCACCAGGGTGTCTGACAGCGTTTTTTGCAGCAAAGCGAGCTGCTGACCAAAGGCATCAATCTGCGTGTTTTGGGTGCGAATGGCTTCACCACTTTGCTGGGTCAGCGTTTGCTGAAAAGTTGCAAACGTGGTGGCAAGTTCTTGCCGGTTGGCTCTGGCGTTGTCGACAATCTCGCGGCGTACTTCACGTTCAGTTTTGTCGTTGCCCGCGTTGATCAGAGTCAGCAGTTCTGCATTGCCGTTGTCGGGTGATTTCCTGAACAGCAGCCAAAGTACGAGCAATATATTGGCGAGTAACAAAATCACCAATACATAGAATCCAGGTTCAGTCATGATATTTAATTAGGAGCTGCTCACACCCGATTTTATTGGTCTAGAGGCTTATTCGTGGGTGAATTCAAGGGTGTTAAGGGCGGTTTCCCCGTTAAAACTGCAATCAAATTGTCAGCCGCGAGGTTGGCCATGGCCAAACGGGTGGGTAGCGTTGCGCTGGCGATGTGCGGGCTCAAGACCACGTTGGGCACGGTCAGCAAGTCAGGGTGTACTTTGGGCTCACCCTCAAACACGTCCAGCCCGGCTGCCGCGATGCGCCGCTCTCGCAGAGCCACAGCCAGCGCCGCATCGTCCACAATACCGCCGCGCGCAATGTTGATCAGGTTGGCTGTCGGTTTCATCAACGCCAGCTCAGCAGCGCCTATGGTGTGGTGCGATTCTGCTGAATACGGCACGACCAGCATCACGTGATCAGCGGTTTTAAGCAGCTCTTCTTTGCTGACGTAACTGGCCTTGCACTGCGTTTCCAGCTCTTGCTTCAGCCGCGAGCGGTTGTGATAAATCACGGTCATGCCAAAGCCATGTGCACCCCGCTTGGCAATGCCCTGCCCGATACGGCCCATGCCCAGAATGCCCAACGTGCTGCCATGAATGTCGCTACCCGCAAACATGTCATAGCTCCATTGGGTCCATTTGCCGGCACGCAGGTAATGCTCGCTTTCAGTCAAGCGCCGGGCCGTCGCCATTAGCAATGCAAAGCCAAAATCAGCTGTTGTTTCAGTCAACACGTCGGGCGCGTTGGTGGCCTGCACACCAGCGGCGGTCATGGCGGGCACGTCAAAGTTGTTGTAGCCCACGGCCATGTTGGCGCAAATTTTCAAATCTGGGCAGGCTGCCAGCACTTCAGCGTCAATGCGCTCGCCACCCGTGGTAAAAACCCCTTGTTTGCCTTGCAGCTTGCTGATAAATTGCGTTTTGGTCCAAATCTCGTCGTCAGGATTGGGCGTGACCTCAAAGTGCTGCGCCAGGCGGGCTATGACTTCTGGGAAAACGGCACGGGCAATGAGAATTTTCGGTTTTGTCATGATTTTTACCTGTTTAATCGATGTTTAGCCCAATAAACACGGGCGTGAACAGCTATTTATTTTATAGCAAAAAAGTTACCTTGGATTACTTTGAATTGTCATGGACTGCACCTCGGGCGCAGGTGCAGGCGCTGTTGCTGCCTTGTTTCGTTTGGGCTCCGGGTGCCAGCCGACTACCGCCAGCAACACAAAAAACCCCACCACATAAGCCAGCGCAACATGCCAGCCACCCTTGATCCAGGCACCCACCGATTTAGCTTCAGGGTACATATTGCTGAGGGCCACACCGGCCGATGATCCAAACCAGATCATGCTGCCGCCAAAGCCAACAGCATAGGCCAAAAAGCCCCAGTCGTACCCACCCTGCTTGAGCGCCAATGCCGTCAGCGGGATGTTGTCAAACACCGCGCTCAAAAAGCCCAGCCCCAAAGCACTGGGCCATGACGCAGCGGGCAAATGCTGCACTGGCATCATCGACGCGCACATCACCAGCGACAGCAAAAAGATACTGCCCTTGAGCGCATCAGGCAACAGGCGCCAGTTTGGCGCGCGCCAGGGCGTGGTGAACAAAATAGCCAGCCACACCGCCACGCCAATGACGGGGAAACTGTCAAGCACAGCAGGCGCGCGCAAATTGAAATACACGTTGGCGCCCACAGCACTGAGCAAAATAATCGCCACGATACAAAGACGCGCCCAATGAATGTGCGCGCCTTGCGGTGCGTCTTTCATGATGGGCTGGTAAGCATGTTGCTGGCGTGCCGCAATCACGCCAAAAATACCCAACGCAACAACTGCACCGGCATAGGCTTCAAACACCTGGCCAGGCGCCACGCCATCAATCCACATCATGGTGGTGGTGGTGTCACCGACCACACTGCCAGAGCCGCCCGCATTGCTGGCGGCAACAATGGCCGCCAAAAACCCGATGTGCACCTTGCGCTGGTAGAGCACAGCGGCCATCGTGCCGCCAATCATGGCGGCGGCAATGTTGTCGAGAAAGCTGGAAATGACAAACACCAGAATCAGCATCACAAACCCGCCTTTCCAGTCATCGGGCAGGTAATGGGGCAGCACAGCAGGTATGCCAGTTTTTTCAAAATGATCGGCCAACAACGCAAAGCCAAGCAGCAAGCCCAGCAGGTTGGCAATCGTCACCCATTCATGCCCCAACAGCTGCATCAAGCCAGCCATGCCGGGTGTGCCCGCAAAGTTGCCAAACAACAGCTTGTAAAGCGTGATGACCAGCAAGCCCGTTACAGCCACTTTCAGCGTGTGATGGTGAAAC
Organism: Polaromonas sp.; assembly: GCA_043781295.1. Taxonomy (GTDB): domain Bacteria; phylum Pseudomonadota; class Gammaproteobacteria; order Burkholderiales; family Burkholderiaceae_C; genus Polaromonas. The sequence goes on from JAYWBS010000167.1 coordinate 4,013, forward strand.
AGCGCCACGCCCAAAAGCGTGAAGGCAAACAAAATAAAGTCCAGGGGAATGCCGAATACAAACATGAGCTGTTCGTTATTTTTACAGGCTGCCGAAGGCTGTCAGACTCAGGGCGCTGCAATCTCAAACACCTGACGCAGATAGGCCAGGTATTTTTCATCATCACACATGTTTTTAGAAGGTGTGTCTGACAACTTGGCCACGGGCTGGCCGTTGCAGCGGATCATCTTGAT
>JAYWBS010000168.1:0-4200 GCA_043781295.1 Polaromonas sp.
TGACTGTTTCCACGGTTGTTCGCCAATAATGAATTGGCATTTGCGCGCCGTGATGTCGTTGAGCTTGCCGCCCATGCCATCGGGCTGGTTGATGCGGGCGTAGTCGCGCTTGTTGCGTTCGCCGGTGACTGAAAAAACCTTGGCGTCGGTGTAGAACTGCTCAATCAGGGACAGGCAAAGCTCGCCTTCTAGCTGGCGCGCGAAAAGCATGTTGTCAAACAACTCGGCGGTCAACTGACTGCCTTGGTCGGCCTTTTGCTTGAGCGCAATGCCTGCGGTCACGTTGGTGTCCCGGCCCAGGTTCTCGCTGGATATGCCGGATGCGTTGCGAATCATGGCTTGGTCGGTCTGCGCCAGCCTCAAATGCCCTTCGGCCACGTCGTTCTCGCGGTGTACCTTGATTTTGTTAATGCCGCCATTGGCCAGCACGGCAAAGCCATCCGGCGCCCGTAGCTCATCGCGCACTTCCTCGGCGGTCATCTTCTTCGGGTCAATCGCGCCGGTTTCAATCATCACCTGGTTGGTGCTGAAAATAAACAGTGACTTGGACATGCGCTTGTTCAAGCTGTCCTGTGGGCCACGCACCGGACGGATAGGCCCATACGGGGCGTTGTCCTTCTTGCGGCGGTAAGCCCAATACGGCACAAACGGGAATTTCTCATGCTTGTACGGGCTGGCCGTATCCATGATGATGTGCTTCTCGGTCAGGATGGTGCAGCGCATTTCCATGCGCAGCCGGTCAACATCGGACGGTGCGCCGGGCCGTGACTTGCCTACCGGGTCTTTGTACCAGGCTTCAATCAGCATGACCCGTTCGCGCCGGTTATTCAGCCAGGCGTCCGAGTCGTACATCATGTATTTGCCCGGCATGGGCGTGAATGACTGTTGCTCGTCGATAGGACGGCTGTTGTACCAGTCCATGTAGTGATCGCTGTCGTTGTTGACGCAGCTTGCGCGCAGCTCCTTTTCCTTTTCCGGGAAGTAGGCCAGCGTCAGGTCAAGGTCAATCATGCGAAAGCGAAACACAAACCGGGAATCGGACAAGTCGCGCCGCGTGCCCAGGCTGTCGTACACCATGTTGCGCCACGATTCATAGCGCTGATACAGTGGTTCGGCGGTCGGGTCGGGGTTGATACCGAATTCCATCCAACCCAAGCCCGCTTTTAGCTGGTCATCAGCGGCAGCAGAGCGCTCAAACTCCACGCGGTTGGCTTCGGCCAGGTATTTCAGCAGCTTGGTCTTGACTTTGGCATCGTCATCGGCTTCTTCGCTGTCATCGGTCGTAGAAATAACATTGAAGTCGGTGCGCGTGCGGCGCTCCACACCAATCAGCCAGTCAATCGTCGGTTTGATTTCGTTGTACACCACGGGGTTTTGTCCCCGGCTGCGCAATTCAGCCTGTTCTTCGGCTGTCCACTGCATCGAGTCGTAGTAGTCCTCGTCGAGCGCCATTTGGTACCGGTTATGCGCCTGGCGCTGCATTTCTTGTTGAAACCAGGACATCAGCCGGGCGTGTTTTTGCGTGTCGGTCTGCTTGGCCGCCTTGCGCTTGCCAGGCGCGGCGGTGTTGGCCAGTGCGCCGCCATCGGCTATGGTTGGCGCGCCCATCAGATGCTCGATGCGGCAAGCGTTTTGCCGGATTGGGTGTCATGTTGCTCGATGTCCAGCAGCGCCGGGCGTACCGCCTTGTGCCGGATGTGGCGCGGGCATGGCGGCATCATCAACAAGTCGGGCAAATACTTCAAAATCACGTCCATCAGCGTCGATAGCTCAATGGCAATGATGTCTTTGCCCAGTACCGGCAAGGCCGCGCCTGCGCGTGTTAAGCCTTCTTCCGTGGGTCGTCCGGACGCATCGGCATAGCAGGCCGCACTGGATAGGGCAATGCCGTACACGCCGGTGTCTTTGAAGCCACCACGGGCAGGCCAAATCAGCATCAACGGTTCGCCGTCGTCTTCGTCCCACTCCAGGCTGACGTTGTAGCCCTTGTGTTCATGGGTGGCCAGCGCGGTATTGCCACCAATGGCAAACATGGGGTTGCCGGTGGCTGACACGACAACGGATTGATTCAGGTTCATAGGGTTCTCCTGGTGGGGTTAGGCGGTGCGCCAATTGCGTTGCTGGGGTTTGATGCGGCCATAGCCATCGCCGGGCTTAAAGCCTTGTGCGTGTTGTCGCAGGGCATCGGCGGCTTCGGTATGGATGTCTTTTTTCGGGTGCGATGACCAACATCCCTGGCGCGGGTTCCACTCCTTCGAGTAGTTGTCCAGGTGGTGCAACCCTTGTTTGCAGCCTTCTTTGTCGAAGGTGTAGGTGCTGAAAGCTGACCGGGTAAGCTGAATGCCTGCGGTAAGGTCGGTGACGCGCGGCACGGTTTCCCATGTGCCGGCAATCGGCAGCTTCTCCAGCATGTCCTTGGGCGCCAACACTTGATCGCCTTGCTGGCGCTTGTGGTCGGCGTCGTGCGGCAGGTAATGCACGCCCCAAATACATTTCAGCTCGACCATTTGCTTGACAAAGTAGCTGTACGGTTCGCCCCAGCCCTCGATGTATTTGAAAAAGCGGTCTTCCCCGTCAATGTGCTGGTGCAGCCACACGCCGGTGCCGTCGCCAGAACCGATGTCCCAAAAGCTGTTGACGGCCACACCATCGAGCATGGGCCGAAAGCCAATGCGCCCGTCTTTGCGCAGCTTGGCCATTTGCACCGCGTAATACTTGCCTTCGGTACTGACCTGAAACGCTTCTAAGGGTGTTGAGGGGTACTCTTGCCACATCTTTTCGTGGTCGCCGGAAAAGTCAGCGTCCCGCGTGGCGATGTACCAGTTGCGCTGCGCACGCTCCAGCTTGGTGGCCATGACCGCTTCGATCTGGTCAAAATAGATGTGGTCTTTGTCAGTGATGACAATGTTTTGCCCGGCAATGCTGTAATGCTCGTCTTGCCACCACGGGAAGAAGTGAAAGCGGTAATCGCGCTCCGACAAGACCGCATCAAGCCCTTCGTCGGCCTGTTTCATGGCCCGCATGGTCATCTTGTAAAAGTCGCCATCCTGGCCCTCGGCGGTCGATTCAATGATGCAAATACCATCGAGCGGTACCGCAGGCAAGGAGCCGGTCACGACCTCTGACGCCTTGATTGGACTCATGGCGCATATCTTTCCAAACTCCGACACATGCAGCCGGTGAATGGTGCCCGAGCGCATGCTGGTGCCGACACGGATAGAACTGTTGTTGTGCGCGAACAACAGTTCGCTGGCGCTGTCTCGCGCCAACGGCATCAGGTTTCTAAGCATGTCGGGCAGCCGCTCGTAGGCCAGCTTTACCTTGTCACGGAAGATGTATTCAGCCGCTTCCCGGTCTTGCGCGATGATGCCGCAGCGCTGGTCAGTGTTAAAAAGCGCATGGTCAAGCCACATGATCGCCACCAGCGTGGTGAAACCCAACTGCCTGGCCTTGAGGATGATGTTGCGGTGGTGCAGCCGTGACAAAAGGCGCCGTTGGGCACGGTTCGGCTTGAAGGGGATAACGCCTGCCCCTTCGTCATCACCGACCGACTTGACCATGATCTTGTAGAGAAAGCCTGAACACACCCGCCACATCGGGTCTTTGAGAAACTCACACAGTTCGGCCTCGTCCCGTGGCACAGCGCTGTACAGGACGGCAGGCGCGCTCATTTGGGCAAGTTCTCACCGTTGACAGGCTTGAGCGCTGAACCGTGCTGCAAGATACCCATAAGCAGCGCAGACAAGGCGGTGGCCGCTGGGTCTGGTGGGGCTTTGTCTTTCTCGAACAGGCCCAAAATTTTGGCGCCGCGTTCAATGGCTGAATTTTTGTCGGCAATCTTGTATTTCTTGACGTGGCCGACAAGTACCCGGTCTTTACCGCTGCCATGCCATTCCTCCAGCACGTCCACGCCCTGTATGGCCGCTGCGGTGTCATCATCTAGCTCGGTCAAGTCCAGCGGGTTGCCGTCCTTGTCAAACAGTTTGCGCGGGTCAAAGAAGGCAATGCGTGCGGTTTCCAGGTACAGGCGCTCTTTGGTCAGGCCCATTGCAGCAATCTTCTGTTCGGCTATGGCTTCGGCTTCCCGGTGCTTGGTGTTGATATAGTCTGAAACCGCATCCTTTTTCAACAAACGGGCGCCTAGTGTGCGGGCCGAAGCGGGCGAGTACCCGGCGAAAATGGCTGATTTAGTGATGTTCT
>JAYWBS010000169.1:0-32812 GCA_043781295.1 Polaromonas sp.
TGGCAAAGAACGGGCATATGCCGGGCGGCATCACATGGCACTGTGCGCGCCCTCCCGTCACCGGGCTGGAAGTCGAAATGGATTTGCGTGGCGCCGTACCTCAAGTTTTTATATTCTGAAAGTTCTCTCCATGTCACACGTATCTGAAGCGCAAGACAACAGCAAACCCCCGATCCGTGTTGCGATCGCCGGACTCGGCGCAATCGGCAAGTCACTGGCAACGCGGCTTGCTGCTGGCGTGGTACCCGGCGTCATGCTGTGCGCCGTCTCGGCAAAAAATCTGGACAACGCACGCAGCTTCACGGCGACGCTCGCACATGCGGTCAAAGTGCTGCCGATAGACGCGCTGGAATCCGAAGCGGATGTGGTGGTGGAATGCGCACCGGCCGCACTGCTGCCGGACATCATCAGCCCGTTCCTGCGGGCGAAAAAAAGCGCGATCGTGTTATCGGTCGGTGCTTTGCTGTTTCATCCGCAACTGATCACTTTGGCCAAAGAATCGGGTGGCGCGATTCTGGTGCCCACCGGCGCACTGATCGGTCTGGACGCCGTGATCGCCGCCGCTGAAGGCACGATCCATTCGGTCAGCATGGTCACGCGCAAACCACCTGCGGGACTGGCAGGCGCACCGCATCTGCTGGAGCACCATATTTCGGTCGAAGGCCTGACTGCGCCCTTGAGAGTTTTCAGCGGCAATGCGCTTGATGCAGCCAAAGGCTTTCCGGCGAATCTGAATGTCGTGGTGGCGCTGGCGCTGGCTGGCGTCGGCCCCGAAAAAACCTTGCTGGAAATCTGGGCCGATCCGACTGTGGTCCGCAATACGCACACGATCACTGTCGATTCCGACTCTGCAAAATTCACGATGACGATGGAGAACATCCCGTCGGAAAATCCGAAAACGGGCCGGATCGTCGCCCAAAGTGTGGTCGCCATGCTGCGCAAGATGACGTCGACTTTGCGGATCGGTACCTGAGCCTGGCCTCAGATACGGGTCATTCGTAATTGTTCGCTACTTGGCCCAGAGCCGCTGTCACGACGAAGCGGATTTTCACAGCTCTTACCAGGCCACCCTAAAGCGGACGCCAAAAATCCCTGCCAAGATTTGTTACCGTCCGCCGTTTTGCAGGGTAACCAGTGATTCCATCAAAGGAAGTTTTAAGTCCCACAAAACTCGCATTTGCTCACACCACCAGAGTGCCATTTATGAAACGTATTATTAAGACCGCAACCGCCGCAGCCATGTACAACCCAGTTTCGCAAGCGACTCTGGCTCCGAACGGAATGTTCTACTCGGCTGGCATGATCGGGCGTTCGCCAGAAAGCGGTGAGATGCTTCCATCATTCGCTGAGCAGGCGCATCAAGCGCTGCGTAACCTGGGCGCGCTGCTAAACGAGGCCGGTGGTAGCTACAAGGACGTGATGTTTGTGCAGCTGTACTTGCTAGATATGGAAAAGATCGAGCAGTTCAACGAAATTTTCAAGGGTTACTTTCCTGCTGAGCCGCCTGCGCGAGCCGTGTGTCAGCCCCTCAAGCTCTATCCGGGTGCGCTGGTCATGTTCACAGCGGTTGCTTGTGTGGCCTAGCGCCTCCATCAAGCGGCAATTTGACCGTCAATGGCTGATCGGAACGAAACTTAAGGACATTCAATTTGTTACTGTCAGATTGTTGACCATGTTGGTCAATTGATTCATGCCTGAATCCCCAGATTGAAAATAGCAGTCGCTTGGCGATTCCCTGGTGCCGGTAATCTGGATGGACTACGAGTTGGGTACGTTGGCATTGAGGTCGAAGATGCTTTGGAACTCTCGGAGCAGACGGAAATTTGAATGCCTGACCAGGCCGGTGATCAACGCCAATTCTGGCTTCCAGTTACCGGTCATTGGCGAGTGACTGAAGATGGCCCGAAACCGGCCATTCACCAGATTTCGGTGAATGCTCGCTCGCGCTGCATGGCAGACACCCGAAAGCCGATTAAAGACTGACCCATCTTTTCAATCTACATTCCACTTTGCGTTCCCTCGCTGGGTTGGTTGACCAAACGGTGAGTGCAAACCTGCATGTATAAGTCTGTCAACGGCATTGCTTAGCGTTTACACAACACGGTTTTAGCGCACATATCGCTACGAAATTACTAGCTGCTACAGCAAGTATTTCAGGGGCTGCGGGCATTTTTTATACCCGAAATTTGGATTTTCAGAGGCAAAGTGGCTTGCTGCGCGATGCCTCTAAAAATAATGCTTCATAAATCGAGCGTTATTTTTACAGTGCTTTATGGCGTATCAAGCTGGTGGCGTGTACCTGTGTCTTGAGTTCAACTGGGAAATGGGAGGCCTGACCCTCCTAGGCCCACCGGCAATCGCGCAGCCTACGACATGGCGGGCCTCAGCTACGACACCAAGTTCGATCTGAAGCTTGCTGTCGACTTGCCTTACACATCCGAGTGGTTTGCCGTTCCGCCCGCTGCACCACATGGCCAGACTCCCAAGCTTGGCACTGTGCATCCTTCATTGATGTTGGCGTTGCAGGCGGCTTATCGAGCGGGTAGGTAGTGAGGCTGTGCTTGAGCGTTAATCTGGTTTTCTGCACCGTTGAGAAATGGGGGATCGGACCCTAGCCAGCGCCATTTACCGCATGGAAGAAGTAGGTTTAACGCATCCGGCGGCAGGAGCTGCACGCATTTCACGTGGTAGAGGGCAAGGCCCCAATACTGCTGGAGGGCTACTTCTATCTTCTTCCTCCAACAGGCTTTCTAGACTAATTAGCAAACGTTCCCTTGCGGGCATGTAGCCAATATGCAGCTTCAAATTCTGAACCCGCTTCCACTGAATTGGCCGGCCAACATCATTCAGCTCAAGCAGTTCAATTCGGACGTAGCCTAAATGTGGATCGTGCCCTTCGCTGTTGGCCTTGGCCCGGATTAATTTTCCCTTTCGCGTCCCAATGATCGTGCCCTCGTCATACTTGCCACCCCCAATTGCAGCCCTGCGAAAGTATCTTTTGCCGTCCAAAAGTATTTCCGAAACTGTGTCATTTCCTAAGTTCCTGCTGCCTGAATACCACTTGCCAGTGACGGTCTTGCCGCGAAAGTTCAATTCAATTTTTATCCCGGCTATCGCTTCTGTGAAACGAAAGATCTGGTTTGATGGATAACGATCACAGGTAAGGTAGCCATCTTCCTCGGAGTCATACAGGTGGGCAGGAACGAGACAACGTTCGCTGATAGTCACTGGGCCGTAGTACACAACCTTGCCTTCTAGCGGCCAAGCGGCTACGTTTTCTGAAACCGTCATATTGAAGAGGGCAAGTAAAAGAATCAGAGTTCGCATGCCTATTTCCTTCAAGTGCTATTCGTATTTTTGACCACTGGCCAGCAGTGCGGGAGTACCAATAACGTCGTTAAGGCCATCAAAATCAAGCATGGCGGATTGCCACGGTGCCGTAGTCTGATGCCGATGCAGGCTATCGTAATAGCCCTGCAGCGTATGCGTCACAGCCCGCACGGTACCGCCTGGGAAAATCACGATTTTGAAGCCGCGTGCGCCCAGTTCAGCGGCGCTTTGCACAGGCGTCTTGCCGCCTTCCACCATGTTGGCCAGTAGCGGAATGCGGTGCGCAAACTGCTTGCAGGCAGCGTCCATCTGCTCGGGCGTGCGCAGCGCTTCGATGAACAATGCATCGACGCCACATTCGAGGTAACGCTCGGCGCGCTCCATGGCGGCTTCAACGCCTTCGGTGGCTACCGCGTCGGTGCGGGCCAGGATCAGTGTTGATTCAGACTGACGTGCATCGAGCGCGGCTTTGAGTTTGCCCACCATCTCGCCAACCGGAATAACGGACTTGCCGTCCAGGTGCCCGCAGCGCTTGGGGAAGGTCTGGTCTTCAATTTGAATCATGCTGGCACCTGCGCGCTCGAAGCCTTTGACGGTGCGCATCACGTTCAGTGCGTTGCCAAAGCCGGTGTCGGCATCAACGATGACAGGCGTGCTGACCCGCTCGGTGATGCGCGACAAGGTTTGTTGTACTTCTGTGAAGGTGGTCAAGCCCACGTCTGAGCGGCCCAGCAGTGTGTAGGCAATCGATGCGCCCGACAGGTACAGCGCTTCAAAGCCTGCCTGGCTGGCCACCAGGGCACTGAGCGCGTCGTACACGCCGGGTGTTAGCAAGGGTTTGGTTTCGTTCAGCCGTGCTTTCAGATTCATGGTTTTTCTTTCAATAAGTTGGCCATGGTTTTTGCCGCAATCGCACCACCCGCCACAGCACTCAGCAAGCCGTTGCCCGACAGGTAGCCCCACACCGCATTGCCCGACACACCACGCGCCGCGCCGCCTGCGGCCAGCAGGTTGGGCATCGCTGTGCCGCCCTCTTGCAGCACGCGGCACTGTGCATCAATGTCCAGGCCGCCTTGCGTGTGAAACAGTGCGCCTGTCACTTTGATGGCGTAAAACGGTGCGATGAGCTGGCGTTTGAAGGTTCTGGCATCTAGACTGCCTTTTGAGTCAGAAAAAGGCTGTTTTTGACCATCATTTGGGGCTGTAACCCAATGAATTCGGGCGCAAAAAGCTCCTGAATTAATAGCACTGCAACCGATCAGCGCCGCCAGTGCACCCTGGTCTTCGCAGGTCTTCACCGCCCCGGCGGCCTCAGCGTCACAAAAATCAGGGAAGGTTCTGGCGAGTTTCAAAATCTCGCCATCAAACACATTCCACGCCACACCGCCGGGTTGTGCCAGCACATGCACAGCAGCTTCTGAGTAGCCCTGCGTCTCATCATGAAAGCGCTGGCCGTTGGCGTTGAGCTGCACGCCGCCTTCCATCATCAGCGCCCAGCTGATCAGCGCGCCTTGCGGCACCGCCCATGAGCCGTGGCCCTGGTAGCCCTGCAAATCAGCCGTGCGCGCACCGAGCGCCCTGCCCCAGGCAATCGCGCTGCCGTCGTTGCCGGTATGGCCTGCAAACAGCGCGTCTTTCATCTCGGGCAGCAGCTCGGCCACCATCGCTGCGTTGCCGCCAAAGCCGTTGCAAGCCAACAGCAGTGCATCGCAGCGCAGGTGTTCAACGCTGTCATCGGGCCGCGCATAACCCACACCGGTGATGCGTTGCTGGTCGTCCACCCACAGCTCGGTCACTAGTGCATCACACAAGACATCTGCGCCCGCTGCCACGGCCGCGCGTTCAAGTTGCGCAATCAGTGCAGCGCCGGTTTTTTCAGGCACTGCATGCATGCGCCGCACGCTGTGGCCGGGGTATAAAAAACCGTCAAGGACTATAAATTCAATAGCGTGTTGCGCACATAGAACATCAATCGCAGGGCCAATGGCTTCTGAATACGCCTTGACGAGATGCGCTGCAGCCGTGTTGTGCGCTTTGGCTTGAATGTCAATTGCAAACTGCTCGGGGCTGTCGTTGATGCCTGCTTCGCGTTGTATAGCTGTACCCGGCGCGGGGATGAAGCCCGACGACAGCGCAGTAGAACCCGATGGCTGTGCGTCGCGCTCCAGCAGCACGCAGTCGATACCCGCATCACGCAGCATGATGGCCGCCACCAGGCCGCATGCGCCTGCACCAACGATGGCAACTGGGCTGTAGGGAGCGTCCTGCGGCGGCGTACCGATGATGACTTTTGGCGGCATGTTTAGTTGGTAGGCCTGAACAAATATTGCCCGCTTGGTTTGCCCAGCACCTGGCCGTTTTGGTAAATCAGCTTGCCGCGCAAAAAGGTCTCGTCAACGCGCGCTGACATCTCCAGCCCTTCAAACGGTGTGTAGCCCTGTGTTGATGGCGAGTTTTTGGCATGTATCGTCCACGTTTTGGCGGTGTCAACGAGGGCGATGTCGGCATCAAAGCCTGCGGCAATGTCGCCCTTGCTGTTCAGGCCGTAGCGCTGCGCCGGGTTCCAGCTGGTCACGCGCGCCATGTGGTTGTAGCCCATGCCGCGCCGCGTGCCTTCACTGATGAGCGCGGGCAGCATGTACTCGGTGCCGCCAAAGCCGCTCTTGGCCATCCAGATGTTGCCAAAGTAATGTTTCGGCACTTTCATCTCGTGGCGGCAGCAGGCGTGGTCGCTGACCACCCAGTCCAGCTCGCCTGCCAGCAGGGCGTCCCATAAAAATTCAACATCGGCACGTGGGCGAATCGGCGGGTTGACTTTGGCCAGCTCGGCGGCTTTGCTGGTGATGTCCAGCATCAAATGGCCAATCGTCACTTCACGCTTGAAGTCAATGTGCGGAAACGTCTCGGCCATCATCATGGCGGCCTGCACGGCCTTGCGTGATGACAGGTGCAGCAAATTGATGTTCGGCAAAGCGGTTTCATTCGCAAGGTAACTGGCAATAAAAACCGCCAAACCTTCAGAATGCTGCGGGCGCGACGCGCTGTACGCGGCCAGGCCTTTTAACGACTTGTCTTTCTCAACAATCTTGGTGTACGCCGTCATGATCTCTGCCGTCTCGCAGTGCAGCGACAGTGAGATTTGGCTGGCCAGGTGCGGCATTTGCTCACGCGCCTTTTGTACGCCACGCATGATGAATTCAAAGTGCGCGTAGTCGTATTTCTCGTCCTTACCAATCATCAAGAAGTCGCGCTGCGCATCAGACGCGCCATGCAAACCGTGCGAGCCATAGAACATGAAAATCTTGAAGCTGGGCACACCAAACTTTTCAATCAGCTCGGGGATTTCCTTGATGTGTGTGCTGTCCATGGGCGCGAGGTGAAAGCCGTAGTCCACATGAAAGCGGTTCTTGGCCGTCTTCAGCACCTCGGGGTAAAACTTTTTGTAGGGCCCACCCTTGTTCATGTAGTACTGGCCGGTGCGAAAGTAGTTCAGGCTGCTGGTCACGCCGCCCATGGCTGCGGCCTTGCTTTCGCTCACCGCGTCTTCTTCAAGCGGTGAGTAAATGCCGCTGTGCATGTGTGCATCGACCACGCCAGGAAAGGCCAAGCGGTGGTTACCGTCATGCACGGCCTTGGCGCGCGCTACGTCAATGCCGGGGGCTACCAGGGCCACCTTGCCGTCGGTAATCGCAATGTCGGCATCAAACACCACATTGCCGTGCGGGCGCACCACGCGGGTGTTTTTAATCAGCAGATCGAATTCAGGTTTGCTCATGGTTTTTCCTTTGGTTTGTGATTTATTCCACTTTGACATTCGCCGTTTTGATCACGGGTGCCCACTTGCGGTTTTCATTGTTGATAAAGCTCAAATATTCAAGAGCGCCATAGGCCAGCGGTGTCATACCCAGGTCCGTCAAACGCGTTTGCATGTCGGGTGATTGCACGATGGCCAATACTTCAGCTTGCAGCCGTTCAGTGATGGCGGCAGGCGTTTTGGCCGGCGCTGAAATGCCAAACCAGGCCGCGCCAGACACACCGGGCACCACTTCACTGAGCGTGGGTACATCAGGAAATGATTTCACGCGGCGCTCACTGGTCACGGCCAGCAGGCGCAGCTTGCCGCTTTTGGCGTAACCCGTAGCGGTCACCAGCCCTTCAAACATCGCGTCCAGCTGGCCACCCATCAAGTCGGTGATGGCCGGGCCTGAACCTTTGTACGGGATGTGCATCATGTTGATTTGCGCGGTTTGCTTGAGCAGTTCGCCGCTTAAAAACCCAGACGTGCCAATACCGGCTGACGCGTAGTTGATGCTGCCCGGCCTGGCTTTGGCCAGCGCCAGAAACTCTTGCATGGTTTTGGCCGGGTGGTCAGCGCGCACCATGAAGCCATTGGGGAAACTGCCAATCATGGCGATGTGCACAAAGTCTTTGATCGGGTCATACGGCATGCTGCTGCGCATCAGCGGCCCGGGCGCAATCGACGAGTTGGCCGCCATGACCAGTGTGTAGCCATCAGGCGCGGCCTTGGCCACAAAGTCAGTGCCCAGCACCGAGCCCACGCCGGGTTTGTTTTCAACCACCACAGGCTGCTTGAGGGCATCGCCCAGGCGTTGCGCCAGCAAGCGGGCCACCACGTCGGTCGAGCCGCCTGGCGGAAAAGGCACGATGAGTTTGATGCTACGCGCCGGGTAGGTTTGGGCCAGGCTTGCCGTCATGGCGGCTACGCTTGATGCAGGAATCAATTTCAAAAGTTGCCTGCGCGTAAACTTCTCAAACATGACAACACCTCTTAAATTTTCTGCTCAGGTATTGATAGCAGGCGCTGGTCCGGTGGGGCTGACAGCTGCACTCGCGCTGGCCGATGCAGGCGTCAGCGTGCATGTGTTCGAAGCGGCCAGCGGCAGTGTTGAAGATCTGCGCGCTTCGACTTTTCACCCGCCCACACTCGACATGCTCGATGTGTACGGCATCACGTCCACACTGGTGGCGCAGGGGCTGGTGTGCCCGCACTGGCAGGTGCGCATGCACCCGAGTGGCGAGCATGCGCGGTTTGATTTGTTGGTGCTGGCCGATAGCACAGCACACCCCTACCGCCTGCAATGCGAGCAGTACAAACTGTCGCGCGCCCTGGTGGCACGGCTGGCGGACTACCCGCATGCGCAAATCAGCTTTGACACCAGCATTGAAGCGGTGACGCAGGACGCTGATGCCGTGACTCTGCAAGTCAATACGGCTGAAGGTACAAGCACAGTGCGCGGCGGCTGGCTGATAGGCGCTGACGGCGCACGTAGCGCAGTGCGCAAATCGCTCGGCATTGCTTTTGATGGTGATACCTATCCCGAGACCACCATCCTCGCGACCACCGACTTCCCGTTTGAGGCGTACTTGCCCGGCTTGTCGAATGTTACTTACTGCTGGCAGGCGGGCGCAGGCAACTTCAGTTTGCTCAAGGTGCCTGGCCGCTGGCGCGTGTCGATTTACCCGGATGAGACCAGGCCGATTGAAGAGTCGCTCAAACCTGAAGCCATTGAAGCTGCGCTGCAAGCTATCGTGCCCATGACCGAGCCATACCGCGTGTTTGAAGTGCGCCCTTACCGGGTGCACCAGCGCATGGCCTCCAGCTACGGCGCAGGCCGTGTCTGGCTGGCGGGGGATGCGGCACACCTGAACAGCCCGGCCGGCGGCATGGGCATGAATGGCGGTGTGCATGACGCGTTGAATCTGGCGGCCAAGCTGGTGCGTGTGCTGGGGGGCGAGTCGGCTGACTTGCTGCAGCTGTACGAACGCCAGCGCCGCCCGATTGCGCTTGATCAAATCCTCAAACAGGCCGATGCCAACCGCAGCCGCATGCGCGAGCGCGACCCCGCGCTGCGCATGGCTGCATTGCGCAAGCTGCAAGCCATTGCGCAAGACCCGGCCGCCTTGCGTGCACATTTGCTGCGCACCTCGATGATCGAAGGTTTGCGGCAAGCAGCCAGTGTGACGTGAGTTCATAGGCGGTGACGCCAATCGGCTTGTGGGGCCAGCATGTCATTGAGCAGAGTCGTGGCGGATTGGTCAGGCTGCACAGCACATTGCATCGCCCAAGCCAGGCACAGATTGGACGACAACACGGGCATGGGCAAGCTGTGCGCCGCCATCGTGCGCAAGCTGGGCATACCGGTACCGCTCATCAGCACCGCATCGCAACCCGTGGTGTCCAGCGCGGCAAGCAGGCTTTGCACAGCAGGCGTTGTCAGCTTGTAAATGTTGCGCGTGTCCAGCAGCTCGCTGGGTAAACCTGCTTTAGCTGTCACGCTCAGCCCGGCTGCTTTCCAGTACGCCAGCCCAGCCTCAGACAACCAGCCGGGGTAGGGCGACAGCAGCGCGATGCGGCGCGCGCCAAGGGCCTGCAAGGCCTGCAAAATCGATTGCGCTGCCGACAGCACCGGGTAGCCGCAGGTTGCAGTCAACGCAGCCAGTCGCTCGGCCTCGTGGCTTGCGCCCACCAGATAGCTGGAGCCCGTACAGGCAAAACCCAGTACTTGCAGCGGCGCAACATCAAACTGTGCGGCGGTAGCGCCCAGCGTCTCAAAATAGTCCAGCAGCCGCTCGCGCGAATCAACAGAGTGGCAGACCATGCGCGCTGTCAGCAGCGTATGGTGCGCGCCGAGCAGGGCCTGCATTTCAGGCTCGACCGTGGTGTTGGCTTGTGGCACGGTCACACCCAGCACCGGGCCATATTCACTTGGGTGTCTTGAATCAGACATGTGAAAAAGCTCTGGCCTGCTTGCGCTGCTTCAAGCTGTTCAGCAAACCGCCTGCACGCACCATATCCAGCAAAAAATCGGGGATGGGAGTCATTTTTAGCTGTTTTTCAGGGTAGAAATTGACCTCTAGACCAATAGATACGCGCGCGAGCAGCTCCTGATTTTGTAGCGCCTCGGTATCTGGTGAAGTTATTAACAGCAGTCCCAGATTGAACGCATTGCGAAAAAACAGGCCGCCGTAGCTGGGCGCAATGACGGCTGCCACACCCAGGTGCCTGAGCGCTGCCGCAGCCTGCTCGCGCGATGAACCAATGCCAAAGTTGCGCCCCGCCACGATGATGTCGCCCGGCTTCACATCACGTGCAAAGTCGGGCAAGACGTTCTCAAGGCAATGCTGCGCAATCACGTCTACGCCATGTTGCATGTACGCGCCGGGGGCTAGCGCATCGGTATCGACATCATCACCCACATGCCACACCTTGTGCCAGGTTTGTTGATCCTTTGTTGTCATGCCAGCACCTCACGCGGGTCGGTGATGCAGCCACGCAGCGCCGATGCGGCCACGGTGTAGCTGGATGCCAAATACACCTGCGTGCTGGCCGGACCCATGCGGCCCTTGAAGTTGCGTGCCGTGCTGGATATAACCGTTTGGCCGTCTGCAAAGCCGCTGCCGTAACCAGCACATGCACCGCAGGCACTGGGCAATAGCGTGGCCCCGGCATCCAGCAGGCTTTGCAGAATGCCTTCAGTCTTCGCCTCGGCCAGGTCTTGCAGGCTAGCGGGTGCCACCATCAGCTGCACGCCGCTGGCTATCTTTTTGCCGTGCAAGACTTGCGCCGCAAAGCGCAGGTCGTCCAGCTTGGCACCGGTGCATGCGCCTATGTAGGCGACATCGATTTTGGTGGCTGCGTGCTCAGCAATCGGTACGCCGTGCGCCGGGCTGTGCGGTGCGGCGAGTTGCGGGCTGAGCGTGCTGGCGTCAAAGTGGTGTTCAACATCAAAGCTGCCGGGGTCCGATGTCAGTTCTTCGAGGTCTGCAACATCGCTGGGCCGCTTTAGCCATTGCCGTGTCGTGCTGTCTGCCGCCACCAGCCCGGTTTGCGCACCCAGCTCGGCGCTCATGTTGCACAGCGTCATGCGCTCTTGCATGCTCAATGCTTTGACGGCGTTACCGGTAAATTCAACTGCCTGGTAGTTTGCGCCGTTCATGCCGTAGCGCGCAATCATCGCCAGCATCATGTCTTTGGCGCACACGCCGGGGGCCAATTGCCCTGACCAATTCATCGCGATGGTTTGCGGCACGCGCAGCCATATCTGGCCTGTGACCACCACGCCTAGCATTTCTGTACTGCCAATGCCAAACATGTACGCGCCAAACGCACCCCCCGTGGGCGAATGCGAGTCACCACCCACGCAAAACATGCCGGGCTGAATATGGCCGTGCTGCGGCACCACCACATGGCAAATGCCCTGGCTGTCGTACACATGGGGCAGGTCTTGTTCGCGCGCCCAGTCGCGTGCGATTTTCACAATCTTGCGCGCCGCGTCATCGCGTTCTGGCACATAGTGGTCCATCACCAGCACCACTTTTGATTTGTCCCAAATGGTCGCGCCCAGCTCTTCCAGCATGGGTTTGAGGCGGCGCGGGCCCGACGAGTCGTGAAACATCGCCAGGTCGACCTGGCAGGTCACGATGTCGCCGACTGTCACCTGCGCAAGGCCAGCAGCCCGTGCGATCAGTTTTTGTGCAAGAGATTGGGTTGTCATTCCGGCTTGGCTCCAGAGAACTTGACCACCCTGGCCCAACGCGTAATTTCAAGCTGTACAAATTTCGCGAACTCTTCAGGCGAATTGCCAACGGCTATCGAGCCTTCAGCCTCCAGTCGCCTGCGTACATCGGGTGTGGCGATGGCTTGCCGAGCTGCATCGCTGATGCGCTTGGTCAGCTCTGCACTCATGCGCGCCGGGCCAAACAAGCCAAACCACGCGCTCGACTCATAGCCCGGCAGCACCTCTGCGATGGCGGGCACGTCGGGAAAGGCTGCCAGGCGTCTGGCGCTCGTCACGCCCAGCGCTTTGAGCTTGCCTGCCTTGATTTGCGCCTGTGCATTGCCCACTGCGGCAAACATCAGTTCCACCTGCCCGGCGATCACGTCGTTAAAAATTGGGGTCAGATTCCAATTTCGTTGCGGCGCTGCGCGCCGCAGGTTTACCAGTCCAGAATGGACTAACGAATTTGGAATCTGACCCCAATTTTTAAACTGCATTTTGAACAAATCACCCGCCAAATGCAGCGACGAGCCGACCGCCCCAATGGCAAAGTTGAGCTTGCCGGGTTTGGCTTTGGCCAGCGCAATCAGTTCGCGCACGTCTTTGACCGCAACAGATGGGTGCGCGACAAGTATGGATGGCGAGGTGGCCACGCAAGTCAGTGGCGTGAAGTCTTTGACAGGGTCAAAAGGCAATGACGGATACAGCAACGCATTGATGGCATGGCTGGTAAAGCTCATGAGGAGCGTGTTGCCATCGGGCACGGCCTTGGCAACGGCTTCAGCCGCAATGTTGCCGCCCGCGCCGGGCCGGTTTTCAACCACCACCACCTTGCCCAGCAAGCGGCCAAGTTCTTGCGCCAGTGCCCGTGCCAGCGTGTCTGTAGAGCCACCTGCCGGTGCACCCACCAATATTCGAGCGGGAGCACTTTGGCCCGTTTGGCCATGAACGCGAGCAGCTATCAAAGCAGTAGCACTCAGCAAAACGGCGCGGCGATTAAATGGCATCACGTCAAAGTCCCAAATACGCTTTGCGCAGCGCATCACTGCCCAGCAGTTCTGCTGGCAGGCCTGCAAAGCGGATGCTACCGTTTTCAAGCACATAGGCTCTGTCAGCTATTTCCAGTGACTGGCCGACGTTTTGCTCGACCAGCAGAATCGCCAAACCATCGCCACGCAGCTGCGCAATCAGCGTGAACATTTCTTCAACCAGCAGCGGCGACAAGCCCAGTGAGGGTTCATCCAGAATCAGCAGTTTGGGCTCAGCCATCAGGCCCCGGCCAATTGCCAGCATTTGCTGCTCACCACCGCTCATGGTGCCTGCCAGTTGACTCAGGCGCTCTTTCAGGCGCGGGAAGATGGTGAAAACTCTTTCAAGATTTTTGGCACGGCGCTCGCGAGCACGGGTGAAAGAGCCCAGCTCCAGATTCTCCAGCACGCTCAAATTGGGGAAGACTTTGCGGCCTTCGGGCACTTGAATCAAACCTGCCTTGACCACATCGCGGTAGTGAGCGTTGCTCAGGTTGTCACCATCAAACTGCACGCTGCCAGCCCACGCCGGGTAAATGCCGCAGACCACATTGGCCAGCGTTGATTTGCCTGCGCCGTTGCTACCCAACAGCGCCACAATTTCGCCAGGGTTCACGGCCAGGTCCACGCCGCGCAGCACTTCGACCTGGCCATAGCCACCGTAAAGGCCTTGAATGTTGAGCAGTGCGGTCATGCAGGTGTCCTGACCAATTCAGCAGCCCGCAAACGCGCTGCTGTGCCGTGGCCCAGATACGCTTCAACCACTTTTTCGTTGTGGGTGACTTCACTGGGCGAGCCTTCTGCAATCAATTGCCCTTGTGCCAGCACCCATACATGCCCGGCCAGGTTCATCACGGCCTGCATCACGTGCTCGATCATCAGCACGGTGATGCCGCTGTTGGCAATGTCCCGTACCACGGGAATCATCTCTGCAATTTCTTGCGGATTCAGACCGGCCAGCACCTCATCGAGCAGCAGCAGCCGTGGCTTGGTTGCCAGTGCGCGCGCCAGTTCAAGTCGCTTGCGGCCGGCCACGGTCAGCTCGCCCGCAGGCTGGTCAATTTGTTTTAGCAAGCCGACTTGCGCTGCAATGCGCTCGGCCTCCAGCAATGCTGTGTGACGATTTTTAATATGCAGGTGCGCACCGACGGCAATGTTTTCACGCACGGTTTGCGAGGCAAAAGGTTGCACGATTTGAAAAGTGCGGGTCATGCCCCCGGATTCGCTTTTGCGAGGCCGGTCCGATCCTCTGGCGTTGATATGTGGTGCACGGCCCGTGATGTCAACGCCATCAAAATGGACGCTGCCGCTATCCGGTTTTAAAAAGCCCGACATCAGCGCAAACAGCGTGGTTTTGCCAGCACCGTTCGGGCCAATCAGTGCGCTCAGGCTGCCTTGCGGAACACTGAGCGATACGTTTTGTACCGCCTTCAAACCACCAAATGATTTGGACAGGCCATTGATGGTGAGCAACGCGCGGGTCATGGCTTGCCCCGCTTGCTCATCTTTCGCCATGCCGCCTTGGCGCTTGCGCCGATACCAGATACACCGCGCGGCAAGAACATCACAATCAGCACCAGCACCACGCCGTAAATCACCATGTTGATGCCAGGCAACTGGCCGAACATGTTGCGCGTGATGTCGGCCAGCACATGCAGCACCACCGCACCCAGCACCGGCCCCCACAGCGTGCCGATGCCGCCCACAATGGCCGCTACCAGCGCTTCAACCGACGTGCCGGGGCCGAAGGCAATGCCAGGGTCAATGTACTGAAACACCTGCACATAAAACGCGCCGCCAGCGCCCATCAAAGCGCCAGACAGGCCAATCGCCACTAGCTTGACGTTAAACGGGTTCACGCCAATCGCACGGGCTGCGTCTTCGTTGTCGCGCACGGCTTGCAGGTAAGCGCCAAAGCGCGAATGCTTGAGCCACCAGGTAATGAGCAGTGCCGTTGCCACAAAACCCAGCATCAAATACAGATAGCCCTTGCGGGATGCAAACTGCATGTTGGCAAATGATTCGCTTAACGGAATCATCAGACCCACACCGGCCCCCGTGAAGGGTACAGACAGCGCCAAAATGCGAAACACCTCTGCAAAAGCCAGCGTGACGAGCGCGAAGTACGAGCCCTTCAGACCATAGCGAAAAGTCAGGCCGCCTACGATCAAACCTATAGCGGCACTGCCTGCCACTGCCAGCGCCAGCGCCAGCCAGGGGTTGAGGCCGAACTGCAACTGGGCAATCGCCTGTATGTAGGCGCCCGTGCCAAAAAACAGCGCATGACCAAACGAAAACTGCCCACCAAAACCGCCCAAAATGTTCCATGCTTGCGCCAGCAGCGCGGCGTACAGGGCCATCATCACAAAGTTTAGCGTGACACCTGAATCGGTGACCAGCGGGACGCAGGCCACCACGGCGACAAACAGCGCAATGCTGCCAAGTTCTCTCAATGTGTTGTTCACGATTTGGCCCCAAACAAGCCCTGCGGCTTGAACAGCAACACGCCAATAAAAATCGCAAAAATACCAATCTGCCCCAGCGACTCACCCAGGTACAGGCCGCCCAGCGATTCGACCACGCCCACCAGTAGACCGCCTATCAACGCACCGCCAAAGCTGCCCATGCCGCCCAGCACCACCACGGTAAAAGCCACCAGCACAAAGCCACCGCCGACTTGTGGGTTGACGTAATACGCAGGCAACAAAAAGCAGGCCGCTGCACCCAGGCAGGCCAGGCCAATGCCAAAGCTCATCGCGTACACATGGTCCACGTCAATGCCCATGAGTTTGGCACCATGCTTTTCTTTGGCGACAGCGCGAATCGCGCGGCCCAAATCTGTTTTGCCCACTATCCACAGCAGGATGCCTGAGACGACCAATGCGCCTGCAAACGCTACCAGTTTGGGCAGCGCAATCATGGCTGGGCCAATCGGTATGGTGGTCAGCGTGTAGGCGGTGTCGATGGTGCGTGTGTCAGATTTGAAAAACAGCAGCGCAGCGTTTTCCATCACGATGGAAATGCCGAGTGTGACCAGCAAAATGTTTTCATCCTTGCCGTGGCTGGCGCGGTTGATGATGACGCGTTGCAGCGCGTAGCCCAGTGCGAACATGCCCAGCACCACCAGCGGCAAGGCAAGATAGGGATCAATTCCAAGCCGCTCTTTGAGCATGTAAACGGCATACAGCGCCAGCATCAACGATGCGCCGTGCGCAAAGTTGATGATGTGCAGTACACCGTAAATCAGCGTCAGGCCCAGCGCGATCAGGGCGTAAACCGCCCCAGTCGTCAGGCCGTTCAGAACGGATGAGAAAAGTATCCCTGCGTCGAACATCATGACAAGGGCCGCCAGCGCCGGGCCGCCCCAAGCAAGGCCGCGCCCCCTCGGGGGGCAGAGACTACACGAAGTGAGGAACGTGGGGGCATTAAATTACTAGGCCTTCAGTGGGAAAACAGCATCCACTTCACGGTAGTCACGCGGAATGATCACCTTGATGTCGTTTTTATAAACCTGCGTCATCAACGGCTGTGCGCCCATGTTCTGGCCATTGACGAACTTGGTGGGGCCGTACGGCATGATGTGGTCGGCAAAGGTGCTGTTGGCTAGAGCCTCAATGATGGCGGCGCGGTCAACTGACTTGGCGCGGTCAATCGCGTCGGCCAGCAAACGCATGCCGGTGTACGCCATGAAGACTTCGTAGCTGAAAAACAGGCCTTTGGCTTCAACCCGTTTTTTCAGGTCGGCGGAACGTTTGTCCTTGGGGTTAAACCAGTGGTTGCAGTCAATGATGCCGTTGGCAGCATCGGGGAATTCCTTGACAAACTTGTAGCTGGAGGCCGCGCCGCCCAGCACCGAGAAAATCGCTTTGGGTGTGACTTTTTGCTGCTGCATGGTGCGTACCAGCAGCGCGTATTCGTTGTAGTAGTTGGCGGGGATCACGATGTCGGGATTCACAGCTTTCATGCGCAGCACGATGTTGTTGAAGTCACGCGTCGGGTTGGCGTGTTTGATGACTTCTTTCACGTCGTAGCCGTAACCCGGCAGTTCGCGCGCCAGCAGGTTGGCGGTACCCGTGCCAAACAATGACTCTTCATGAATGATCATCACCGTTTTGGCGGGCTTGCCTGCGGCGGTGTTCAGCACATGCAGGTTGGCCACGGCAACTTCAGCGCACTTTTTGTAGCCGGGGCCAAAGCGGAAGGTGTTTTTCAAACCGCGTTCGACAATCTGGTCAGCCACACCCACGTCCACCACATGTGGCAGGTTGTACTTGGCGGCGGCCTGTGTGGTGGCCAGGCAAATAGCCGACGCAAAAGCCCCCAGCACGGCAGACACACCAGCCTCGTTCATCTTTTCAATTTCAGCGCTACCCGCTTGCGGTGATGACTGCGCATCGCCCAGCAGGGCTTCAATTTTTGCGCCGCCGAGTGATTTGATGCCGCCTGATTTGTTGATGTCTTCAATCGCCATTAACGCGCCTTCACGGCACTGCTGGCCCGAGTAAGCCAGCGCGCCCGTGACCGGGTGCAGCACGCCAATTTTGATGGCTTTGGGCTGTGCGCCTGCGACCAAAGGAAAGGCCAAGCTAGAGGCGGTGGCTACAGACTGGGCGATGAACTGGCGACGTGAATTTTGGGAAGTTGACATGCTGACTCCTGTTAAAAAAGGGTTGAAAATCTCAAGTGAAGCGGGCTGATAAATCTTTGCTGACCCACACCTTGGCATCAATGTTGCCCACGCGGGAAAGCGCCATCTGGTATTCATAACGGTCAGGCCGGTACAGGCCATGCAGCCACTGGATGGGTTTGTCGGCTTCGTCATAAATCAGGCGGCGCACGGCCAGCAAAGCCGTGCCAACCGATACATCGAGGTGCTCGGCCACGCTGGCATCGGCCAGCCGTGCAGAAATCGTCTGGTGCGCCCGGCCGACCTTCACGCCTGATTCTTCAAGCAACACCAAAATCGGTTTTTTGGCCAGCTCGCGGCGGCCAAATGACTGAGCCAAAATTTGCGGCACATAGGTGGTGATGTGTGACAACGCACCTTCTTTGGTGCTGCGCACGCGCACCGCTTTTTGCACTTCATCACCCGGCTTGATTTGCAGCGCGCTGGCGACAGACTCCGATGCAGAAATACCCCGCACCTCCAGCACCTTGACCGATGTCGTCAAGCCCATGCTGACCAGGTTTTCAAGCAGGCCCGTCAGGTGCGCGCGTTGGCTGGTGGTGGTTTTTAAGTTGGCATCAACAGGCCGCGTGCCGCGCCCCGCTTCGCGTGAAATCAGCCCTTCAGAAGCAAGCTGGGCCAAAGCCCTGCGAACCGTGACCCGCGCCACACCGAACTGCGCCACCAGAGCCAGCTCACCCGGCAAGCCGCCAGCAAACCGCCCATCAGCCAATTGCTCGCGCAGCACCAGATAAATACGGTGGTATTTGGGTAGCGGTAGGTGCGAACTCGCGGATAGTGCCAAGGCCATGATGCACATGCTATGGCGATTTTTAATGTCCTGTCAATAGGACATTTGTGATTTGTCAATTGTCAGGAATCAGCTATGCCGGGCAGATCACCGGGATGACTTTTCTGCCATGCCTTCGGTAAATATGAAAGTCGCTGTCCAGCGTCAGCACATGGCAGGGCTCGTACAACTCTGACATGCGCACCAGGCAAGCATCCGCCAATGATGCGGGCACATTGTCATAGCGCTGATACAAGGCGCTGACCGATGCGAGTTGCTCTGTGAGTGCCATGCCTACTTGAATCACGCCACGCTCAATCAAGCCCAAGGCTTTGGAAGAGTCCAGACCCGAGCGGGCAAGCAGAAAACAAGTTTCAGCAACCACGGCTTCGCAGGTCAAGAAAGGTCCGGGGTGGGTTGAAAATTGCTGCTTGGCCCATTCGTGTTGCTTGTCGTCTTTGCACAGCAAGGCGACCCAAGGGCCAGTGTCAAGCAGAATGTTAGCGTTTGTTTGTGTACCAGACACCATTTTCAAACGCGGCCAAAGTCAGCAAGATAGGCGGGGTTTGACGACAAGTCAGATGGTGTGCCAGAAAAGCAGCCCACCAGGTCACCGGCCATATTGAGTGCTGACTGCGCTGGCGGGGCGCTTGAGCGCTGCGCGGCATAAGCCAGCAAGGCACGTCGAACCAGCTCAGATTTACTCACCCGCTCTTGCTGGCTCAACAAAGCGAGGGTGTCTTCAAGTGGGGCGCTGATTTTGAGGCTGATGGTGTTCATGCAGAAATCATACCATCTGGCGAGTGGTATTACTATGCTCCGCCTCGGGAGGCAGAAAGCCCAAAGCAGTGAGCGAACGTGGGGGCTCTATTTCTCGGCAAAAGCCCGTTCAATCACAAAATCCCCTGGCTTAGAGGTGGTGCCTTCTTTGAAGCCCTGGCCTTCGAGCATGACTTTCAAGTCCTTGAGCATGTGTGGGCTGCCGCAAATCATCACGCGATCGTTGGCTACGTCCAATGCGGGCAATTTCAAATCTTCAAACATCTGGCCGCTGGCCATCAGGTCAGTCACGCGGCCCATGGTGCGGTAGGATTCGCGCGTGACGGTGGGGTAGTACAGCAGTTGTTTGGCAATCATCTCACCCAAAAACTCGTGCTGCGGCAAATGCTCAACCACCAGGTCGTGGTAGGCCAGCTCGTCTTTTTCACGCACGCCGTGGACCAGCACGACCTGCTCAAACGCCTCGTAGGTCGCCGGGTCGCGGATGATGCTCATGAACGGGGCCAGGCCTGTGCCGGTAGACAGCAAGTACAGGCGCTTGCCGGGCAGCAAATAGTCAATCAGCAGCGTGCCGGTGGGCTTTTTGCCGACGATGACGGTGTCGCCAACCTGGATGTGCTGCAGGCGAGACGTCAGTGGGCCGTCGGGCACCTTGATGCTCAAGAACTCCAGATGGTCTTCGTAGTTGGCGCTGACGATGCTGTAAGCGCGTAACAACGGCTTGTCATTGACCTTCAGGCCGATCATGGTGAAGTGCCCATTGCTGAAACGCATGGACTCGTCGCGTGTGGTGGTGAAGGTGAACAATTTGTCGGTCCAGTGGTGGACGGACAGCACACGTTCTTCGTTGAAAGCGCTCATGGGATTTTGGGGAAGAGAGGGGAGTTTAGACAGGGGAAACCCTAGATTTTAACGTCCCCTTCAAATGCTCATGCAAAGTGGTCAAACGACGTGAATGGGCCACTGACCGGCTGGCCGTGACCATCGACAAGCCGCAAACCCGGTGCGTGCACTATCTGGCCAATGCGGGTGACGGGTGTCTGGCTGGTTTCGGCGGCTCTTGAGACCGCCTGCCGGGCAGATGGCGCTGCGGTGAAGGCCAATTCGTAGTCATCACCGCCTGACAACACGATTTCGAGCTGTTTTTGACTGTCAAAAATGCCTCTAACCCAATCAATTCGGGCGCAAGCAGCTATTAAATTCATAGTAACTTCGGTATCTACCCGAGCGCCCACGCCGGAGGCTTTCAGGATGTGACCCAGGTCACCCCCCAGGCCGTCGCTGATGTCAATCGCCGATGTGGCAATGCCGCGCAGGGCCGTGCCCAGTACAACGCGCGGCGTGGGTTGCTCCAGCCGCAACCGCGCTTGTTCCAGGATTTCCGGCGGCAGTTCAATCTCGCCTTGCAGCGCCTTGAGCGCCAGTCGCGCATCACCCAGTGTGCCGCTGACGTAAATATCGTCATCCACCCGCGCTCCAGATCGCAACAGCGCTTGCCCGCGCGGCACTTCGCCAAAAACGGTGATGCAGATGTTGAGCGGGCCTTGCGTGGTGTCACCGCCTATCAGTTCGCAGCTATGCGCATCGGCCAGCGCCAGCAGGCCTTGCGAGAAACCTTGCAGCCACGTGTCGTCTATCCGGGGCAGGGCCAGCGCGAGCGTGAAGGCAACGGGTGTTGCACCGCAAGCGGCCAGGTCACTCAGATTGACGGCCAGCGCTTTGTGGCCCAGCGCGACAGGATTGACATCAGCAAAAAAATGCCGACCTTCAACCAGCATGTCACTCGATATGGCCAGTTGCATGCCCGGGGTGGGTTCAAGCAGCGCGCAGTCATCGCCAACGCCCAGCACGGCACGCTTTGGTGAGCGGGTGAAGTAGCGGGCTATGAGGTCGAACTCGGGCATCTATAGAGGATACAGGCAGTCAGCGGTTTCTGACCCCGGCGCGCCCTAGCCCTGCGCGTGCGCCAGCCTACCCCGAAAGCGTTGCGCTGCCTGGCGAATCACTTCTGCCAGCAAGGCCTCCTGGCCTTGCCGCTCGCGCAGCCAGCGTGCATCGTTGTCGCCGCGCTCGGTACTGCTTTGCAGCATGTGAATAAAGGCGCTGGCTCCCAGGCTGTCTGCGTAGGGCCCTAGCTGCTGCAATGTCAGCATGATGTGGTCACGCAGCGGCATGTGCTGGCCTGTGGCGGGGTCTACGTAGGCTGCATCCAGGCCAAAGCGGCATGCCTGAAAGCGGTTGTAGGTATAGACCAGGTAGTCGTCTTCTTGCGGCATGAAGGGCTGGTCTTGCATGAACCATGCGGCCAACGACTGCACAAAACCCGACAGCGCCGCAGCGCGTTCGACTGTTAGCGGCGTGTCAAAAACCCGAATCTCGATGGTGCCAAATTCTGGCTTGGGCCGGATGTCCCAATAAAAATCCTTCATGCTTTTGACGACACCCGTGCGCGCCATCTTGTCGAAATACACCGTGAAGTCTTTCCAGGTCAGCGCAAACGGTGCGCGGCCTGACAGCGGAAAAGCAAACACCGAATTGAGCCTGGCCGAGTCAAAGGCGGTGTCTTGTCCCTGCACGTAGGGGCTGGATGCTGACAGGGCAATAAAGTGTGGAATGTAGCGCGACATGCGGTGCAGTGTGAGCAGGGCGGTGTCAGCATCGGGGCATCCCACATGTACGTGCTGGCCAAAAATCGTGAACTGTTTGGACAAATAGCCATAGAGCTCTGAGAGTTCACGAAAGCGCGGTTTGTCGTAAATGCGCCGCTCGTGCCATTGCTGAAACGGGTGGGTACCGCCACCAACCACCGCAATGTTGAGCTTGTCGGCGCTTTTAACCAATGCATCACGAATTTGCGTCAGTTGCCCCAGAACTTCCGATGACGACTGGCAAACGCCAGTGGATATTTCTATCATGCTCGACGTCATCTCGGGCACCACCGCGCCGGGCAGGGGTATTTTTTTCATCAGGCGCAGCATGTCCTCGGCATAGGGGGCGAGGTCGTAGTCATGGGTGTTGACGAGTTGCAGTTCCAGCTCAACACCGAGCGACAGCGCACTTGACAGTTGAAAGGCTTCAAGACTCATGAACTGGCCCTTTCGGCGCTGTGCGCAAGCGCAGCGTGTGCGGCCTTGAGCTTTCACCGGCCCGCACAATAGCCACCGTTGCCAGCACAGCGCCCAACACCTCCATCAGCAAAATGGATGGCAGCGCGATACTTGCAATTTGCCGGCCAATGGCTGGCGCGGCACTCACGTATTGCGACACCAGCAGCAGCGCTACAGACGACATGGGCGACATGGCGCAACCCACCCACAGGCCTTGTCGCCAGCTTGCGCCAGTGCCCACATTGCCGACGGCCACGCCTACAATTTTGGCCAGTGCGCGCGCGGCAATCAGTGCCAGAACCAAAGGAGCCACCGGGCCAGCCCAGGGCGCTTGCGCAGCCACGACAGACACCAGCACAAACATCAACATGGTCAGCATGCTTGAAGCGGTGCCCATCTGCCGGGGCCACGACCAAGGGCGTGGGTTGAGCTGTTTGAGCAGCATGCCGCCCAGCAGCGCCGCCAGCGGTGCAGAGCCGCCAAAGTGCGCCGCCAATGCAGCGCCAGCCGCAATCATGGCCAGCAACAAAATGGCCGTGTTCTCGCTGGTTGGGCTCATCACGCGCAGCGCCGCGCGCAGCACCAGCGCCAACACAGCACCCACCACCACCGACAAGCCCAGCACCACCAGCACCGGGTAAAAACTGCCGGTTAAGGTGATCGGCCCCAGCAGCTTGTCGCCCCTGGACATCATGCCGGCGCTGGCACTGCACAGCGTTAGCGCATACAGGGTGCTCAGGGTTGACAGCGCCATGGCGCGCTCGCTCACCGGGCCGGATGCACGTGTGTCTATCAGCACGCGTGACAACACCGCAGGCGATGCGGCCATGGCCAGCAAGGCTAGCGGCTGCGCAATGGAGACCTGCACACCAAGCTTGTGCATGGCCCAAAACACGGCGATAAAAGTCAGAATGGATTCAGCCAGGCTTTGCACCAGCACCATCGGGTTGTGGCGAAACCAGCGCAGCGATATGCGCCCGCCTGCTTCAAACAGCACCACCGCCACGCCCAGTTCAAGTAAAAAAAGTCCGGTGCCCTGCAAGGGCCACACAGCACCTGTAAATCCAGCGAAGCCTGCAAGCGCACCAATGACGGAGTAACCAATGACTTTGGGCAGACCGATGTAGCGCTGCACCAGGTGGCCTGCCGCTGCAGCAACGGCCAGCAGTACAGACCACTGCACGGTTGCCAGGCCGGCCGATGGTTTGATCCACTCTGCCCAGATGGCCAGGAGCTCTTGCATGTAGAAACTTACCCTTCAAAGTTATCTTTGAGGGTACTGGCAATATGCCCCAGGCGGTGTAGGAGAAGGGCGTTAGTGCAGTGCGTGCAGCAAGTCTGTAACTGCCGTCACGCTTGCAAATTATTGCGGCACAAAAAAGCGCAGCGGATGCCTGCGCCAGCGTGCCCAAATCGCGCTGCTGATACGTGCCCTGTCAACACCGCTGACGTTGTGCGCTTGCAGGGCCAGGCGGAATGCGCAGTAAAAACTGACACTTAAATTTAACGCGCCAATCAGCGGTATGGCGGCCATACACCACCAGATGAGCGGTTGCCTGAAGGCATCCAGGCCCAGCGCAGCACCCGCAGCGGCAAGCTGCCCGGCAGACAGGGTAACGTGCCGCGCTTCCAGCTCAAAACCAAAAAATCCGGTGAAGGCGGGAATCAAACCAAGCATGAAGCCGAGCGAAATGTTCGATGCAAAGCCCGAAATATTTTCACGCATGAAGTTTGACCAGCGGTCCGCACGTTCAGCGCCCAGCACGCTGGTAAAACGCGGGTTATGGCGAATTGCTGAGTCCAGGCGATGCAGCACAAACCAGTTCTCAAACCAGCCCGCCACCATGCTGGAGGCAAACAAAATCATGCCGGTAAAAGCGGCCCACATCAGCGTGGGTCCCAGCAGCGTCAGCGTGTGCAGCACATGCATGGCTTCTTTGGGGCTGATCATGGGGCGCCCAGCGACAAGCATCACCAACACATTGACCAGCAGTACGGCGGGCACCACCATCAACACATTACCAAACACGGCAGCAACCTGCGAGCGCACCAGATGCGTGACTTCATCTACAAATTCGCTGATGGCGTTGCTTGAGTCCATGTCCTTGAGTTTTGCCGCCATCGCCGGCGCTGTCATGGCGGGTTGTTTGGTGGCCAGCGTCAGGTGCAGCAGCTGAATCAAAATAAAACTGGCGGCGTACATCAGGCCCGCGCCAAAACCGCTCCAGAACGCCGACAAACCCAAGCCCACTATGGCAAACTTCAAGCCTGTGGTCAGCGCCGTGACCGCGCCGCCGCCCATCGCTTTGCCCAGCATTTGTTTGTACTCTGCGCGGTCTCGCGTGATGTAGTGCTCACCCGTCTCGGCGCTGCGTTCGGCCATCTTGGCTGACAGCAATGTCGAATTGGCGCTGATCAGTGCGCCTATGCTTTTGCTGCCCAGCCCAATCGTGACGCGGCGCGCCAGCAGTTTGGCGGCTGCTTGCGCAGGCTGGTCTGATGTCAAGGTGTCCAGCAACTCACGCACCCGCACAATGCGCTCACGCAATTGGCGCAGCATGAACACCATGCCCACCGATATGCCGTTTTCTTCGAAGTGCGTGTACACGCCATTGACCGCTTGCCGACAGGTCTCCAGCCGGGCGCGCAGTTGGACAATGGCGGCTTTGAGTTCATCTTCCCCCTGCGCGGGGTCAAAAAAGATGTGGCGCAGCTCGGCCAGGTCGCCTGACAAGGGGTGAAAGGCGCGATCATCATCGTTGGCTCTGTCCATCCGCAAGCGCAGCTCGGGCGCAAAGCCGGTGGCCCGGATTTGCGCGGTGCAATAGGTCAGCGCGTCCATCAGGTTGTGCTGCCAGATCAGCAGGTCAGTGTGCAGATTGCTTGAGAGCAGGGCAGCGAGCTGGTCAATTTGCGCTTCTGGCATGGCCGCCAGCCACTGCGCATCAAAGCGCGATGGCGCCACCAGCGGGAAAAGCTCTGCCGCATCAATCGTCTCGGGCGTGCCAGGCAACATTTTGCGGCGCAGGCGCTCGGCCAGCTCACTGACAAAAGCGGTGCGTGGCGCAAAACCAAAGTCGGCCAGCAAGGTGGTCACGTCAACCGTCTGTAGCAAGGTTTGCCACCAAGCCTTCAAACGCAGCTCCAGCTCGGGCTGCGCCTTGACGGCATCAATGAAAGTTTGCAGCCGTGAAATCGTCGCGTCTGGTGAGCTTTCGTCACCGCGCAGCCATTCAAAAAGCTGAATCAGCCAGATGTGGCGGCTGGCCAAATCAGCTTTTGGGTCTAGCGCAGACAACAGTGCGCGCAGGTCTTTCATGGGTGCATCCAGCGCTCTATCAATGCAGCGTACGGCCTGCTGGCGTGCTGCCCGTCGCCTCAAGCACAAACATCGGGATCAGCGCCTCAAAACGCTCGCCATCTTCGGCCACACAAAAATAGGTACCGTGCATCGCGCCTGTGGCTGTGCGCAGGCGTGAACCGCTGGTGTACTGAAACGACTCACCCGGTTTAAGCAGCGGCTGGTGGCCCACCACGCCTAGGCCTTTGACTTCTTCAATGTGGCCGTTGGCATCGACTATTTCCCAGTGGCGCGAAATCAGCTGCGCAGCGACTTGCCCCGTGTTGGTGATGGTCACGGTGTAGGAAAATCCATAGATCGAGTCCTCCGGTGAGGACTGCTCAGGAATGTAGTGCGGCACGACGTCGCAGGAAAATTGGTAATTTGGCTTTTGCGGCATGGCTGGGAACGTGACCCGTAAAGAAGGTGAATGTACATATTAACCGCGCGCGAAGTCAGTTGCTGGTTGCTGCGACAATTGCGGCATGCGCCAAACAAAGCCCACCTACAGAATTGCCCCGTCCATTTTGTCAGCTGACTTTGCCCGCCTGGGCGATGAAGTCAAAGCCGTGATAGCCGCTGGCGCTGACTGGATTCACTTTGACGTGATGGACAACCACTACGTCCCCAACCTGACGTTTGGCCCCATGATTTGCCAGGCGCTCAAGCCGCATGCAAAACGTGCGGATGGCACGGCGGTACCGATTGACGTGCATTTGATGGTGCAACCCGTCGACGCGCTGGCCGCCGCCTTCGCTGATGCAGGCGCAGACCTCATCAGCTTTCACCCCGACGCATCCGGCCACGTGCACCGCAGCATTCAGGCCATCAAAGGCAAAGGCTGTAAGGCGGGCCTGGTCTTTAACCCCGCAGCGCCTATGGATGTGCTGGATTGGGTGATAGATGACATCGATCTGATTTTGATCATGAGCGTCAACCCCGGCTTTTGTGGCCAGAGCTTCATCGACAGCGCCCTGCGCAAGATTGAAGACGTACGCAAACGGATTGATGCGTGCGGCAAAGACATTCGGCTGGAGGTGGATGGCGGCATCAAAACCGACAATATTGCGCGTGTTGCCGCTGCGGGCGCGGATACCTTTGTGGCTGGCAGCGCTATTTTTGGCAAGCCGGATTACAAGGGCGTGATGGATGCGATGCGGGTGGAGCTGGCGAAGTAGACGGGCGATGATGCTCTGGACAATCAACATGCTTTGCGAAACTTTATAACGCATGCCACCATGATCAATTCGCCCCAACGCATTTTTTCCCTCTTCGCCGCTTGCCTACCGTTGCTCTCATCGCTAGCCTACGCCGCTGACATCACCCCCGGCCTGTGGGCGATCAGCATGGAGACGCATACCCAGGCTGCGCCGGGCTTTCAACCTGCACCGTTCACCGTCAACCAGTGCTTCACGGCTGCCGATGCTCTAGACCCGTCCAGGCTGCTGGGTGGCCTGTCCAACCCCGGCGCATCTGATTGCCAGTACACCGAAAAGAGCTACAGCGGCAACACCTTCAAGTTTGCAATGCAATGTGGCGGCGCCTATGCCCTACAGTCACGTGGTGAGGTGGCGTTTGATGCGCAGACCATGAATGGCTTGATCACGGCCAAAGCCAATGTGGCGGGCACGTTGACCGAGTTTCAAAACAAGCTGTCTGCGCGCCGTATCGGCAATTGCTGAGTCCATTCATGGACGCAGCCATCATTGACCTCGACGGCACGATGGCCGACACCATGGGTGATTTTGCGGTGGCTATCAATCTGATGCTGCGGGATTTGGGCTCTGCGCCGGTTGACGGGGCCGTGGTGGCATTGCGGGTTGGCAAGGGTTCTGAAAATCTCGTTAAATCAGTGCTAAATCATGCTGTAGCCCAATAAACTCGGGCGTAATTAGCTATTAATAACGAAGCAAACTTTGAGCATGCCCTGAACCTCTACCAGCAGCATTGCCAGGTCATCAGCAGCCAGTTCCCGCCGCTTTGAAATAGTCAGCGGTGCATCACGTCGCCTTCCACCGATCTCATTCGCCTCGCGATTCGCATCCATGAACTTATGCGTTCACATCTGCGGATGGGGACGTATGAGCGTAAATATTAACAATGATTCAGATTATTTGATTTGTCTTTCAAACGAAACACTTTTAATATTTGAAGTCCAAGCGCAGGGATTGGCACAGAGCCAAATCACCTCGTACAGGAAATAAAAACTGGAGGCCTTCAAGGTCGGCGAGGTTAAGCGCGACTTCATCGTCAAGGCGATTCAGCCCATCGCAAAGATGGCGCCTGAGTGCAGCACTAAATGCAAGATGTGAGGTACTGACCGCGTGCTGACAACAGCATGCTGTCAGCAAACCTCTTATACCCACTCTGGAGACCCCCATGTCTGATTCCCAAGTTAAGTCAATTCCAGCTGGATTCCGTCCCCCGTTCATAGCGTCTCTTGCTGGCAAGAAACTCTTGATCGGCGGGCGATGGGTACCCCCTGTGTCCGGGCAAAGCTTCGAGAGTATTGACCCCTCTACCGGAGACGTTCTGGCGCATATCGCAGAAGGCGACACTGCGGATGTTGATGCTGCTGTTGCTGCCGCGCGGCAGGCGTTTGAAGGGCCGTGGCGCAAGACCAAGCCGTTTGAACGCCAGCGTTTGCTGCTCCGACTTGCGGACCTCGTCGACCAGCATTACGACGAGTTTGCCGTGCTCGACACGCTTGAGATGGGTATGCCGATTAGCCGCAGCAGCGCTGGCAGACAACGTGTCGTGGGGATGATTCGCTTTTATGCGGGCCTGGCGACTGCCATCCATGGGCAAACCATTGAAAATTCATTGCCAGGGTCGGTCTTGTCGTACACGCTCAAGGAACCCGTTGGCGTCGTTGGCGCCATCGTTCCCTGGAATGGCCCGCTTAGCCAAACCGTGTGGAAACTTGCCCCAGCGCTTGCAACAGGCTGCACCGTGGTGCTCAAGCCCTCGGAGCAGGCCAGCCTGTCACCGCTACGGCTGGCCGAGCTGGTCGAAGAAGCTGGTTTTCCTCCAGGAGTTTTGAATGTCGTGACGGGAGGCGGCAAGACGGGTGCTGCGCTGGCCGCCCATCCAGGCGTCGACAAGGTTGGTTTTACCGGCTCTACCGCTACCGGTCAGGCGATTGTGCGAGCTTCGGCTGGCAACCTCAAACGCCTGTCACTGGAGCTGGGGGGCAAGTCGCCCGACATCGTGTTTGCCGATGCCGATCTCGACGCCGCTGTCGCCGGTGCAGCCAACGCGGTCTTCACCAACAGTGGGCAGATTTGTGTCGCAGGTAGCCGTTTATTTGTTGAAAGAAGCATCCACGATGAGTTCGTGCAACGGGTCGCTGACTATGCCCGCCAGTTGAAACTTGGCTCTCCGCTCGATGCTGCTACCCAGCTTGGCCCTGTCGCTTCCAGCCTGCAATATGAACGCGTGATGAGCTACATCAACAGCGGTCTGCAGGAGGGTGCCAAAGCGCTAGCTGGCGGTGGCCGGTCCGACGATGCGGCGCTGGCCAAGGGCTGCTTTATCAAACCGACCGTGTTCTCCAATGCCACTGACGACATGAAGATCGTCAAGGAAGAAATCTTCGGCCCCGTCATCAGTGCCATGCCTTTTGATGATATTGAGGAGGTGATCCGCCGGTCCAACGACACGCCTTATGGCCTGGGTTCTGGCGTCTGGACCCGTGATGTCAGCAAAGCACATCAAGTGGCCGCCGCATTGCGCGCCGGCACGGTATGGGTCAACTGCTATATGCAGATAGACCCGGCCATTCCCTTTGGCGGCTACAAGATGAGTGGTTATGGCCGTGAGTCGGGCACCGAGCACATGGACCATTACCTGCAAACCAAATCAGTGGTCCTCAGGATCGCTTGAGGGATGTACCCAAGATACTTTCTTGAAAGCAACATGTGACGTCAATGAACAGCTACCAACTCCTCGAATGGGGCAAGCCCTTGCAACTTCGGCTGCACGAAGTACCGGTGCCGCAAGGTGCCGAAGTCCTGGTGATGATCGAGGCGGCAGGGGTCTGCCACAGCGACCTGCACATCCGTGACGGCTATTTTGATCTTGGCGGCGGTCGTCGCCTGACTGCCGAACAATTCGGCTCCAAGCTGCCTCTGACCATGGGCCACGAAATGGCGGGCAGCGTCGCAGCCAAAGGCCCGAATGCCACCGGTCCTGATGTAGGTACCAACGTGGTTGTCTACCCATGGATTGGATGCGGGACCTGCGAGCATTGTCTGGACGAGCGCGACACCGACTGCGAAAAACAGCGTAGCCTGGGTACGAGAACGCATGGCGGATTCAGCGAGTATGTGCTGGTGCCCAAGGGGCGTTATCTGGTGCCAACAGGCAACCTGGACCTGAAGCTGGCAGCGACCTATGCCTGCTCAGGGCTCACCGCGTACGGCGCGCTAAAGAAAATGCCGCGCATGTCCGCCAAAGACCGCCTGCTGGTGATTGGTGCGGGCGGACTGGGTCTGGCAGCGCTCTCGATCGCTCCGCTGGTCACCGAGGCTGGGTTGGTTGTTGCAGATCTGGACCCGGCCAAACTTGAAGCCGCTACCCGTCAAGGTGCGCATGTCGTATTTGACAGTCGGACACCCGATGCGGCGGCTGCACTCAAGGTCGCTGCCGGCGGGCCGATTCGCGGCGTCATCGACTTCGTCGGCTCCCGTGAGACAGCTGAACTCGCGATGGCCGTGGCGGTCAAGGGGACGGTGATTGCCATTGTTGGCATGATGGGTGGAAGCCTGGAGATTCCCTTGGCGCTCATGTCACCGCGCAACCTCACCATTCGTGGTTCGCACGTGGGCACACTCGATGAGCTGAAGGCGCTGGTGCAGTTTGCATTCGATGGACGCCTGCCACCCATCCCGGTCGAAAGCCGGCCGATGAGCGAGATCAACAACATCCTTGACGACCTGGAGGCCCGCCGCCTGATTGGTCGTGTCGTCACCGTGCCTTGACCCGTCGGTAAATGGCGGGTTGTGGTCAGTCAAGTAGTACGCGGCTATACGGCCGGGCGCTAAACAGCACAAAGGATGGTTTTTGCCGATTCGAGGCGGTCCAGTTCATCTTCTGAATAGCCGATTTCCGCAAGGATTTCCCGGCTGTGCTCGCCGAGCTTTGGCGGCAGGCGGTACAGGGCGCAGGGTGACTCGGAAAAGCTGATCGGAAAGCCGATAAGCCTGATGGCTCCTTCGGTCGGGTGCTCCACCACTGGAAACATGTTGAGCGCTCGGAGATGCTGGTCTCCGATCAGATCCTCGATGGAGTTGACGCTACCGAACATGATGTCGTTCTCAATCAGCGCGTCCACCCATTCCTGGGTGGTTCGAGACGGCATGACCTTGTCGATGATCGCGTACAGCTCGGGAATGCGCGCAGTCCGCGCCAACGAATCCTGTAGCGACGGGTCTTGCGCCAGGTCGTCGCGTCCGATCAATTTAAAAAACCGCAGCCATTGCGCTGTGGTGTAGGGCAACACGCAAAGCGAACCGTCTTTGGTGGCATAGGGACGCCTTTCCGGATTCAGGATACGGCTATAACCGGTATCGCCTCGCGAAGGCTCAAAGGCCTTCCCGCCCATGTGTTCCGGCAAGACAAAGGCCACCATGGTTTCAAACATCGGGACTTCTATCGCCTGTCCTTTGCCAGTTTTCATCCGGTAGATCAGTGCAGCGAGGACAGAGTTGACCAGTGCAAGACCCACGGCCTTGTCCGCCACAATGGTCGCGACAAACTGGGATGTCCCCGTCACCCTGCGCTGCATATCCGTCAGGCCCGACATGGCCTGGATGGTGTCGTCCGCAGCGGGTCGTCCCGCGTAAGGCCCACGCTCTGAATAACCATAAGCCCCGCAAAAAATAATCTTGGGATTGATGAGCCTGATCGCCTCGTAGTCGAGTCCCAGGCTTTTCATAGCGGATGGCCGCATGTTCGACAGGAAGATGTCGCAACTTTTCAGCAGGCTGATCAGCGCCTTCTTGCCGTCATTCGATTTGAGGTCCAGCGCAATGCTGCGTTTGTTGCGGTTGAACTGCAAAAACACATGGCCCATGCCCGACGAGCTTTGCGGGGCCATATGGCGAAAGGTGTCGCCAGTGGGCGGTTCGACCTTGATAACGTCTGCCCCGTGGTCGCCCAGGATCTGCCCGGCCAGGGGGCCCATTCCCAGGGATGTCATGTCCAGAACGCGTATGCCGCTGAGCGGTCCGTCAACCGAGGGTTGCCTCTGCATAAATATGTTTCCTGTGTTGCAGCGCCATTCATCGCGCGCTGTCCCCGGACGAATTTTCGGGACAGATAGTCACGGATGCACACTGCCAGTCGAACGAGCGAATGCTGCGCATCTTAGATGTCACTTCGATTACAGACAAATCAAATAATATTTATAACTGTTTCGAAAATGTGATGAGTATCCAGATGGGTTGCCCCTTAAATCGTTATTCATATTTACTGAATATTTATTCAGAATATTAAGCTTGTCAACGCTGGGCGCACCATCTACATTGTGTGTTGTGCTGCTTGTGTGCAGGCTAGAGCTGAAAAAAATAGACGCGATGGAGACACGATGAAAAAACGGCAAATCAAGGCATGGCTTTCAGCGGCCATGTTCGGCATCGGTGCGACGCATGCGATGGCCCAGGACTTTCCTTCCAGGCCTGTGACGCTGATGGCGTCTTGTCCGGCCGTCAACGAGCCGCAATAAACGAAGGTAATTGCCTGTGTACGACGGCCCCCTCATTGACGCTTTCCTGCACACGCCATGGCTGGGTGCCGAGGATCCATCAACACCCCGCGGTGACCGCATGGACTGGAGCGGCGATCGGCGCTTGCAGCGGGTCATGCACACTTTCAACCGCAGCGATGCAGATGGCAATCCGGCGTCCGCCGTGCAAAAGGACGCGCTGCTCAAGGAGATGGCGCTTGCGGGCGTGGAGCGCGCCCTGCTGCCTGCCAAGATTTACTACCCCACGCCGGAGGCTAACGTGCTGGCCGTCCATCGCCAACTGCAGACGTTTTGCGAAGGCGCAACAGATCAGTTGAAGTGGGGCGCTTCACTGGTGCCGCCTGAGCTTGGCGCGGGAACCTATTGGGATTACATGCGCAACCCGCAATTGATCCGCGCGGCTGTGGCGGATACGGCCCTGGCGGCGGTGCACATCACGCCCTCGCCGTGGGGCCTGGCACCCAACCACAAGTGGTATTACCCCAGCTACGCGGCATGCAGCGA
>JAYWBS010000170.1:0-32616 GCA_043781295.1 Polaromonas sp.
ACCGTCTTCTTCGTCGTGGGCGTAACGGTAATTTTTGCCGTAATCCAGCTCTTTCATGAGCTTGGTTGGCGCATTACGCAAATGCATGGGCACGGGCAGCGTGCCACCTTTTTTGATCAACGCTTTGGCCTCATTGAAGGCCTTGTAGACGGCGTTGGACTTGGGCGCAACGGCCAGGTAAATCACGCACTCGGCCAGCGCCAGCTCGCCTTCAGGCGAGCCCAGCCTTTCATACACATCAGCGGCGTTCAAAGCGAGGGTTAAAGCACGCGGGTCAGCCAGACCAATGTCTTCACTGGCCATGCGAATCAATCGGCGTGCCATGTATTTGGGCTCGGCACCACCGTCGAGCATGCGCATCAACCAGTAAAGCGCAGCGTCTGGGTCAGAGCCGCGCACTGATTTGTGCAGGGCGGAGATGGTGTCGTAGAAAACTTCGCCTGCCTTGTCGTAGCGGCGCATTTTTTCGCCCAGTACTTTGAGCAGCCAGGCATCGGTCACGTTGGTGATGGCACCGGATTTTTCATTGCCAGCGGCCACCGCCAGTGATTCGAGCGTGTTCAGCAACCGCCGCGCGTCTCCATCGGCATACCCGACCAAACGGTCAATCGCCTCAATTGCTATGCTTTCAATAGCTGCTAGCGCCCGATTTTTAAGGGCTACAGCCACTATTTCTTTCAAATCTGGCTCGGACAGCGGCTGCAACACATACACCGCCGCGCGCGACAACAAAGCAGAGTTGACCTCAAACGACGGGTTTTCAGTGGTGGCGCCAATGAAGGTGAAGAGCCCACTTTCCACATGCGGCAGAAAAGCGTCTTGCTGGCTTTTATTAAAGCGGTGCACCTCATCGACAAACACGATGGTGCGTTTGCCGCTATCGCCGCCAATACCACCCAATTGAGCGAGCCAGACATGGGCCTGCTCTACCGCTTCACGAATTTCTTTCACACCACCCAGCACCGCCGACATGGTGATGAAGTGCGCATCAAAGCTGCTGGCCATCAGCCTCGCAATGGTGGTTTTGCCCACGCCTGGCGGCCCCCACAAAATGCAGCTGTGCGGCTGACCGGATTCAAACGCAATGCGCAGCGGCATGCCTTCACCCAGCAGATGCTGCTGGCCAATCACTTCGCCCAGTGTTTGCGGGCGCAGGCGCTCAGCCAGGGGAATGTTTATTTTTTTCGCTGAAGCGCTGGCCATGGTGGCAAAACTCAACGCTACTGACGGCTGACATCCGCACCCACAGGCGGCTTGAACTGAAAACTGGCAGCCGCAATGGCCGGGTTGACTTCAAATTGGCTGAAGGTCATCACTGAGCGCTGGCCAAAACTATCAAGGATTTCAAGTACCGCCAGCTCACTGCCTTTATCCGTGGTTTTAAGACCCACAGTGATGCTTTGCAACTGGCCTTCTTTGGTTTTGGGTACAGCCTGCACCCATTGAATGCCGTCTTTCAAACCAGACTTTTCAGGCAGCGCGGTTAAAACAAAATCGGCCTGTAAACCTTTCAGGTCAGCCGCAGCGGCAATCACGGCGGCGGGCGTGCCGTTGAGCACCTGCGCCAGTTTGCGAGCGGTGACCTGGTTTAAATCCACATCATGCAGCCACAGCGTTTGGCCGTCAGACACGATGGATTGCTCAAACGGTTTTTTGTATAAAAACTTGAAGTGGTTAGGCCGCAAAAACTCAAACGACCCGCTGGACGTTTTGACCTTGGGCGTTTGCCCTTCCTTAGCTGGGCTGGTAACGATCTGGATGAAGGCTGCGCGGCCACTTTTGGTGTTTTTAACGAAGTTTTCAAGGTCTTTTAGGGCTGCAGCCCCCTGTTCTTGGGCGCAAACAGCTATTGAAGTAATAGCAAATACAAATGCTAAAAGATACCTTGAAAAAGAAGAAGTGTTGTATATGGTCATCTTGAAAGTATCTCGGTGAGGCGGCTCACAGGCTGTCGTCATTCAGCCCGTGCAGGCACAAGAATTTCGCGCTGGCCGCTGCCCGACATGGCGCTGATGAGTCCGGCTTTTTCCATTTCCTCAAGCATGCGTGCAGAGCGGTTGTAGCCGATTTTCAAATGCCGCTGAACCAGCGAGATAGAGGCCTTGCGGTTCTTGAGAACAATCTCCACGGCCTGGTCATACATCGGGTCTTTCTCGCCGCCTGCTTCCGACAAGTCGCCCCCCAGGTCGCCGCCCTCACCATCGGCCACGCCGCCTTCCAGCACGCCGTCAATGTAGTTGGGTTCGCCCTGCGATTTTAAATAAGCCACCACGCGGTGCACTTCATCGTCACTGACAAAAGCGCCATGCACGCGAATCGGGAAACCGGTGCCGCTGGGCATGTACAGCATGTCGCCCATGCCCAGCAGTGCCTCGGCCC
Organism: Polaromonas sp.; assembly: GCA_043781295.1. Taxonomy (GTDB): domain Bacteria; phylum Pseudomonadota; class Gammaproteobacteria; order Burkholderiales; family Burkholderiaceae_C; genus Polaromonas. The sequence continues at coordinate 2,380 of JAYWBS010000170.1, forward strand.
CCATCTGGTCAAGAATGGTGCGGCTGTCGATTTTGCTGCTGACCTGAAACGACAAACGCGTTGGAATGTTGGCCTTGATCAGCCCGGTGATCACGTCAACGCTGGGGCGCTGCGTGGCCAACACCAGGTGAATGCCGGCTGCGCGCGCTTTTTGTGCCAGTCGCGCAATCAGCTCTTCAATCTTTTTGCCGACCACCATCATCAGGTCGGCCAGCTCGTCAATCACCACCACGATGTACGGCAAGCGTTCGAGCGGCTCGGGCTGGTCAGGCGTCAAGCTGAATGGGTTGTAAATGAACTCACCTTTCGCCTTGGCATCGTCAATCTTGACGTTGTAACCCGCCAGATTGCGCACACCCATTTTGCTCATCAGCTTGTAGCGTTTTTCCATCTCGGCCACGCACCAGTTCAGACCATGCGCGGCCTGCCGCATGTCCGTCACCACCGGGCACAGCAGGTGCGGAATGCCTTCATAGACACTCATCTCCAGCATCTTGGGGTCAATCAGCAAGAGCCGCACGTCGCGTGCATCAGCCTTGTACAGCAGGCTCAGAATCATCGCGTTGATGCCGACTGACTTGCCCGAACCCGTGGTGCCCGCCACCAGGCAGTGCGGCATTTTGGCCAGGTCAGCCACCACCGCATGGCCTGCGATGTCTTTACCCAGGCCCATGGTGAGCAGACTCTTGGCCTCGTTGTAGACCTGCGAGCCCAAGATTTCACTGAGCTTGATGGACTGACGCTTGGCATTGGGCAGTTCAAGCGCCATGTAGTTTTTACCGGGAATGGTTTCAATCACGCGGATGGACACCAGGCTGAGTGCACGCGCCAGGTCTTTGGCCAGCCCCACCACCTGCGAGCCCTTGACGCCAGTGGCAGGCTCAATCTCATAGCGGGTAATGACCGGGCCAGGCGCAGCGGCCACCACGCGCACGTCAACGCCAAAATCTTTCAGCTTTTTCTCAATCAGGCGGGAGGTCATCTCCAGCGTTTCAGGCGCAACGCCTTCCTGTTTTGAGGGCGCGCCGTCGAGCAAATCAACCTGCGGCAGCTTGGAATCAGGCATCTCGGTGAACAGCGGTTTTTGCCGTTCTTTGACGACACGCTCACTCTTGGGAATGTCCACCAGCGTCGGCTCTATCAGCACGGGGATGGGGTGCTGTTCTTCAATCTCGATGCGCTCATCGATCAAGGTGTCTTCGCGCTCTTTGGCGGCTTTTTTACCGACAGCCAGATCTTCGGCAATTTCACGCTTTTCGCGCCGTGAATCGATCAGGTTGCTGATCCACTCACCCAGGCGCTGGGCCGTGTGCGCCCATGAAAAGCCAAACACACTGGACGCCGCAATCACCCCCAGGGCAATCAGCACCAGGCCAGAGCCGGCAAACCCCATCCATTTGACCCCTGCACTACCGACCAGATAACCCAACGCGCCGCCGGCGTGGTCTGGCAGGCGCGCTTCAAAACGGTACAAGCGCGACCATTCGAGGCCCGAGCTCGCGGCCAGCAACAGCAGCAGGCTGAGCCAGAATTTGGCGCGGCTGATGTGCCCAGGCGCTGCGTTACCAGATGCCTCACCACGCAGCCAGCGCGCCAGCGATGCCAGCCATACACGCAGCCCGACAGCAAGCATCCACCAGACTGAAAAACCGAGCAAAAAGTAACTGGCATCGGCCAGGTAGGCACCCAGCCTGCCGCCCCAATTACGGGCTGTAGCCGAAGCACTGCCCAGAGCCTGTGCACTGCCCGAAGTGGACCAGGCACTGTCTTGTGCAGAGTAACTGAGCAGCGCCAACAGCCAGAAAATCAGGCCTAAAAGGCCGAGGATCAGCCCCACTTCATGGGCAAAGCGTTTAACCCCGGCGGGCGCGCCGGCAGCTGGGGTGTTGCGGGAATTCAGGGTGTCGAGTGAGTAAGTCATAGGCCTCAGCAGAGCTTACCGCAGTTAAGGCGGTGGCTGAATGCGAAGCAGAACAGTTACGTCAGCTAAGTCAACCCAAGATGTTTACTCAAGCGCGCTAAGGCGCTCTTTGACGACCATCGAGCCGTCGGCGCGGGTTTCGATGAATCCACGCTCTTCCAGGTCTTTCATCACCCGGCTGACCATCTCGCGCGACGCGCCGACCATTTTGGCGAGATCCTGCCGGGAAACCTTGTCGCGAATCACGGCGTTGCCTTCTGCATCCACCACCGCGAACTCCAGCAGCGCCCTGGCCACCCGACCATACACATCCATCAAGGCCAGCGACTCGATTTGACGGTCTGCATGGCGCAGGCGCTGCACCAGCCCTTTCATGACGGCGTAAGCCATGGACGAGTTTTCAGGCAAGCAGCGCGCAAATTCGAGCCGCCCGAGTACCAGCACATCGGTCTGTACCTCAGCCCGTACCGTGGCGGAGTGCGGCTCGTTGTCAATCAGGCTCATCTCGCCGATGTAGTCACCGGGCTGCATGGTGGCCAAAATAACTTCGCGTCCCCTCGCGTCGGTGGTGACCACGCGGGCGCGGCCCGTCAAAATGATAGACAGAGAATTTGATTTTTTGCCTTGCTCAACAATCGATTCACCGCGCTTGAATCTGGACTTGACAATGGCCTCAGCCACCGACTCAGCTTGGCTGGCAGTGAGCATTGAAAAAAGCGGAACCCTGCGAATCAGTTCCAGGTTAGACACCATGGTGGACATTTTTTTCCTCTACCCCTACTACGTTCGGGACAAAACCCAAGTCCCTACAATAGTTGGCATTTGTTAATTTCAGAGCCAAGTTGCCAATAACCGCAACTGTTACGCTTTCAGACTTTAACTGACTTATTACATATTTCCTATCTGATTTTTCACGCATGAAACATTCAAAAGTTCTCATTCTGGGCTCCGGCCCAGCGGGCTATACGGCAGCCATTTATGCTGCCCGAGCCAACCTCAACCCCGTGCTAATCACTGGCATCGCGCAGGGTGGCCAGCTGATGACCACCACCGAGGTAGACAACTGGCCCGCAGATGTGCATGGCGTGCAGGGGCCAGAGCTGATGCAGCGGTTTTTAGAGCACGCCGAGCGCTTTAAAACTGAAATCATCTTTGACCACATCCACACGGTTGATTTTTCAAAACGTCCGTTCACGCTCACGGGCGACAGCGGCGTTTATACCTGTGATTCGCTGATCATTTGCACGGGCGCATCTGCCAAATACCTGGGCCTTGAGAGCGAGACCGCATTCATGGGGCGCGGCGTGTCCGGTTGCGCCACCTGCGACGGGTTTTTCTACCGTGAGCAAGACGTGTGCGTGGTCGGCGGCGGCAACACCGCCGTTGAAGAAGCCCTGTACCTGTCCAACATCGCCAGCAAGGTTTACCTGGTGCACCGCCGTGACAAATTCAAGGCCGAGGCGATTCTGGTCGACAAGTTGCATGAAAAAGTAGCCGCCGGGAAAATCGTGCTCAAAACGTTTAATACGCTGGAGCAGGTGCTAGGCGATGCAGGCGGCGTCACAGGTGTGCGCCTGAAAAGCACAGTAGACGAATCGACGCAGGATGTTGACCTGAAAGGCTGCTTCATTGCCATTGGCCACCAGCCGAACACTGATATCTTTGCTGGCCAACTGGAGATGAAGGGCGGCTACATCATCACCAAAACCGGGCTGGATGGCTTTGCCACCATGACCAGCGTGCCAGGCATATTTGCTGCCGGTGACGTACAAGACCATATTTACCGCCAGGCGATTACCAGCGCAGGTACGGGCTGCATGGCAGCGCTGGACGCACAGCGCTTTCTTGAGCAAAACACCTAGCCTGGATTTGGAATCGTCTGGTTTTCAGGCTATAATCAAAGGCTTCGCCGGATTACCCCATGGGTTTTTCGCATCTTTTTTATTTTTTACGGAGTGCTTATGGCACGCGTCTGTCAGGTAACGGGCAAAGGCCCGATGGTAGGAAACAATGTTTCCCATGCCAACAACAAAACCAAACGTCGGTTCATGCCTAATCTGCAGTACCGCCGCTTTTGGGTCGAGACCGAAAACCGTTGGGTGCGCTTGCGCATCACCAGCGCTGGTCTGCGTTTGATCGACAAAAAAGGCATCGACGCGATCCTGGTGGATCTTCGTGCCCGTGGTGAAGTAAATTAATTTTTTGTGGGACTGACCGCTAGCGCGAAGCGTCAAGCTCTATCCCCGACCGACTAGGAACAATCATGGCTAAAGGCGCACGCGAAAAAATCAAGCTGGAATCAACTGCCGGCACCGGTCATTTCTACACGACCACCAAAAACAAGAAGACCACACCTGACAAAATGCTGATCATGAAATTTGATCCAAAAGCACGCAAGCATGTGGAATACAAAGAAATCAAGCTGAAGTAATCCGGCTAAAGACAAGGAAACCGCTGGCAGTAATGCACAGCGGTTTTTTTACGACTGAAGAAATTGACAGGATCCATATAGGCAATAAAAAACCGCCTTGATGACCTATCACCAAGGCGGTTTTTGTAAACGATGTTGGCTACTTGCTTCTCAAGCCTTGGCGGCGCGCAGTTTCATGGAAAACTCATGCAGCGCAGCGACACCGCTTTCTTCAGCACGATGGCACCAGGCCTGCAGATCAGCCGTCAATTGCTCGCGTGATGCCGAGGTGGTCAGCCACATTTGGCGCAACTCTTCACGCATGGTGACCATTTTGTCCAGCACCGGGTGCTCGGCTCTGGCTTGAGCCAGTTGTGGCTTGGCAGCAGTGGGCACTTTGTCATCGTCGCGGTGAAGCCAGCGATTGGCCACACGTAGAACGGATGAGTCCGCATTTTTTGATTTCAGCAGCTCAATTTCAGTCCGGCCAGCGCGGCGCAGCTCGCGCGCAAAGCCAGCCATGACTTCGTAACGGTGGGCAATCAAAGCCTCCAGCGTCTTCTCATCAGCCACTGGCTGAATGGTGCCCAGTTGCAGCTTGGGTGGAACTTTTTTAACTGTGGCTAAACCCATTTTTTCCAGCGCCCGGATGTAGCCCCAGCCAATATCGAATTCATAAGGTTTGACGGAGAACTTGGCCGACGTGGGATAGGTGTGGTGGTTGTTGTGCAGCTCTTCACCACCAATCATGATGCCCCAAGGCGAAATGTTGGTGCTGGCATCGGGTGCCTCAAAATTGCGATAACCCCAGTAGTGACCAATACCATTGATGATGCCGGCCGCAGTCACGGGAATCCACGCCATTTGAACCGCCCAGACGGCCAGGCCAGCCATACCAAACAGCGCCAGGTCAATGATCATCATCAAGCCTACACCCTGCCAGCTGTAACGGGTGTACAGATTGCGTTCAATCCAGTCACTAGGCGTGCCATGGCCGTACTTGACCATGGTTTCTTTGTTCTTGCTCTCGGCACGGTACAGCTCGGCACCTTGCCAAAACACTTTTTTGATGCCGTGCGCTTGCGGGCTGTGCGGGTCTTCAAGTGTTTCGCACTTGGCGTGGTGCTTGCGGTGAATCGACACCCACTCTTTGGTCACCTGGCCCGTGCCAAGCCACAACCACAAGCGGAAAAAGTGCGAGGGAATCGCGTGCAAATCCATAGCGCGGTGCGCCTGATGGCGATGCAAATAAATGGTTACGCTGGCAATGGTGATGTGGGTCGTCACCAGCGCATACAAAACAATTTGCCACCAGCTTGCAGCCAGTAGGCCATGCGCCAGCCAGTCAAGGGTGGCATTGAAAAACAGCATAAAAATCCTTTGATTATTCTTGCGATGGCCACATTCAAGCAGCCGAAAACTCAACAAAAACCCAACGAAAGTAATTCATCATTGTATGCCAGCAAGCCAAAAACACCAACTCCTTAGCAAGGGTGCGGAACATCACTACAGCTTGCCCTTGAAAGGCAAAAAACAAGGCTTTTAACGATAACTTTCGTTAACTATTTCGCATTTGCGGGCAAAATCAGCTCGCCTTCTGCCAAACTGCGGCAAAGAAACCATCTGTCTGGTGCAGGTATGGCCATAGCCGCAAGTAGGGGCCGCTGCACAGTTTTGCTGCATTTTCAACGCCTGCATGGGTCAATAACGGGGCCACTTCGAGGACGTTAAAGTCTTTGTTAGCCTCTGTAAAAAATTCTGCGATGGCCTCGTTTTCTTCACGCAAAACGCTGCATGTGGCATACACCAGCCGTCCGCCGGGCTTTAAAAGCCGTGCGGCGCTCTGCAAAATAGCGGTTTGCTTGGCCACCAGCTCTTCAATCGCCTTGGGGGTTTGCCGCCATTTCAAATCCGGGTTGCGGCGTAGCGTACCCAGGCCCGAGCAAGGCGAGTCCACCAGCACCCGGTCAATCTTGCCGGCCAGGCGCTTGATGCGGTCATCGCGCTCATGCGCTATCGCCACCGGATGCACGTTAGACAGGCCGCTGCGCGCCAGACGTGGTTTGAGTGCGGCCAAGCGGTGACCCGACGTGTCAAACGCATACAGCCGCCCGGTGCTGCGCATGGTCGCGCCCAGCGCCAGCGTTTTACCACCCGCGCCAGCGCAAAAGTCCACCACCATTTCGCCGCGTTTGGCTTCAACCAGCAGCGCCAGTAATTGCGAGCCCTCGTCTTGCACTTCAATCGCGCCGCGCGTGAACGCATCGAGCTTACCCAGTTGCGACTTGTCAGCCAGCCGCAAACCCCAGGGTGAATAAGGTGTGGCTTCAGTTTTCAGCCCCACTTTGCTGAGCTCTTTTTGAATGTCGGCGCGCTTGTCTTTCAGGGTGTTGACGCGCAGGTCCAGCCCAGCAGGCGCATTCAAGCTTTCGACCAGCGGCCAGAAGTCGTCACCCAACTGCGTTTTGAGCGGCTCAACCAGCCAGTTGGGCAGGTTGTGGCGGTGCAGTTCCATCAGGTCTTCAGGTTTAACCTGATCACAACGCTTGAGCCAATCGATTTCCTGATCGGTCAGGGCCGCCATTAAAAACTCACGGTCTGCTGCAAAGCCAAGAATAGCCAAGCGCCGTTCAGGCGCACCATGACCATGCTGGGCCAGGTAGGTGTACAGATTTTTCTTGCGCAGCACACCGTAAACAGTTTCAGCCAGCGTGGCCCGCTCACGCGGCCCCAAGCGAAACTCGCGGAAATACTTGGACAGCATCATGTCTGCTGGCTGGTCAAATTTAAGAACGTGCTTGAGCAAGTCAGAGCAACTGTCGAGAAGGGCTTTAGGATGCATAACTTCATATTGTCCCATCACACCCATTTTTAAAGTCTTCAAGCCGATGTCAGAACAACTCCCGCCGTTAATTACCACCCCACCTGGCCTCTACAAGCACTACAAGGGCATGCTGTATGAAGTCATTGGCACCGTGCGCCACAGCGAAGATTTAAGCCCCATGACGCTGTACCGCGCGCTGTACGGTGAGCACGGTTTGTGGGTTCGGCCTGCGGCGATGTTCAATGAAGAGGTGGTGATTGGTGGTGTGCAGCAGCCGCGATTCACCCGGCAAGCCGACAAATAAAGCGTGTCGTCGATAATCGTCGGTTATGCCCGAAATGACCGACATCGAAAAACAAGTCAAACGCCGCCGCACGTTTGCCATCATCTCCCACCCCGACGCAGGTAAAACCACGCTGACCGAAAAGCTGCTGCTGTTCTCGGGTGCGATTCAAATTGCGGGCAGTGTCAAGGCCCGCAAAGCAGCACGCCACGCCACCAGTGACTGGATGGAAATTGAAAAGCAGCGCGGTATTTCAGTGGCGTCATCGGTGATGCAGATGGAATACCGCGATTGCGTGATTAATCTGCTGGACACCCCCGGCCACCAGGACTTTTCAGAGGACACCTACCGCGTTTTAACAGCGGTTGATGCGGCATTGATGGTGATTGACGCTGCCAATGGCGTCGAACCGCAAACCCGTCGCCTGCTGCAAGTCTGCCGGGCACGCGGTACGCCCATCCTGACTTTCGTCAACAAGATGGACCGCGAGGTGCAAGACCCGATGACGGTGATGGATGAAATTGAGCGCGAGCTTGGCATGGCGGTGGTGCCGTTTACCTGGCCAGTGGGCATGGGCAAACTGTTCCACGGTGTGTATGACCGCCGCGAAGACCGCATGCGCGTCTTCAGCCCCGGTGAAGAAAAAGCCGGGGGTGACGATGAAATCCTGGCCGGCCTGCACAACGCCGAGGCCGCCAAACGCTTCGGTGCGGAATACGCCCAAGCCCAAGGCGAGATTGAGCTGGTAGCAGGTGCCACACCAGAATTTAACCGTGAGCTGTTTTTAAGCGGCAAACAAACGCCGATGTTCTTCGGCTCGGCCATCAACAACTTTGGTGTGCAGGAGGTGCTGGACGCACTGGTTGACCTGGCGCCCGCACCGGCAGACCGCGCCGCCATGCAGCGCGTCGTTCACCCTGAAGAGAAAAAATTCTCTGGTGTGGTCTTCAAAATCCAGGCGAATATGGACCCAGCCCACCGCGACCGCATCGCGTTTTTGCGCGTTGCCAGTGGTGAATTCACGCGCGGCATGAAATTAAAAGTCGTGCGCAGCGGCAAAGAGCTGCGTCCCAACACAGTGGTCAGTTTCATGAGCCAACGCAGGGAATTATTGGACACTGCATTCGCTGGCGACATCATCGGTATTCCTAACCACGGCGTGCTGCAACTGGGCGACACGCTGACCGAAGGCGAAGCGCTGCAATTTACCGGTCTGCCGTTTTTTGCACCCGAAATGTTTCGTGCGGTCGAGGTAGCTGACCCGCTACGCAGCAAGCAATTGCGCGCCGGCCTGACGCAGTTGGGCGAAGAAGGTGCGATTCAGGTCTTTCGCCCCATCGCTGGCTCCTTGCTGCTGCTGGGCGCAGTAGGTCAGTTGCAATTTGAGGTGGTGGCGCATCGGCTGGCGCATGAATATGGCGTGAAAGCCCGCATCATGGCCAGCAACTTCAACCTGGCGCGCTGGGTGACGTGTGACGATGCCAACGAGCTGAAAAAATTCATGGATGCCAACGCCCACCGCGTCGCACTCGATGCGGTTGACGCACCGACTCTGCTGGTTGACCACAGCGCCACATTGCGCGCCGTAGAGCAGCAATGGCCGAAAATCAAGTTCCATGCGCTGCGCGAGCATGCCGGGTTGGTTTTTCAGTCGAAAATGTGAGTTTTTTAGTGCCTTTTAGTGCTACAGCCCAATAAATTCGGGCGCAAGCAGCTATGCTATTAATAGCTTTTGATATTTTTTAAACCTTGATTTTGTTTTTCTGCCATGAAAAGGTATCCTCAAAGCAGTTTCAAAGCAGTCAAGAGCATTTAAAACCGGGAACAAATTTGCGCGCCTTGTGGTTACTGCTGCTGTGTTTGATGGGGAGTGCGGGGCACGCACAGGTGTTTGACCGCCTTTACCCCGACAGCGCCCAGATTGCTTTGGCGCAACCGCTGGAGTGGGTGGCTGCGCCCAAAGGGACCATCGCCACGCCTGACCAGTTCACTGCCCTGCCCGATGCCTGGCGCTTTCAGCCCTACACAGCCAGCACCGTGTTGCCAACGTCTGACAAGCTAGAGGCGTGGGCCAGATTTACGCTGCCCATGACGGAGGCCTCCCAGACCTGGTTTATCCGCATTCCGCGCATCAGTGTGGCCCGGGTCAGTCTGTTTTCACGCGATGCGCAGGGCAACTGGCAGGTGCAGTCTGCGGGGGAATCGATTGCTCCGGCCAAATGGGCATTGCGCACGCGGGTGCCCAGCTTTGAAATGCGCACATCGGCCAGTAAAGCGCAAGCCTATTACCTGCGGTTTGAGCACCGCAGCGCCATTACCGAGCGGCCCATGCTGATTACACCGATTGACTACGTGGAGGGTTCCTCGCGCGTGGGCATTCTGATTGGTTTGCTGGGGGGCATGTTTGGGCTGTTGTTCATCCTGTGCATCGCGGCTTATGCCATCACCCACAGCACCGCATTCTTGTGGTTTGGCTCGTTTGTTGTCGCCCTGATGGTTTCCCAGGCGACGCTGATTGGCTTTGGCGGCTGGCGCATGTGGCCGGGCAGCCTGCACTTGAACCAGGTCATGGGCTGGGTCAGTTCCTGCCTGGCACTGTCTACCGGTACCTGGTTTTGTGCCCAAGCCAGCTACGCCAAAGACAGCCACATCTGGATCTACCGGCTGCTGCGCGCATTGGCTCTGGGCAGCCTGCTGCTGGCGCTTTTGGCTGCGGCCAACCTCGATGTGTTCTCACGCGATATGCGCAATGCCTGGGTGGCGCTGGTCACGGTGCTGGTGATTGGCAGCCTGACCTGGATGGCGCTACGCGGCCAGATGTGGAACGCCCTGCTGCTGGTCGGCCTGGTGCCGATTGGCCTGGCCACCATGGCCCGTCTGGCCTACAACCTGGGCTGGGTAGCGCAGATGGAGTTTGCGCAAACGGCAGGTATTTTTTCTGCCATTTTGGGGCTGCTGTGGCTGATGTTGGGACTGGTCTGGCGCAGCCGCGCCACGCTGCTCTCAGCAGAGCGCACCGCTGCACTGAACAATTACGATGCCGCCACAGGGCTGATACAAGAGCGCGTAGCCCAGATACGCCTACCGCAAATGCTGCTGCGCGCCAGCCGGTTAAAGCTGGGCTGCGGCGTGATCATGCTGCGCTGGGTGGACTACGCGCAGGTGATGGAAGAGCTAACACCAGTGCAACGTGCAGCCATGCTGTCGCAAATTGGCCTGGTGCTGCGCAAGGTCGTGCGCGACATCGACACGGCAGCACGCTTTGGTGAGAGTTACTTCATGATTTTGGTTGAAGGCCCCATCAGCAGGCACGCGTTGTCGTCCCTGGCCACCCAGATTTTGACGGCGTGCATTCGCATGTCTGAAAAAATCAACATCCCCAACGCGTTTAATTTTCACATCGCCATCTGGCAGGCCAACCTGGTGCCCAGCAGCGCTGAAGAGGTGATAGAAACGCTGAAAACACGGCTCAACCAGATGTCGTTTGGCACCAAGCGCCCGGTGCAGTTTGTCGATGCCGTCACCAGCGACCCAATACCCGACCAAGAGCACGAGATCACTCAGCGTCGCGAAGAAGTGCTGGCCAAAATAAACGCCATTGAAGCGTCTCCCAGCTTGCATGCAGCCTTGACGACTGAACCTGACAGCCTTCGGCCACGGTAAGTTTTTTTCTATTTTTTCTAGCCCTTTTCAGGAGACGACGCATGCTATTCACATCCATTTCCAAAGCTATTTCCAAAGCGCCTCTCAAGCCTTTTTTGCTGGCAGCCGTGGCCAGCCTGTCCGTCGCGGCTTTCGGCCAGGCCTACCCTAACAAACCCATCAAAGCCATCGTGCCGTTTGCCGCAGGCAGCGCCACCGACCAGATTGGTCGCGCCTTTGCGGCGAAGATGTCAGAGTCGCTGGGCCAAACCATCGTGGTGGACAACCGGGCTGGTGTCAATGGCATGCTGGGTGCCGACGCGGTGGCCAAGGCGCCAAGCGACGGTTACACGATTTTGATTGGTACCAACAGCACCAACGCCGCCCTGAAAAGTCTGATGAAAAAGCTGCCCTACGACCAGGACACGGCCTTTGCGCCGCTGGGCTACCTCGGCTCGGTGCCACTGATTGTGGCCGTCAACAACGACGTGCCCGCCAAGACGCTGAAAGAGCTGGTGGCCATGGGAAAAAGCAAGCCAGGCTTGCTGACGGTGGCAAGCGCCAGCACGTCGCAACTGGTGTCATCCGAAATGCTGGCTGGCATGGCGGGCATGCAAACCACCAGCGTGCCGTACAAAAGCGGCCCCGCCGCCATGACCGACCTGATTGGCGGGCAGGTGATGATGTTTACCGCTGACTTTGCCGTCATGCTGCCCCAGGTCAAAGGCGGCAAGGTGCGCGGCCTGGCCGTCACATCAAGCAAGCGCTCAGCCGCCATCCCGGAGCTGCCTACCGTTAACGAAGCGTTGGGTTTGAAAGACTACGAACTGATCGCCTACTTCGCCATGTTCGCCCCCGCAGGTACGCCGCCAGAGATCATCGCCAAGCTCAATCAGGCCATCAACGCTGCCGCGCAAAGCAAAGACCTTCAGGAAAAGTTTGCGTCAATAGGTTTTGCCGTTGAACCCGGTACGCCCGAAGCGCTGGCACAACGCAGCAAGGCAGAGACCGCCAAGTGGGCCAAAGCGATTGCCGCTGCGAAGATTGAGCCGCAATGAGCCACGTAGGTCGGGCTAGCGCAGCGTAACCCGACATCCCCGACACTACCGCATCAGTCGGGTTACGCCCCAAGGGCTAACCCGACCTGCAAAATGGCCGTTTTCAGATATCAAATAAGGCTGTAGACCAATAGATTCGGGTGCAAGTAGCTATTAATAAAATAGCAAATTGTAGAAACAAACATCACCGCGTCTCGGCCGCCCGATAAGCCGCCTCAACTGCGTGCAACACCGTTGCATGCAAAGTCCCAATTTTTGGGTTGTTGGTATGACGGTTTTTTGGCAGTACCTTGAAGTACCGATCTGACCATGGCAGATCAACGATGACTTTGAAGTCAAACTTTGTGTCGTAGGCCAAGCCAGCGAGTGCATAGGCAGCAGGATGTTTGGCTTTCGTGATGGCGAACTCACCCGTTCTTAGCCGCGTCACATTCTGCGATGTACCGTAAACCACACTGACCACATCACCGCCCGTCCGGTTTTCAACCGCCAGAACCAAAGCAGGACGAGGTTTAGGCCCAGGTTTTATATCAGGTAATTCTGGAAACAAACACCAAACAATGTCACCGGTTGCGGGGAGTTTCCAGTTCTGCATCATGCAAATAAGGCCGCTTTAGAAAGCGTTTTGCCTCCGGCCAGGTGTTTTGCTGCATCCTTGCGCAAAGCCATTATTTGTCTGGCCGTCAGCGCCCCATCATCAGGCGCATAAGCAGGTAAAACATCCGTTGCGAACTTTGACAACGCCAGATGAATGACTTGCGTTTCGTTCACATCCAGCTCTTTAGCCAGCGCCTTGACAGTTCTTCGTGTCACACCAAACTGGGTGTCAACAGATCGAAATTTCACCAATAGATTTTCACTCGCAACAGGCATTTTTGAACCTCATTTGTATATATCAAGTATATATAAATGCGATGCCCATGGCAACTATTGCTAATCGGAAGTCTCGTAGGTCGGGTTAGCAAAGCGTAACCCGACATCCGCACCACCACCCCGCACCACCGCATCCCTCGGGTTACGCCCGGAGAGCTAACCCGACCTAAGAAATGACCGTTTTCAGATACCGAATGAGTCTATAACCCAATGGATTCGGGCATAATAAGCTATTAATTACATAGTGTTTAAAAATCTCAAGCACGTGGTAAAGGCAGGGCTGTCTTGTACCTCACCTGCTTCAATGCAAAGCTGGAGCGGATTTTTTCAATGCCCGGTATGGGCGTGAGCTGGTTCAAAATGAATTTCTCCAGCGCGCCTATGTCGGCTACCGCCACGCGTATCAAATAGTCGCTGTCACCGGTCATCAAATAGCATTCCATCACCTCGTCGTGCTCTGCAATGCGGCGCTCAAATTCGGCCAATGCGTCTTTGCTTTGGCTCCTCAAGCTGATGGAGATAAACACGCTCAGCCCCAGCCCCAACGCAGCTGCATTGGCAATCGCCACATAGCGGTCAATCACCTTGGCGGCCTCCAGCGCCTTGACGCGCGCGAGGCAGGGTGAGGGGCTTAAATGCACGCGTCTGGCCAGCTCGACGTTCGACAAAGAACCGTCACGTTGCAATTCGTCAAGAATCTTTAAATCAGTTGAGTCAAGCTGCATGTTCTTTTAAAGTAAATTTTCAAAGCATTTTATGCTGCCCAAACTGCATATGACTAGCTAATAAGCAGCACCTTTGGCGTGCTTTTGCGTATAGTCAGATTCATATGGATATTGATCACCAACACCTCACCCACATCAGCCCAGACCCCGACCCGCAAGAAACCGCCGAATGGCTGGAGGCGTTTGAGGCACTCGTCGCCTCGCAGGGACCATCGCGCGCGCGGCAGATGCTGGATGCTTTGAGCCGCACAGCCAGAGCCCATCGAATTGGCTGGCAACCCGAGCTGTGTACGCCTTACGTGAACACGATTGCGGTGGATGAACAACCCGTCTTTCCAGGCGACCTGGCGATAGAAGAGCGGCTGGCTGCGCTGATGCGCTGGAACGCGCTGGCCATGGTGGTCAAGGCCAATCAGGCGGAGACGGGTGGCTCCAGCGAGCTGGGTGGGCATATTGCCAGTTACGCCAGTGCCGCTGATTTGTTTGAGACTGGGTTTAACCACTTTTTCAAAGCGCGTGAGGGCGTGCAAGACGGCGAGCACCGGGGCGACCTGGTGTTTTTTCAGCCGCACAGTGCGCCTGGGGTGTATGCGCGTGCTTACCTGGAAGGCCGCTTGACGGAGCAGGATTTGAGCTTTTACAGACAAGAGCTGACCGCGCCTGGCCAACAAGCGCAGGGCCTGTGCAGCTACCCGCACCCGTATTTGATGCCAGACTTTTGGCAGTTCCCCACTGGCTCAATGGGCATTGGCCCGATCAGCTCGATTTACCATGCGCGGTTCATGCGTTACCTCACGCATCGCCGCTTGCTGGATTGTTCAGCACGCAAAGTCTGGGGCGTGTTTGGTGACGGCGAGATGGACGAACCTGAATCCATGAGCGCTTTGACTTTGGCCGCGCGTGAGGGCCTGGACAATCTGGTCTGGGTCGTCAACTGTAATTTGCAGCGGCTTGATGGTCCGGTGCGTGGCAATGGCCGCATCATTGACGAGCTGGAAAAGCTGTTTGCAGGCGCGGGCTGGAACGTCATCAAACTGGTGTGGGGCAGCGACTGGGACGGCCTGTTTGCACGCGACACCACGGGTGCGCTGGCCAAAGCGTTTGCCAACACAGTCGATGGCCAAATGCAAACCTTTGCCGCGAAAGATGGCCGCTTTAACCGCGACACCTTTTTTGGCCAGAACCCCGAGCTGGCACGGCTGGCGCAGGGCATGACCGATGAGCAGATTGACCGCCTGAAACGCGGCGGCCATGATCTCGTCAAGATCCACGCCGCGTATGCAGCCGCTGCCGCCCACAGCGGCCAACCCACTGTGATTTTGGCGCACACCAAAAAAGGCTACGGCATGGGCAGCGCGGGCCAGGGCAAGATGACCACCCATTCGCAAAAGAAGTTTGACGAAACCGATTTGATTGGCTTTAGAAACCGCTTTAACCTGCCATTGACCGACGAGCAGGCCACGCGCATTGACTTTTACAAGCCCGACGCGAATAGCCCCGAGATGCAGTACCTGCATGCCAAACGGGCCGCGCTCGGTGGCTACTTGCCCAAGCGGGAAACCACCGCAGAAAAAATCAACATCCCCGCTTTGGCGTCATACGCAAACTTTGCCCTGAACGCCGATGGCAAAGAGATGAGCACCACGATGGCCTTTGTGCGTATGCTGGGCGGCTTGCTCAAAGACGCTGCGCTAGGCCCCAAGATCGTGCCTATCGTGGCCGACGAAGCACGTACTTTCGGCATGGCGAATCTGTTCAAGCAAGTTGGCATTTACTCCAGCGTCGGCCAGCGCTATGCGCCTGAAGACATTGGCTCGGTGCTGAGCTACCGCGAGGCGATGGACGGGCAAATTCTGGAAGAAGGCATCAGCGAAGCAGGTGCGCTGGCCAGCTGGACAGCAGCCGCCACCAGCTACAGCGTGCATGGCCTGGCTATGCTGCCGTTTTATATTTACTACTCGATGTTTGGCTTTCAGCGTGTGGGCGACCAGATCTGGGCTGCGGCTGACCAGCGGGCACGCGGCTTTCTGCTGGGCGCCACATCAGGCCGCACCACCCTGAGCGGTGAAGGCCTACAGCACCAGGATGGCACCAGCCATTTGATAGCCGCCACCATACCCAATTGCAAAGCCTACGACCCAGCCTTTGCCTGCGAGCTGGCCGTCATCATTGACCACGGCATGCGCGAGATGATGGTGGAGCAGCGTGACGTTTTTTACTACGTCACCATGATGAACGAGAACTACGCCCAGCCCGATCTGGTGGCGGGGAGTGAGCTGGATATTATCCGTGGATGCTATAAATTAAATAGCTGCTTGCGCCCGAATTCATTGGGCTTGAGCCCTAAAACACCCCTGAAAACGACTAAAAAAGCGACTTTATTGGGTTCTGGCGCGATTTTGACGGAAGTTATCAAGGCGGCAGAGCAATTGACCGCGATGGACATTGAAGTCACCGTTTTCAGTGTGACCAGCTGGAGCGAACTGGCACGCGATGGTGCGGCCTGCCAGCAAAGTGCCTTGGATGAAGAACCCATACGAGAGCCCTTCATTGCCCGTCAATTGAACACCAGCGAAGGCCCCATCATTGCCGCCACCGACTACGTGCGCGCCGTGCCAGAAAGCGTTCGTGCTTTTCTGCCCGTTGGCAGAACTTATATGACGCTGGGCACCGACGGCTTTGGCCGCAGCGACACGCGGGCTGCGCTGCGAGCTTTCTTTGAGGTGGATGCAGCCAGCATTGTGAAGGCTGCGTTGCATCAACTGGATCTGTCATTGCGGGCTTGACCCGCAATCGATGACTCCGCGTCCTTGCAAGTATCGCTAAAGGCATGGATCCCGGGTCGAGCCCGGGATGACAAATCATTGATATGGTTTAAAAATTACTTGGGCAACAACACCTTGTCCACCACGTGGATCACGCCATTGGACTGGTACACGTCAGCAATGGTCACGGTCGCAGTGCCGCCTTTTTCATCGGTCACCATCACTTTGCCGCCAGCAGCTTTAGCCGTTAGCGTACCGCCTGCAACGGTCTTGAGCATGGCCGTACCTTTGCCGTCGGTAATCGCCTTGGTCAGTGCCGCAGCATCCATCTTGCCTGCCACCACGTGGTACGTCAGGATGCCGCCCAGCATGGCTTTGTTTTCTGGCTTGAGCAGGGTGTCAACCGTGCCGGCTGGCAAGGCTGCAAACGCAGCATTGGTCGGTGCAAAAACTGTGAAAGGGCCGGGGCTTTTCAGCGTATCGACCAAGCCAGCGGCTTTGACGGCGGCCACCAGGGTGGTGTGGTCTTTGGAGTTGACGGCATTGTCAATGATGTCCTTCGATGCCAGCATGGGCGCGCCGCCGACCATGACTTGTGCGAAAGAAGAAGCAGCTGTCAAGCCGAGCATGACGGCCAGACCAATGGATGCGAGTTTGTGCTTGGTTTGCATATAAAAATACCTTTGGATTGAAGTTGAAAACGGCCGAAATCAAAATGGATTTGAGCGGCTGGAATGGATACGGCGACCTGCCCGGTTCGGATTCATCCCTGCTTCATTCAAGGGTATTTACACATCACAAAATGTAAACCGATTGATATGCCGTGTCACATCGGCAAGAAACTAGATGCGTTCGTATAACGTCACAACGCAAGCCCCACCCAAACCCAGGTTGTGCTGTAGCGCAAGTCGTGCGCCTTCTACCTGGCGTTTTTCAGCCGTGCCGCGCAGTTGCTGTACCAGCTCTGTGCATTGCGCCAGGCCAGTCGCGCCCAGCGGATGGCCTTTTGACAGCAGGCCACCTGATGGGTTGGTGACAAAGCGCCCACCGTAGGTGTTGTCGCCATCAAGTACAAACTTTTCTGCGCCGCCATCCGCGCACAAGTCAAGACCTTCATAGGTCAGCAATTCGTTGTGTGCAAAGCAGTCATGCAGCTCGACGACCTGAATGTCCTGCGGGCCAACACCTGCCTGCTCATACACTTGCCGCGCTGCGGCACGCGTCATGTCTACGCCGACGACTTGCCGCATGTCATGCGCTTCAAAGGTTGATGATGTGTCGGTCGTCATGGCCTGCGCCTTGATGCGTACTGAACGGTCCAGTCCATGGCGCTGCGCAAAGGCATCGCTGCAAACGATGGCCGCTGCCGCGCCGCAGGTAGGCGGGCAAGCCATCAGGCGGGTCATGACGCCGGGCCACATGACGGGTGCGTTCAATACTTCTTCTTCAGTGACCACCTTGCGAAAAAGCGCCAGCGGATTGCTGGCTGCATGGCGACTGGCCTTGGCACGGATATTGGCAAAGGTGCTGAGCTGCGTGCCGTACTGCTGCATGTGCGCCAGCCCGGCGCCGCCAAAATAGCGCAGGGCAAGAGGCACGCCTTCAACCTGAAGCAGCGCATCGGCCTCGTTTTCAAAAAGATCAAACGGTGATGGCCTGTCGTCAAACACATTGCCAAGGGCGCCCGGCTTCATCTGCTCAAAACCAACCGCCAGTGCGCAGTCCACACTGCCCGAGGCCACAGCCTGGCGCGCCAGGAAAAGCGCGGTAGAGCCGGTTGAGCAATTGTTGTTGACGTTAAACACTGGCACGCCCGACATGCCCACCGCATACACAGCCCGTTGCCCGGCGCATGAGTCGCCATAAACATAGCCCGCATACACCTGCTGCACAGCGCTGTAGTCCAGATGCGCATCAGCCAACACCGCACGAATGGCGCGCGCGCCCATCACGTCATAGGACTCGCTGGCACCCGGCTTGGCGAAGGGGATCATGCCGACGCCGGCTACAAAAACATCTCTGCTCATTTTTTATTCCTTGCAGTTAGTCCCGATACATGGCGCATCCACGCTCTAACGCAGCGCGGCCATCGGCTATCTCGCAGCCTGTCAACTCACCCAGCCAGAACGGGATTTACCTGCCTGCAAAATTGGGTTTTCGCTTGCCAAAAAAAGCCAGCAACGCTTCCTTGAAATCAGCCGTCTTTGAGCTGGCGGTGAAGTTGTCGCGCTCGGCATCAAGCTGGGTCGCCAGATCTGTCTCAAACGACTGGCGCAGCAGCCGCTTCAAGCGGCCATAGGCCAGCGTGGGACCAGCAGCCAGCCGCTGGGCCAAGACTTGCGTTTCTTCGTGTAGTTTGTCACTTGGTACCACCTTGTTGACCAGCCCCAGGCGCAGTGCCTCAGCTGCATCAAAGGTATCTGAGAGCAGCGCAATTTGCATGGCATTGCGCAGGCCTACCAGGCGCGGCAGGTTCCAGGAGCCCGATACATCACAGTTGGCTGCGACATTGGCGTAGGCCAGATTAAAGCGCGTCCCCTCGGCGGCAATGGCCAGGTCGCAGGCCATCGACAAACTCAAGCTACCGCCTGCCACCACGCCATGCAGGCTGGCAATCACGGGGGCATTGAGCTTGGCCAAGATTTTGACGCCTTCATGCAGCGGGTCAATCAGGCCCGCCGGGGTCGTGCCTGAGTCCTGCTTCAACTCGGCCAAATCGCCACCGACGCCAAAGGCCTTGCCCTCGCCGCGTATGACGACGACACGCACCTCGGGGTCATCCTTGAGTGATTGGCAGGCTGCCAGAAAAGCAGTGGCCGTCGGCACATCCAGTGCGTTCATGGCTGCGGGGCGATTCAAGACGAGCGTGACGATGCCGCCTTCGCGTGTGACTAACAGGGGGCTGGTGTCTGGTGTGTTCATGGTCTGCTTTCTGTTGCAAGAGTCGTTGCGTGTGTTTTAAGGGGGACTGAAAATGTAGAAAGCGGTCTGGCTCTGGTTTTACCGCTGCACAATCCGTTAGCCAGTAGCGCGATGCATTGCTGCGCAATATCGTCAGGCGTCAAAGGCCCGCCCGGCCGGTACCAGCGCCCTATCCAGCTCAAGGCACCGGCCAGTGTAAAGGCTGCAATCTTGGGGTCACACGGCGTGATCGAGCCTTCCGCAATGCCCTGACGAATCAAATCACGAAACTCTTTGTCAATGCCGGCCTTGATGCGCCTGAGCTTGCGCTGGCTTTCAGGCGGCAAGGGGTCTTCGCCCACGCGTATCACGCACCTGCCAAAGTCCATGGTGACGATCTCGGTGTATTTGTGCATGGCGGCAACCAGCTTGTCGACCGCACTGCCTCCTGTTGCGCCGACCTCGGTGATGGCGTCCTGAACCATGGTCAAGCCGATGCGCACGCATTCGTAAAGAATTTCTTCCTTGCTTTTGACATAGTAGTAAAGCGTTGGCTTGGTCACGTTCAGGCGCTCGGCCACTTCGTCCAGCGTGGTGGCCAGATAGCCTTTTTCATTGAACACCTGGGCGGCTGCGCGCAGCACCGCTTCGCGTTTGTCAGTACGAACTTTCCCACGGCTTGAGGCAGGCGCCCAAGGGGAGATCAGCTTGGTTTCAGTCAAGGTGAAGGATCCTGTAAAAAATGATGCGCTAGCGGTACAGCGCTTCAATCTCAAGCGCATAGGTTTTGTAAATGCTGGCCCTGCGCACCTTCATGGTTGCCGTGACTTCGCCGTCGTCGTGATCGAGCTCTTTGGTCAACAAATGAAAACGCCTGATACGCGACACTTCTGCCAGCGTGCTATTGCCTTTGTCCACTTCGGCCTGAATCAGCTCGCGTACCTCGGTGGTTTCAACCAGCGAGCGAAAGTGGGTAAATGTGACATGGCGTGACTCGGCCCATTGGGCCGTGGCCTCGTAGTCAATCTGTATCAAGGCACCTACAAACTTTCGCGCGTCAGCAACGATGACGCATTCCTTGATATGCGCGCTGCCTTTCATGGTGTTTTCAATTTCTGAAGGCGTCAGGTTCTTGCCGCCAGCGGTAATCATGATGTCCTTGAGCCGGTCAACAATGCGCAGGATGCCGTTTTTTTCTTCGACAACGTCACCGGTATGCAGCCAGCCGTCGACAATGCTGCCTGCGGTTGCCTCCGGGTTTTTGTAATAGCCCTTGAACACCACGCCGCCACGAATCTGCAACTCGCCCTGGCTTGAAATCCTGTGTTCAACACCCAGCGTCGGTTTACCAACCGTGCCAAAAACCACTTGTGCAGGCCGCTGGCCCAGCACGATGCCGCTGGACTCCGTCATGCCATACACCTCAACCAGCGGTACGCCAAGCGTACGAAAAAACTTGACGATGGCCGGGGAAATAGGTGCGGCACCGGTCATGGCCGTACGGGTATACCGCAGACCGATAAAGTTTTGCAGCGATCTGAATATCAGGCTGTAATAAAAGGCAAAGCACAAGCGTTCAAGCAGGTTGCGTTGATGCGCAGCCTTGTGCGCAAACGGGGCGCAGGCACGCAAGCCTGCATCAAACAGGCGCTTGCGCAGCCCGCCTGACTCATGCATCTTGATAGAGATTGACGAATGAAGCTTTTCCCAGATACGCGGTACGCCAAGAAACATCGTCGGCGCAACTTCACGCAGGTCTTCCTGTACCGTACGTATCGATTCGCCAAAATCTACACGCGAACCCAGATACAGTGGCACAAAGGCTGTCAGCATCTGTTCTGCCACATGACATAGCGGCAAGTACGACAAGTGCGACGTGCGCGGCGTGAGGCCCAGGAGATCAATGATGCCTGGGGCCATGGCAGCGATGTTGCCGTAGCTGATCATCGCGCCCTTGGGTTTGCCGGTGGAACCCGAGGTGTAAATAATGAGCGCGGTATCATCCAGATTCTGACGCGCCAGCACAGCATCAATGAATGAGGTATCAGTGCACGCCTTGCCCAGTGCTTCAAGCTCCTCAAAACCCATCGCCAGTTCGGGCGCGCGGGCTTTGGCCTCCAGCAGTCCTTTTCGTTCCATCATGACGATTTTTTTGAGCCGAGGAAGCTGGTCGCGCGCATCGAGCACCTTGTCGGATTGCTCCTGGTCTTCACAAATCACGACTTCGGCATCAGCATGGGCCAAAACATAGGCAATCTCATTGGTGGGGCTGGTGGGGTACACCCCCACCGTCACGCCGCCGACCAGACCTGCGCCCAATTGCGTCAACACCCATTCAACACGGTTTTCAGACAGCACACCTACATGTGCGCCATCAGATAAACCGGCAGCACGCAAACCCAGACCCACATGCCGGGCACGCTCAAAATAGCGGCTCCAGGTCAAAGGCTTCCAGATGCCGTGCTCCTTCTGGCGAATGGCAACCACAGCAGCGTTGCGCAGCGCCTGCTCGCGCAGCATCTGCGGCAGGGTCAGCTTGTAGTCAAGTTCAGTCATGGGCAGTTCATGAGAGCCAGCGCTTGCGCCGCTTGTAATGCTTGAGGTTGTTAAAACTCTTGGCACCACCTTCGCTGCCAACACCGAGGTAAAACTCACGCACATCAGAATCGGCAGCCAGTTTTTCTGCCGTGTTATTTATCACGACTTTGCCGGTTTCCATGATGTAGCCGTAATGCGCAACCGCCAGTGCCATGGTCGCGTTTTGCTCGACCAGCAGCATGGATACACCACGTTCAGCATTGATGCGCGCAATGATTTCGAAAATGGTTTCCACCAGCACGGGCGATAAGCCCAGTGAGGGTTCGTCCAGCAAAATCAGCTTGGGCTCGGCAATCAGTGACCGCCCAATAGCCAGCATTTGCTGCTCACCTCCCGACAGATAACCCGCCAGGCTGCGGCGGCGTTCGTGCAGGCGTGGAAAGTACGCGTACACACGATCAAAGTCGGCCTTGGCCGCCCGCTTTCCCGTCAGGGCGTAAGTGGCAGCCACCAGATTTTCTTCAATCGTCAAGTCTTCAAAAACGTGCCGCCCCTCCATCACATGAAACACCCCCGCACGCACCAGCGCGTGCGGGGCCACGCCACGTGTATCAGCACCGTCGAAGTGAATATCGCCCCGCGTCATTTCACCGTCTTGCAGGGCAAGCAAACTTGATATGGCTTTCAAGGTGGTGGACTTGCCAGCCCCATTGCTGCCCAGCAAAGCCACAATCTGACCACGTGGCACAGTGAGCGACAAGCCGCGCAGCACCTGGATCGCCTTGTTGTAAACGACCTCGATGTTGTTGACTTGAAGAATGGGTGTACTGATGTTCATGCGGGTGACTGCTGGGAGTAGCTGCGAGATGCGTTATTGCAAACTGATCCAGTCAGACGCGGGCACCATCTTTTGCTGCTTGAAATCAGCTTTATAAATTCGGCCAATCGGGATCGAGTTGCCTTTGATGGAGAGTGGCACGCCAATGATGCCGCCTGTATCAAAATTGCGGATGGAGCTCAGCGCCGTTTTCATGTTTTTGCCCGTCAGCTCATTACCCGCTTCCAGCGTTCGCCGGGCAGCTTCAGTCAGCAGCATGGTGCTGAGAAAGCCCTGCATGTAGCCTGTTGACTGGTACTCGGGTCGCATCTTTCGGATGCGCTCCAGCATCGGCGATTTGCCTTCCGTGTCGTAGTAGTAACGGTAAGGCATCACACCCAAAAAGCCATCTGCATTGGGCCCCATGCGCATCACGGTGGTGTTGTCCATGCTCCAGAAGGTGCCCATGAAGGCAGTCTTCAAATTCAAAGCCTTGGCCTGGTTGATGAATTCGGGAATCGGTGCCGAAACATAGCCATGAAAGATGGTGTAGTCAGGGTCGGCCCGGCGCAGTTTGATGATCTCGGCAGACACATCCACGCTGCTGGGGGGTGTGACAATTTCGATAGCCAGGTTCAAGCCCAGTTTTTTGGCTTCAATGCGTGCCGAATCAACTGGATCTTTACCAAACTCGGTGTCTGAATACACCAGCGCAATCTTGGCACCTGGCTTGGTTTTGGCAATATATTGCAGCAGGATGCCGACCATTTCGCTGTAGTCAGGGCCAACCATAAATTGCAGCGGGTACTTCTGCGCATTGCTGATTTCTTTGGCAAACGATGCGCCTGTCATCAATATGTTTTGCGCCCGCTCCAGCTCCGGGTTGACGGTTTTAACAAACGCCGTGGAATCAGCGTAATACAGGCTAACCTTGTTCTGGCCGGTGATTTTCTTGAACGCGGCCATGGACTGGTCAACCTTGTAGCCCGTGTCTTCGGGCACGTAACGCACCTTACGGCCCTTGATACCGCCGCTGTCGTTAAGGATGGTCAGGTAATCCTTGATGCCCAGATCAATCGCAATACCGGCAAAAGCAAAAACACCAGTCAGCGGGATGGAGCCGCCCAACACGATGTCTTCTTTTGATTCGGCTTTGGGCACTGCTTTTTGCGACACATTTTGCGCCATGGCCAGTGGCGGGAAGGCCAGTGCGGCAGCGCCTGCAAGTGCTGCAATGCCTATTTTTCTACGACTGTTTTTCATGCTTGTCTCCTGGTTGGTTAAGTTAGGGCTACGGTCACGGAATAAATAGTCATCAAGTACGAAAAGGCCACAGGTGAAAGAGCCGGCGAATGCGCCGCCACACTTCAGCCAGGCCATGTGGTTCAAAAATCAGAAATAAAACGATCATCAAACCAAACACAATGGTGCGAATGGGTGACAACACCAGCGTTGCGTTGCCCCCTACCAAAGCCACAGGCAGCCAGCCCACAATAAGTTTGAGTACTTCGGGCACCAGTGTCATGAACACCGCGCCCAGAATGCTCCCCAAAATACTGCCCATACCGCCGACGATGACAGCCGCCAGAAAAAAGATGGACATCAAGAGCGGAAAACTCTCGGGTGTGACAGCCCGGAAAAAATAAACAAATAAACCACCGGCCACACCCGCGTAAAATGACGAAATCGCAAAGGCCAGCAGCTTGTAATGCAGCAGCGATATGCCCAACACCTCGGCAGAAATATCCCGATCACGAATGGCGATAAAGGCCCGGCCAATCCGGGTGCGAAACAAATTGGCAGCACCCAGCAGCATCAGCGCGGCCACGGGAACAATGACCCAATACAGCTTGAAGGAGTCGTCCAGTTCAATGCCAAAAAACTGCGCAGGAGGAACCGTCAAACCACCGCTGCCGCCCATCAGGCTGAAATGTGAAAAGATAAAGTGCGCCATAACACCAGCCGCGATGGTGGCAATTGCAAGATAAAGCCCCTTGACCCGCAAGGATGGCAGGCCGACCGTGATGCCGGCCAGCATGGCGACTGTGCCGCCCGCCAGTAAATTCAAAATGAAAGGCGATGCAAAACGGATCTGCAAAATCGCCACAGTGTAGGCACCCAGCCCCATAAAGGCGGCCTGCCCCAGGCTGACCAGACCGGTGTAACCCGTCAGAATATTCAGCCCTGTGGTACTGGCAATATTGATAGCAACCAGGCAGGCAAGATAGAGCCAGTATTCGCTGGCCACAAACGGAAAGGCACACAGCGCCAGCGCCAGTACGCAGACCCAGACGTACTGGGTACGGCTGTCAAACAAGGCGGCATCGCCTGCGTAGCTTTCTTTGGCGGAGCCTATACGCATCAGAGTCTTTCTATCTCGTGGGTGCCAAACAAGCCGTAAGGACGAATCAGCAAAATCAGCACCAGCAAGCTGAAAGTAGCCAGAATTTTGTATTCGCCCCCGAGGTAAAAACCCGTGAGCGCCTCAATCAGGCCAACAGCGATGCCGCCGACCAATGCGCCCAGCACACTGTCTAGCCCACCAAAAATTACCACCACCAATACCGACAAGCCAAACGCACCCATGGCTGAGGAAATACCGCCTATTGAGCCAACCACAATGCCCGCAACACCGGCAATCATGGCGGCAGCTACCCACGCCAAAGAGAACACACGAGGCACATTGATGCCCATTGAATAAGCTGCCGCCTGATCTGATGCCGTTGCCCGCAGCGCCACACCACCGCGCCAGTAGCGAAACACCAAAAGCACGAGCGCAATCAGCAACACAGCGGTCCAGAAGCCGTAGAAAATTTTGGGTGAAACGAAAGCCTCGCCAATCTGGATCGGTTTGGACGGCAAAAATTCTGGCAACCTCTGCTGATCGGCTGTCCAGATCAGTTCGACCAGACCAACCAGAATGGACGACAGACCCACTGTGACCATGAAAGATGAAATGGGTGATTCACCGAGCATGGGCCGGATGATGGTGCGCTCGACCAGCGCGCCAAAAGCGCCAGAGACAAGCAAGGCACCGGGGATCGCCAGCCATATCGGCAAGCCCATGCCCGCCGAAAACGAGAAAAAGATATAGGCGCTGATCATCAGCATTTCACCGATAGCGAGGTTTACCACGCGCGTAGCCTTGTAGATCATCACAAAGGCCAGCCCCGTGAGCGCATACAAGCCGCCGGTGCCTAGCCCGGCAAGGCTGATTTCAAACAGTAGCCACCAGTCGATAGTCATGCGGGCACACCATGTTCTGAGGCTTGACGCGCCTTGCCTGCCTGCGCGGCCTGCGCGGCCTGCTGAAAGCGTGCGCGCAGTGCTTGAATATTTCCAGAGCCCAGGTAAGCCTTGATAACTTCAGGGTTGGCCTGTACTTCTGATGGTTTGCCCTCGGCAATGACTTGCCCAAAATTGAGTACCACCACGTGGTCGGACAGATCCATCACCATGCCCATGTCGTGCTCGACCATCAGTACTGTCACGCCCCACTCGCGCCGCACTTCAAGAATGAAGCGGGCCATGTCTTCGGTTTCTTCGCGGTTCATGCCGGCCACAGGCTCATCGAGCAGCAGCAGCTTGGGCTTCATGGCCAAGGCGCGTGCGAGTTCAACCCGTTTTTGCAGGCCATAAGACAGGGCAGACACGGGCGCGTTGCGGATATGGTCAATCTCGAGGAAGTCGATGATGCGTTCCTCGATTTCACGGCGCAGCTCGTTTTCTTCACGACGCGCAGCGGGTGTGTAAAACAAGGCTTGTAAGGGCCCGGTTTTGAGATGGCAATGACGGCCTAGTTTGATGTTGTCAAGCACCGTCATGCCGCGAAACAGCGCAATGTTCTGAAAGCTGCGTGCCAGACCCAGAGCCGCGCGTTTGGGTGGTGCCATGCCATCAAGCGACTGCCCTGCGAATGTGATGCTGCCTGTGTTGGGGCGATAAAAACCCGAGATGGTATTGAAAACCGACGTCTTGCCCGCGCCGTTAGGGCCAATCACTGAGGTGATGGAATCGGGTTTGACGCTAAACCCGACACCCCGCAAGGCCTTGACCCCGCCGAATGTCAACGTGAGGTTGTCTATCTCCAGCAATGACGGACTGGCTAGCACTTTGGGGTTGTCTCCTGGTTATCGTGCGTTTTATTTATGCGTTTTTATTTGTTGGTTACTAAAAAATCTACTTTCAAGTAACTAACGAAATAATAAGTAGCCTCGCCTCAAACGACAAGCCCATTTTGAGCAGTGTTTACCCGTATTTTCTGCCTCAATCTACAGCAGACTCAAGCAAGGCACGAATCGCTTGTGGGTAAATCAGATGCTCCTGAGTAAGCAAGCGGGCAGCCAAGGTGATTGCGCTATCCGACTCAAGAACAGGCACCACCGCCTGAGCCAAAATTTCGCCATGATCAAGATCAGTCGTCACCCGGTGTACCGTGGCACCCGCTGTCTTGCAGCCCGCGTCTATGGCCCGCTGGTGGGTATGAAGCCCCGTAAAAGCGGGTAGCAAGGAGGGATGAATGTTGACCAGCCGGCCAGCATAGTGCGCAACAAACCCCGGCGTCAAGATACGCATAAAACCCGCCAGTACCACCAGCGCGGGCTGGTGGACATCAATGGCGCTTTGCAAAGCTGTATCAAACGCTTCTCGGGAAACAAACGCCTTGTGGTCAATCACCTGCGTTGCAATGCCCAAAGTGGCAGCCATGGCAAGCCCCTCGGCATCGCGCTTGTTGCTGATGACGCAGGCCACCCTGGCATTCAGTTTGTCGTGCCATTGTTCTTTTTGAGCAGCGTTTGCAATCGCCGTCATGTTTGAACCATTCCCGGAAATCAAAATAACAATATTTTTTTTATGCCTCGTCATAGCGTTGTAGTTTATGCCGCGCCCTGACGCTGCTGAAAATTTGTCCCCGCTTTGACAGATTGAAAAGCGCATTCGTGCTAAAAACAGCCCATCTGACATGATGGAGACATTGATGGATTTAGCTTTTACCCCTGAAGAGCAGGCTTTTCGCGAAGAGATTCGCGCCTGGGTGCATGGCGCCCTTCCACCTGATATATCGCACAAGGTGCACAACGCCCTGCGGCTCTCGCGTGATGATATGCAGCGCTGGGCCAAAATTTTGGGCAGAAAAGGCTGGCTCGGCCATGGCTGGCCCAAAGAGTTCGGCGGCCCGGGCTGGAACGCGGTGCAAAAACATTTGTTTGAAGAAGAATGCGCGCTGGCTGGCGCACCCCGCGTGGTGCCGTTTGGCCCGGTGATGGTGGCCCCCGTCATCATGGCCTTTGGCAATGCGGAGCAACAAACGCGCTTTTTGCCGGGTATCGCCAGCGGCGAGGTCTGGTGGAGCCAGGGCTACAGCGAACCAGGCTCGGGTTCTGATCTGGCATCGGTCAAATGCAAGGCTGAACGGGTCGGTGACAAGTTCATCGTCAATGGCCAAAAAACCTGGACCACGCTGGGCCAGTATGGCGAATGGATTTTTTGCCTGGTGCGCACCAGCAACGATGGCAAGCCGCAAACGGGGATCTCGTTTTTGCTGATCGACATGAAGTCACCCGGTGTAAGCGTCAAGCCGATTGTGTTGCTGGACGGCGAGGCCGAAGTTAACGAGGTGTGGTTTGACAACGTAGAAGTGCCCGTCAACAACCTGATTGGCGAAGAAAACAAGGGCTGGACTTATGCCAAGCACCTTCTCAGCCACGAGCGCACCAACATTGCCGATGTCAACCGCAGCAAGCGCGAGCTGGAGCGGCTGAAAAAAATCGCCAAAGCAGAAGGCGTGTGGGACGACTTCAGGTTCCGCGACGAAATCGCCAAGCTGGAGGTGGATGTGGTGGCTCTCGAGATGCTGGTGTTGCGGGTGCTCTCCAATGAAAAGTCTGGCAAAAATTCGCTCGACATTGCCGGTCTGCTGAAAATCAAGGGCAGCGAAATCCAGCAGCGCTATGCAGAACTGATGATGCTGGCCGCCGGGCCATTTGCGATGCCGTTTATTGAAGAAGCCATGGAAGCTGGCTGGCAGGGCGACTACCCCGGTGGTGTGTTGGGCAATGCACCGCTGGCATCAACGTACTTCAACATGCGTAAAACCACGATTTATGGCGGCAGCAACGAGGTGCAACGCAATATCGTTGCGCAGTTTGTTCTTGGTTAATTGCTGACTCAGCACGGAGTAATAAAAATGGATTTTGATTTCACAGACGACCAGGAACAACTGCGCGATGCGGTGCGTAAATGGGTCGATAAGGCTTACGACTTTGAACGCCGCCGCAGCATCACAAAAGCAGGCGGTTTTGCGCGTGAGGCATATGGCGAGCTGGCTGATCTGGGCCTGACAGGTCTGTACGTGCCCGAGGCCCATGGCGGCATGGGCATGGGGCCGACCGAGGGCATGGTGGTGATGGAGGAACTGGGGCGCGGCATGGTGCTTGAGCCCCTGGGCCAAACGCTGATCACTGGCGCTGTACTGGCGGGTTACGCGCCGCAAGCCGTCAAATCAAACTGGCTGCCCAAAATAGCCACGGGTGAAGCCCTGGTGGTACTGGCTCACCAAGAGCGCGGCGCCCGTTACAGCCTCACAAAATGTGAAGCAAAAGCAACGCCAGCCCAACAAACATGGGCGCTAACAGCTACAAAAAGCATAGTGCCTGCGGGTGACCATGCCGATGCCTTCATCGTACCGGCCATGGTGGATGCCAAGCTTGCGTTGTTCCTGGTTGAGCGTACGGCTGCGGGCGTAACCGCCAAGGGCTACCTGACACAAGACGGCGCACGCGCCGCTGAAGTCATGCTCAACAACGCATCGGCGACCTTGATCACAGCCGACGGTGCAAGCGCACTGACGCATGCGATCGACATCGGCATAGCCGCCACCTGCGCCGAAGCTGTCGGCGTGATGGACCAAACCATGGCGGTGACGGTGGACTACATGAACACCCGCAAACAGTTTGGCGTGTTGATCAGCAGCTTTCAGGCGCTGCGCCACCGCGTGGCCGACATGAAAATGCAGCTGGAGCTGGCTCGCTCGATGAGCTACTACGCCAGCATGAAGCTCAATGCGCCTGCTGCCGAGCGCTCAGCCGCCATGGCACGGGCCAAATACCAGTTGGGCGTGTCCATGCGCAAAGTCGGGCAGGATGCCGTGCAACTGCATGGCGGCATAGGTGTGACCGACGAATACATCGTCAGTCATTACTTCAAAAAGCTGACCCAGCTGGAAATAGCTTTTGGCGACACGCTGCATCAACTCGGGGAAGTCTCTGGCCGCATGCAGGACACGGCGGGCGTGTTCGCCTGATGTACCTTACAAAATGCGGGCATGTGATTTTTTAGACAAAATCAGGAATTCATATAAGCAGGTGTAAGCCATCCACTAAAATATCTGCACATATCGATGCGATACTTCTTAAGTGCTAATCACTACCCGTTATTTTTTATGTTTGCTGCTGTCGGTGCTGTCATGGTTGCCAAGCAA
>JAYWBS010000171.1:0-12332 GCA_043781295.1 Polaromonas sp.
TGAGCGGCACACCAAAGCGGCTGCCAATTTGCTCAAACAAGCCCGGCAAGGGCTTGCGGCAATTGCATTGCTCTTCAGGGCTGTGTGGGCAATAAAACACCGCATCCACCCGCCCGCCCACAGCGGCCAGCATTTTGTGCATTTTGGCGTGCATGGCATTGAGCGACCCCACATCAAACAGCCCGCGCCCCAGGCCCGACTGGTTGGACGCAATCACCACATGCCAGCCCGCATGGTTAAGCCGCGCAATCGCCTCCAGCGCACCCGGCAACGGCTGCCATTCTTCGGGTGATTTCACGTAGTCATCACTGTCAGAGTTGATGGTGCCGTCGCGGTCGAGGATGACGAGTTTCATGGATTATTTGGGGTTAGGTCGTGCTCTTGATAATTCCGACAATCGATCAATTGTCAACTGCCGCTCTGTAGCGCCGTTGCCCGGTAAAACCAACAACCATTCGACACGTTCCTGTAAGTAGAGATCACATAAGGCTTTTAAAGCGTGATCACCCGACACAATGACTCGATCCGCGTGGGC
Organism: Polaromonas sp.; assembly: GCA_043781295.1. Classification (GTDB taxonomy): domain Bacteria; phylum Pseudomonadota; class Gammaproteobacteria; order Burkholderiales; family Burkholderiaceae_C; genus Polaromonas. Next base: position 536 of record JAYWBS010000171.1, read on the forward strand.
GGCCGCTGCAAGCAAATGCACATCTTTTCTCAAAGCGGCTCGCTGCGCAGCTGAAGCTTGCAAAAGGTTATTGACTTGATCGGAAATTCTTTGCCCGTGCACCTGAATATCGACGCGAATCAGCTTTTTTCGCGCATTCATGGATGCGCGCCATTTGGTCGCTATTCGTGATTGATGCTTGTTCCACTCACTTTGGATTTCGATGCAAAAAGCAGCACGGTGGCAGATCTCGAGAATAGCATTCAGCACTTTTGTGCAGTGTACCGAATGCCCAGCTTTATCTCCCGCTCCACGTAAAACAGATGCATCAACCGAAAGCAATCTGGAGACCTTAGCCATGATTAAAGAGCGCCGTCTCGGCTGCTTCAATATAGTCCTGCTCGCCAGCCATTTCTGTCGCCTCAAAATCCTGCGGCCAATCGCCGTAAGCGCCCGACTCATCTAAGTTTCGAGTAGTTACTTGCGTCTGTCCGACCGCATCGCGCTCAACCCAATGCAACTTAACGACATCTTTTTCTACTTCGCCACGAGCGACTAAGGTTTGAATAGCTCGAACGAACAACAAGCTGTGTGTCTCGACAATGACTACAGACTGCCGTTGAACTGCCTCTGCAAATATAGCCGCTAGCGCGCGCTGCGCTTTTGGATGTAAATGCGTTTCAGGCTGTTCGATGTAGACCATCTGGCCTGGTTTAGCAACCAACAAAGCAACTAAAACTGGCAGCACTTGGGATACGCCAAAACCAACATCGGCAATACTAACCAGGTCTCTAGCTCCACCTTGAGCCGCCGTTGGCAAGCGTCCAACCTGTAGCTCAACCCGGGTATCGTCAATTTTCTTGGACGTCACCTTCCAGGTAAGACCCAACTGTAGAAGCTGCCTGCCTAATATCTCCAGCTTTTCATGATCGTGCTCCTGCCAATTTGCAACGATGCTAGCGACGTAGGTATCAAGGGTGCCAGGAAAGCTCCCGCCAACTGCTGTCTTTTTGTAGCTTCTTTCAGGGTTACCCCTCAAACCGGGAACGTGAATGATATTTCTTCCAACATCCTCGCCAAACCCGTCCACTATCCCCACGGGAAACATGTACGTCCGATCCTCAGCGGTGAACTGCAAACGGAGAAAAGCACGATCTCTTCCAATGGAAGCTTCGTGTTGGGTAAACATGCTACTGCTTGGAAATCCGGAGGCTTTAACAATTTTTTTCACCTCATCATCTGACAGCCCCTCGGTCAATATCTGAGATTTACCTTTGCGGTCAGTGTGGATGTTTTCTTTAATTTGAAGCTGCTTGTTGGTGCCTATCCCAAAGCTCAGTTTTAGACCCCTACCATCGCTGGCGTACAGACCAATGGACAGTTGTTTTTTTGCGCCCGCAACCTTGGAAAAAATCTGAGCTAGCTCTGTAAATTTGACGTTTGGGCCATCGATCAGCAGTGGCCCTGGGTCATACGCAGCCTCAACAGTTTGCTTTAAAAGCAGCAAAGGCTGCAAAAAACTTGATTTACCTGCCGAATTGGCACCAGCAAGAATATTTAGGCTACCCAACTCTAGGCGGCATTCTGAATTGATGGATTTGAATCCTTCAATAGTGATCGCAGCCAAAGACGGGCGAGAGCGCCGAAACGCTGGTACTTTTTTAACACTGGTAGCCATAGTTACTAACCTTTCAGGCAAGTTTTGATAAGTCGGCAACACGATTCATGGCGGCGTGCAGCGTGGCGAGCAGACCCAGGCGGTTAGCGCGAACAGCCAGATCATCGGCATTGACCATCACGCCGTTGAAGAAGTCATCGACGGGTACACGCAGCGCTGCAAGGGTTTGAAGTGATGCGGTGTAGTCGCCTGATTCAAACTGGGCGTTGGCTTTGGGCACGACGTCGCTCATGGCTTTGTGCAAGGCGATTTCGGCGGGTTCGGTCAGCAGCACTTCGCTGACGTGGGCGTCAACTGCATCGCCTTTTTTGAGAATGTTGCTGATGCGTTTGTTGGCTGCTGCCAGGGCTGGGGCTTCGGGCAGGGCTGCGAAGGTGCGGACTGCGTCAAGCATTAAAGGCACCAAAGCAATTCCCAACCAGCGACCAGAGCCTACTACCGCGTCAACCTCGGCAACTGAATATCCCTTTTCGCGGCAATATCCATCCAACCGCTCGCCAATAAACGTGATTACGTCAGTACCTGCATCCGAAAAGCCCGGAGGGAAAGCAGCGTAAGCGGCATTAACCAAATCATTAACCGAAAGCATCAATCGGCGTTCGATAAGAATACGAATTACACCCAGCGCATGACGACGCAAAGCAAATGGGTCCTTGTCGCCGGTTGGACGCTGCCCGATTCCGAAAAGGCCCGCCAACGTCTCCAGCTTATCTGCAAGCGCCACCACCACACCCACGTCATTGCGCGGCAACACGTCGCCTGCAAAGCGCGGTTTGTAGTGGTCTTCAATGGCGTCGGCGACGTCAGCACTCAAACCATCGTTAAGTGCGTAATAGCGGCCCATCGTGCCTTGCAGTTCCGGGAACTCGCCCACCTTGTCGGTGACGAGGTCGGTCTTGGCCAATTGCGCGGCTTGATCAGCTTTCTTCGCTAAAACATCACCGCCAAGCTGCTGGCCAATTGCTTTGGCAATCGCCCGTACCCGCTCAACCCGCTCGCCCTGCGACCCTAGCTTGTTGTGATAAACCACCTTGCCCAAGCCCTCAACCCGCGACTGCAAAGTTTTCTTGCGATCCTGGTCAAAAAAGAACTTGGCATCCGCTAAACGCGGGCGCACCACGCGCTCGTTGCCGCCGATGACAAAGCTCGCATCTTTAGGGCTGATGTTGCTGACGACCAAAAACTTATTCGTCAGCTTGCCACTTATGTCGAGCAGCGGAAAGTATTTTTGATTCGCCTTCATGGTCAGAATCAAACACTCTTGCGGTACGTCCAGAAATTCTTTTTCAAACTCGCACACCAGCACATTGGGCCGCTCAACCAGCGCGGTGACTTCATCTAGTAGCGCGTCGTCGTCAATGACTGTCACACCGCCGCCGATTTTGGTGGCAGCCGCTGCCAACTGGCGAACGATTTCGGCGCGCCGTTCGGCAAAGCTGGCAATCACTGCACCGTCTTTTGCTAGGCATTCGGCATAACTGTCGGCATGCTGCAAAACCACCGGGTCAACCAATGCTTCAAACCGATGACCATGGGTGGTGTTGCCAGCCTTCAAGCCCAGCGCCTCAATCGCCACCACATCGCTGCCATGCAGGGCCACCAGGCCGTGCGCAGGCCGCACAAATTTCACGTCGCTCCAGCCATCGGCCAGTTGGTAGGTCATGACTTTAGGAATCGGCAATTTGGCAATCGCGTCAAGCAAGGCCTTTTGCAGGCCTTCGGCCAGCGTTGCGCCTAAGACCTGCCTGTCATAAAACAGCGCTTCGGCCTTGCCGTCAGGCGCGCGCTTCAAACCCGCGACACTTGATGCATCAGCCCCGAGCGCTGCCAGCTTTTTCAACAAGGCAGGCGTGGCATTGCCAGACGCATCCAGCCCCACAGCCACTGGCATCAGCTTTTGCGACACCGCTTTGTCTGCAGCTTGCGGCAAAACATAAGTTACATGCGCAGCCAGGCGGCGCGGGGATGCGAACGAGGTCAAAACAGAATCAGCCGCATGATCAGACGACGTAAGCCCCTGCGCCTTGAGCACTTCATACAACACACCTGCAAACGCATCACCGAGTTTTTTCAAAGCCTTGGGCGGCAATTCTTCTACAAACAGTTCGACCAATAAATTCTTTGTTGTCATTTCAATTCAATCAATTTCAAGCCCAGACGCTTGGCGTTTGCCTGCATGTCTTTGTCAAGTGTTGCGACCATCGTGCAGCCATGGCGCTGCGCAATTGCAAGATGAAGCGCATCGCCTCCACGTAAGCCATGTGCAGAGTCCATGCAGTATTCGCTTGCTAACAAATAATCTTGTTCCAGTACATTTAATCGAGTCACCATATCCAGCAGGTCTGTAAACCGATCATGTGCCAGACGTGCCTGGTGGGAAGTTAGCGCCTTCTTTCGGCACTGTATGCCCAAGGCACTGGCAAACTCAGTTTCAGTCCACCAGGATGTCCCCACCAAAGACAAATCGGCATTGCCTAGCCAGTCAATGGCGCGCTCACTGTTTTTTTCATTAAAACAATAGGCGCACCACACACTCGTGTCGACATACGTATAAGACTTTTTCGGCATACGGCTCAAAAGAGACAGCGATACGTTAGTAGCGTGCGTCGTCACGCATTTCGCGAATGACGGATTCTGATCTGGGCATGGTCGCCAAGTGTTTTTTCGCTGTAATTAACCACTCAGCCTGGGTCATGACCTTCTTGGCTGGGCTGGCGGACAAGCGCAAACTGTTGTCTTTTTCACGGGTAGCATGAAGCGTTGAGCCCTCAACAATACCCAATTGCCGTGCCAATTCAATCGGCAAGCGCACAGCCAAGCTGTTGCCCCAACGGCCAACATTCAAGTCCAATGCGTCAATGTCTGTTAAATCGCGTTTACCCATGATGCCGCCTATGTCAGCTCGTGTAGAGCCGTGTATCTACATTCTAATTGAATTCAAGCAGCCTTCTTCACCATCTGCTCCACCCACTCACGCGGAGCCATGGGGAAACCCAGGCGTTCACGGCTCTCGTAATAGCTTTGCGCCACGGCGCGTGCCAGGTTGCGGATGCGGCCGATGTAGGCGGCGCGTTCTGTGACGCTGATCGCGCCGCGTGCATCGAGCAAATTAAAGCTGTGGGCGGCTTTTAAAACTTGTTCGTAGGCGGGCAGCGCCAGTTGCGCTTCAATCAAGTGCTTGGCCTGCTTTTCATGCGCAGTGAATGCGGCAAACAAAAAGTCTGCGTCTGAATGTTCAAAGTTATACGTCGATTGTTCAACTTCGTTTTGCTTGTACACGTCGCCATAACTGAGTTCTTCCGTCCACTTGAGGTTATAAACGTTGTCCACCCCTTGCAGGTACATGGCCAGGCGTTCCAGGCCGTAGGTGATCTCGCCTGTGATGGGCTTGCAGTCAATGCCGCCGACTTGCTGGAAGTAGGTGAACTGGGTGACTTCCATGCCGTTGAGCCAGACCTCCCAGCCCAGGCCCCACGCGCCCAGCGTTGGGTTTTCCCAATCGTCTTCTACAAAGCGAATGTCGTTTTGCTTCAAATCAAAACCCAGCGCCTCAAGTGAACCTAAATACAGCTCCAGAATGTTGGCGGGTGCGGGTTTCAGCACGACCTGGTACTGGTAGTAATGTTGCAAGCGATTCGGGTTTTCGCCGTAGCGGCCGTCTTTGGGGCGGCGGCTGGGCTGCACGTAGGCGGCCTTCCACGGCTCAGGGCCAAGGGCGCGCAGGAAGGTGGCGGTGTGCGATGTGCCGGCGCCGACTTCCATGTCGTATGGCTGGAGCAGTGCGCAGCCCTGTTTGGCCCAATAGCCTTGCAGGGTGAGGATGATGTCTTGAAAACTTAGCATTCAGGGTACTTCTGTAAATTCATTTTTCGGGCGAATTGCGGCGTTGCGCGGTGCTCGGAATCCTCATGCACATGAGTGCATTCCGGTGTCCTGCGCTCCGGGCGCCTTGCACTTCATCCTGACAACGCAGTTGCAGTGAAGACTAACTTGTACCCAAGTTATGTCGTAACTAAAATCTGAATTTCCAGAAGCACCCTGCGCCATTTTATATGCATTTTTACGCTAAAAAGGCCGTTTTTACCTATCAAATCGGCCTTTAGCCCAATAGAATCGGGCGCAAGAAGCTACTAAAATCATAGCAAAAATCAACACCCACCATGGCCATAGCCCAAAGCGTGCCGCCCACCAGGCATAGGGCGTGATGCCGCTGCGGCCTTCAACGCTGCCTGTCAGCACGCCGCGTATGTGGCGCGGCAGTAAATGGGTAACGCGGCCTGTGTGGTCGATGATGGCGGTGGCGCCCGTGTTGGTGGCGCGCACCATGGGTCGTTCAAACTCAATGGTGCGCATGCGGGAGATGTTCAGGTGCTGGTCAATCGCGATGCTGTTGCCAAACCAGGCGATGTTGCTGATGTTGACCATCATCGTGGGCGCTGTGGCTGGATCAATAAACCGGGCGGCGAGCTCTTCACCAAACAGGTCTTCATAACAAATGTTGGGTGCGATGCGCTGGCCTTGCCAGTCGAATGATGGCTGGCTGACAGCGCCGCTGTTGAAGTCTGCCAGCGGGATGTTGACGATGGCTAAATACCATTTGAAAAGCGGATGTACGAACTCGCCAAACGGCACCAGGTGGTGCTTGTCGTATTGGTAAACGGTGTTGGTGCTGCTTGGTTTTAACGCTATGGCCGAGTTGGTGTAACCCTGCTGGCTGTTACCCAGCGGAATGCCAATCAACGCAGCGGTTTGGGGCAGGCCTGGTGCGGGTTTTACAAAGCGATTGAGCAACGCATCCAGATAGCCTTCGGGCAACTGGTTGGGTAGCAGCGGTATGGCGGTTTCAGGCGTGACGACGAGCGATGTGCTGGCAGCGAGAAGTTGCGATTGATACCACTTGAGTGCGTCTGGTATGCCGCCGCTGGGCTGGAACTTTTCGTCTTGGGCGATGTTGCCTTGCAGGAGGGTGACGGTCATGACGTTGGGGATGGGGGCGCTGTACTGCGAAGTGAAGTTTCGGCCAGCCAAAACGAGCAAACCAACAAGCATGGCTCCAAACATAACGGAGACTTTCAAAAGTACACCCGTATATTCAGTCGTAAATCTGATTCGCGTCAAGCCATAGGCAAGCATTGCCGCACCGAAAGTCAAACCATGCACACCCACCAACGCCGCCAGACCCACAAATGGTCCATCGAGTTGCGCATAGCCCCCTTCACCCCACGGGAAGCCCGTGAACAGCGCCACCCGGCCCAGCTCGGCCAGCAACCACAGCGCTGCAAATAAAATAGCACGTCCCGCCCGATGGACGGGCGCGATAGCCACAAACAGCGCACAAACCGCAGCGTAATAAAGCGCTAAAAAAGCCGCCAGCCCCACGATGGCCATCACTGCAAGCGGCGCGGCCAGACCGCCATAGGTGTGCAGCGATATAAACAGCCACCACCAGGTCGCCACCTGCATGACAGTGGCAAACAGCCAGCCCACCCACGCGGCTTGTTTTTTTGTCACGGCAGCATCAAGCTGCCACGCCAGCATGGCCATAGCCACAAGCTGCAGCCACCAAACCGCCTGGCCATGCGGCAATAAAAAGTCAAAAGGCCAAGCCATACTGAAGGCGTGAAAGCAGCCCGCTATTAAAACAATAGCAAACTGGCGATTGAAAAACCGCGCCATCAATTCAAGTCAAATCAAGACTGGTTTGCACACCCACGGGTGCCACCTTGAACCACTTCACCGCGCCGCCCTTGGTGTGCAGCACCGTGAACTGAAGGCCGTGCAGCGCAAAGCCCTCGCCGCGCTTGGGCACGTGGCCCATGCGGTGGGCGACCAGGCCGCCTATGGTGTCAAAGTCGGCATCTTGCAAGTCAACGCCAAACGCTTCGCTGACCCGCTCTATCGATGTGTCGCCACTGACGCGAAAGCTGCGGTCAGGCAGGCCAAAAATATCACCATCGTCTTCGGCGATGTCAAACTCGTCTTCAATCTCGCCGACGATTTGCTCCAGCACGTCTTCAATCGTGATCAGGCCCGCGACGCGGCCAAACTCGTCAATCACAATCGCCAGGTGGTTTCTGGTGCCTCTGAACTCGCGCAGCAAATCGTTCAGGCCTTTGCTCTCAGGCACAAAGACGGCGGGGCGTAAAAGGGCTTTGATGTTCAGCTCTGGCGCACGCTGCAACTTCAGCAAGTCCTTGGCCATCAAAATGCCGATGATATTTTCTTTTTCGCCCTCATACACCGGAAAGCGCGAGTGCGCGGTGTCGATGATCAGGTGCAGCAGCTCGTCAAACGGGGCGTCGATGTTGACCAGGTCCATCCGCGGTGCGGCCACCATCACATCGCCCGCCGTCATGTCGGCCATGCGGATCACGCCCTCCAGCATTTCGCGGCTTTGCGCACCGATAACGTCGTTGTCTTGCGCTTCGACCAGGGTTTCGATCAGCTCGTCTTTGGAGTCAGGACCGGGGTGAAGCATTTCAGCCAGCTTTTGCAAAAAGCCGCGCTTGTCTTCGTGTTTGGCTTCGTTTTTTGAAGCCTTGTTAGACGGGTAACTGGGAGGGTTGTCGGACACAGTGTGTTCGGTAGTTACTAAGCGCATAAGGATAGCGCAGTTCTTTAACCGCGCTAACAGGCCCCGCTACATAGCCGAATGATCGCGCGCACCCTGTACGCCGCGCCGAATATTCTGCACTGCGGTCAAAAACTGCCAGAACTGCTTGGCCTGCACTTTCAGGCGATAGTCGGTCTGGGCGATTTGCTCTTCCAGCATTTCGGTCACGCGTGAGTCAAGGTCAGCGGGTGGCAGCAGCAAGTGCGCTTCGCTTTCACTGCCATCGCGCTCAATCACAGCCCCGGCTTTGCGGGCGATGTTCAGCATGGTGGTGTTTTCACTCAGCGCGTGGATAAACATCATGTCAACGCCGTCATTGCGTGCGTGCATCACGGCCCGGTCAAACAGGCGCGAACCGTAGCCACGGCCACGCGCCGTCTTGAGCACCGACACGCCAAACTCGGCGCAGCTTTGAAGCTGCGGGTCAGTTGAATACGCCAGGTGCGCCATGGCAATCAGCTCCAGCTTGCGGTTGTAGATGCCAAAAATCTCATCGCGCTCAAAATTCAGGCCTGCCACGTAGCGCCTGACCTGCTCATCGTTGGCGGCATAGCCAAAGCGCAAATAGCGGTCATGCGGCTCAAGCGCCAGCAAGTGCGCGGCAATGCGCTCGCCATGGCTGGGGCCGATAGAGCGGATGGGCACCATCACGGGAGCGGCGTAAATTGAGACAGAAGGCAATTCGTCATGACGTGTGATCTCCTGCGCGGGTGGGCGAAAAAACTTCATGCCTGCGCCCAATGAGGCTTTTAACAATAGTCCGGGTTTAACCATACAGACAATATAAGGGTTTTCCCTAGAATTGCTACCTCAAAGGTCTTTTAAAACCCCTAAAACCGGGCCAAATAGAGAGCTTTGCCGAATTTAAAGGGGATTTATGCCGAAAAAAGGCCTGAAAATGCCGATTTTAGGGGTCATTTAAGCCTGTAGCCCAATGGATTCGGGCGCAAGCAGCTATTAAAAAATGAGCGAGCATACGGCTTTAACTTTGCCGCCAGTGCGCAAATAGCCGATTTTCAAACCTTAGTGCAATGCTTGAACCTTCACCGGTCGGGCTTTTGTTACCTGGCATCTCGGTATGGTTGTGCTCGTCAGTCAAGTCCCACTGCGCGGATGTGTCGTTCTATTGCGTGCGTCAAGTCCGACGCATGGCTTGCAATCATGAAATGGTTTGCACCTTCCAGCATCATGATTTTCGCCTGAGGCAGGTGGTCAACGAGCAGCTGGTTGCACCTCTGCATCGCCTTATGGCTAGCCCTCCCGCACACAACAAGTGTAGGTACTTTCACGGCGGCAAGGTCTGCAAGTTTGGTGGAATCTGCATAGCCAGACTTCCAGTCAAGGATATTGGTTGGGGTCTGGCTAATCAGCTTTTCCTGTACCGCAGGGGGATAGCCATCAAAAGTTCCGGCATTGCCATAAAAATCGATGACATGACGCACTGCCTGCTGATTTCCGATCTTCCATTCAGTCATGTAACGATCTGTCATGGCATCGACCTCCTGGCTCAAAGCGGACTCTCCGCGCAAACCCAGCAGCTGGAAGGCCGTTGGTTCCAACAGGGTCATGCTCAGTAGCTTGGGCGTGCGACGCATGGCCAAAGCCAAGGCGATCCATGCACCAAAGGAATGAGCCACCAGGTGCACGGGCGTGTCAGCTCTTTTCAAAACCGCTTCGAGCACATCCATTTCATCCTCCATGTGGGCGCTCCCAGGCCTGCGCCGCTCCTGCGTTTTTCCATAGCCAGACAAACTGGTGGTGATGGTGCGAAAGCGTTCAGACAGGGGCGTAGTCATGTTGCGCCATGAAGACCCTGCAGAGAACGAACCCGGCACAAAAACGACGGTTTCGCCATGGCCGCTTTCCTGATACTCAACCGTACCTTGGGGATGTTCAATCATGATTTCAGTTTCTTTTCGAAGGATGCCGATTTGCCACCGAAAAACAAGCGACCAGTCTCATACAAGCGGGTCATTTCATCTCCTCTGAGGGCAAGTTACTTTTGCCCCCCGAACGAGGCCACGGGAGAAGCATGGGGACCCTCTTTTTATAGTCGGCATAGGCGCTTCCGATTGCGTCAACCAGATCTCGCTCTTCAAACTGGAGCGCGACCAAAATATAGACAGTGTTGGCTATTGCAAAGAAGAGGTGTCCCTGAGACATGGTTGGTGTCGCCCAGAAAGCGATGATGAAGCCAAGCATGAGTGGATGCCGGACAAGTCGGTAGAGGGCCGGTGTATTAAACGCCAGCGGGCTATAAACCTTGCTCTGCAGGTGCAGAAAAACTTGTCGCAGGCCGAAGAGATCCCAGTGACTGATCATGAACGATGACAGCAGCACGACCAGCCAGCCCATCCAGTGAAGACCCTGCAGGGCCGTGCGCATGGGGTTCGTCGTGACATCCCAAACGGTGGCTGTCATCGGGCGCCATTGCCAGAAGAGCAGAAACAGTAGCAAGCTTGAGATAAGCACGTAAGTGCTGCGCTCGATGCTCTTCGGGACGATCTTTGTCCACGCAGCCTTGAAGCCCGGCCTTGCCATCACACTGTGCTGAATCGCGAACAGCCCGAGCAACAATGCGTTGACCAGCAGCGACACCGTCGGCACTGAAATACCCGGTGAATCAATCGATTTCGGAACCAGCCAATTGCCGACGAAACCAATGGCATACAGAAACGACGCCAGAAAAACGACGTAAGCGATCAAGCCGTAAACCACACATACCAGTCTGCCCATTTTCGATGACTCCTTTAACACGACGCTCGCACGGATGTGCTGACGGTGCTAAGGAAGTATGCGGCAAGAAGATGCTGAAGGCCAGCCGGTAAATTACCGCAGCGGCAGGTCTGGACTACGGTAGCAGGCTACCGTATCCGGGCGCTGAGGGTGGTCAGATTGAGTTCAATTGCACGCCGTACGGCCTCGGAGCGTGTGCGGCATTTCAATGCGGCAAGTGCGTTCGCAACGTGCATTTCCACCGTCCGCGGGCTCAGGGAAAGCTTTCGCGCGATCTGTTTGTCGGTCTGGCCTAGCCCGACTTCGTTCAGGACTTCGATTTGCCGCAGTGTCAGCGGCGGCTTGCCCGTCGCGCGCGCATCTGCATCGCGCAGTTCTGATCCCGGGCGGGGCGCAGGCAAAAATGCGCGAAGCTCGGACAGGAACACGGGCCACGCTGCTTCGGTCTCGAACGGCAGGTGGTTCTTGCTTGCAAGCGGAACGAAGCGCGCGTTGGGAATCAGCGATGCGAGCAGGCGTCCCTCTTCAAACGGGAAACAGGGATCTTCTTTGGCGTGAAACACCAGCGTTGGACATTGGATCTTCGGTGCCGCGTCGCGGGCATCGATTTCGAAGACTTCCTTGATAAAGCGCACGGCGTTCGCGCCCGAAATGGTCAGCCGCTGGGCTTCGTCAACTGCGCGTTGCTGCTCTGCTGATGCGTCATGCAGCATCTGGGAAATAAATATCTGCCGGAACGACGAACTGTTGCCGCCCCAACCCAATTCCGCAGCTTTGAGCATGGCTTGCGC
>JAYWBS010000172.1:0-12326 GCA_043781295.1 Polaromonas sp.
GCAGATATTCCTGGTGCGGATTACCCAACGGCGGGATGTCTTTGTGCTTTGGATTCTGGGCGTGTTCCAGTCGGTTAAATTCGCTGTTCCAGCTTCCAACCCCCGAACCAGCAAGCGGGCTCTGTTCAATTGATTGCAATCCCCGATGCCATAAATGCAGACGTATTCCTGAAGATGTACCTGAGACGATACTTCCGCCTTCTCCAAACGAGGAAAGTTGAATCTCATTATCTAGCCGAGCAAGGCGCTCCTTGACTTTGGGAGAAATTAGCGAGATGGAGAACAACAACATGACTGGGAACAGTACAACGCTGATTCTGTAACGCTTCGGTAGCTCCCACATAATTGCCAATGACATTAACAAGATCGCTACGGCATGACCACTTCTACCTTGAAATACAAAGAAAACATTAAATAACGCTATTGCCGCTGCACCAACCGCAAGGTGCCTGCCAAATCGACCTGGTATGTATGCCCGCAGATGCCAGCAAACGCCAGCAAAAACTGCATTCATAATTCCTTGATCGAGATAACTTGAAAAAGTCGCATTTTGAGTAACTGCTACTTTAGATATGGCCCATGGCACGGGGATATGTAAGTACTGCATGGATGAGCTTGCCAGAAGAAACAACTGGGTGGCAGCAAATGCCGCCAAAGCCACCAGGGCTTCTTTGCGGTTTTTGATCAGTACAAGAATGACGGGAATGATCAGAAGCTTGCCGTATTTGCCTAATGAGCTCAACGCGTCAAATATATTTGCAGAAGTCCAACTGATGCTGAGAGCGAAAATAAACAGCGTTAGCAACACGGCAGAAGTTGTTTTCGACTGTCGAAAATCTGTCGCGCTGGACACCCAAGAGTGACTTTTTAATAAAGTGGCAATACCACCAAGCAGCAGTAGCAACTTGGCGATGCTGACAAGTGCAATTGGCAAGCCTACTGAAGCTGCGAGGAAGCAGATCAATAGAAGTCTGAAATTGAGTTTTTTCAAGTGGAAAGTATTTGCTGAAAGCGTCAACGTAACAATCTTTATTATCAGCCATCGCCATTGTGCGTTTTACTCCGACCACGTTTACGCGCTCTGATATGCTTTGCCAGCTTTTGGAACATGCCAAACCTCTTTGTATTTTTAAACCCTATTTCAAAAGGTAGCAGTTGGCCAGCCTGTCCGTCATTGTGATTACAAAAAATGAGGCCCCTAACATCGAGGCCTGTCTGCAATCGGTCTTGTTTGCGGACCAGATCGTGGTGCTGGATGCGTGCAGCAGCGACGGTACTGGCGACTTGGCCAGGCAATTGGGTGCCGAGGTATCTGAAAGCAGCGACTGGCCTGGCTTTGGTGTACAAAAGAATCGTGCACTAGCGTTGGCACGTTGTGACTGGGTACTGTCTATCGATGCGGATGAAAGATTGACACCCGAGTTGCAGCTTGAGATCAAATCTGCGCTCGCGAACCCTCAGTTTGGTGTGTACAGCTTCCTGCGGCTATCCAGCTACTGCGGCCAGTACATGCGCCACTCTGGCTGGTACCCTGACCGTATCACGCGCTTGTTCAAGCGCGATGCCGCCAGTTTTTCCAGCGATCTTGTTCATGAAAAGCTCATTACCTTGCATCCTGTGGGGCGGTTGAATGCGCATTTGCTGCATGAAAGTTTTACCAGTTTTGAGGCGGTGCTGGACAAAGCCAATCGTTATTCGACGGCTGGGGCGCAAGTTTTATTTCAGCGCGGTAAAAAATCATCACCAGGCAAAGCCATAGGGCACGGGCTGTGGGCATTTTTTCGCACCTATGTGCTTCGATTTGGCTTTTTAGACGGGCGTATGGGCTTGATACTGGCCATCTCCAACGCCGAAGGTACCTACTACCGGTACTTGAAGCTTTGGTTGGCCTTGCAGCAGAAAAATCAGCCTAAATGAAGATCAGCTTCATTGTTCTGACATACAACCGTGCTGATGCTTTACTGGCGGTGCTGCGTTCACTCGCCAAGCAATGCGGCGAAGATCACGAGGTGCTAATAGCTGACGATGGGTCAAACCCCATGCAGGTGAATTTACTGCGTCAAAAATGTCCTGCCTTCCATTGCCCGGTTCGCCATGTTTGGCATCCTGACACTGGATTTACTGCCGCCAGGGCACGCAACCTGGGTGCGTTCCATGCAGCAGGTGACTATCTGGTTTTTCTCGATGGCGATTGTGTCCCTGGCCCATCGTTTGTGAAGGCGCATACCCGACTTGCTGAAAAAGACTGTTTCGTCAATGGCAGCCGCGTCTTGCTCAGTGAACGCCTGACCGCTAGCGTGGTCCACCAGGAAATTGATCTACTGGACCAGTCATTTATTTTCTGGTCAAAGGCAAGGCTCAAGGGTGACAGCAACAAACTGTTGCATATGTTGGGCTGGCCGAAGTCCTTATTCAGGGTAAAACCGGGTTTCAGATGGCAAGGCATACGAAGCTGCAATTTGGCCGTATGGCGTGAAGACTTCGTAGCCATTAATGGTTTTGATGAAACTTTTGAGGGCTGGGGCCATGAGGATGCAGACTTGGTGTTGCGCCTTAGCCATGCTGGTATTCGGCGCAAAAACGGGTTTTGGGCGACCGAGGTTTATCACTTGTGGCATCGCGAACAGCAACGCAATCAAGCGTCCATTAATAAACAAAAAGTTTTGGATCGCATGAAAACCAGTGTGGTGCTGGCTGAAAAAGGCATCCATCAAATTGAACCCAATGCAGCAGGCGAGGTCAACCCCCTTTAGGTTTATATGAAAATACTCTTTAACTCTTTCCCTTCATTTTTCTTTAAAACATGACCCCATCATTTCATCGCCGCACCCTTGTCAAGCTGCTGGCGGTCGGCACGCTGCCTCTGGCTCTGTCCGCCCAAGCCCAGTTCAGGGTGGAAGTGTCGGGTGTCGGCTTGACGCAAATGCCAATTGCTGTCGCTAGTTTTCGTGGGGAAGCGCAAGCACCGCAAAAAATGGGCGCCATCGTCAAGGCCGACCTGGAACGCAGTGGCGTGTTTCGCGCCGTCGATACCGCAGGCGTAGCGATTGACGAGAGCACCCGTCCCGACCTTGCGTTATGGAAGCAAAAAGGCGCAGATTCACTGGTAACAGGCAGTGTGACGCCTCTGGCTGATGGCCGTTTTGATGTTCGGTTGCGGCTTTGGGACGTGGTACGCGGCCAAGACCTCGGCGGCCAAAGCTATGCGGCAACCGCTGCGGATCTGCGGCTTTCGGCACATCGAGTTTCAGACTTTGTTTATGAAAAACTCACCGGCGAAAAAGGGATTTTTTCCACCCGTATCGCTTATGTCACCAAGGCCAGCCAGCGCTTCACGCTATGGGTGGCTGACGCAGACGGCGAAAACGCGCAATCCGCCCTTACCAGCCCTGAGCCGATTATTTCCCCCGCCTGGTCGCCTAACGGTTCGCAGTTGGCTTACGTGTCGTTTGAGTCGCGCAAGCCCGTCATTTATGCCCATGATGTAGCCAGTGGCAAGCGCCGATTGCTGGCCAATTTTCGCGGCTCCAACAGTGCGCCCGCCTGGTCACCAGATGGACGGCAAATTGTGGCTACTCTGAGCCGTGATGGTGGCTCTCAGTTGTATACCATTGATGCCAACGGCGGTGAGCCACGGCGCCTGACCCAGTCTTCAAGTATCGACACAGAACCCGCGTTTTCACCAGATGGTAAGAGCATTTACTTTGTCAGTGACCGAGGTGGTGCACCTCAAATTTACCGCATGGGAGCCTCTGGCAGCAACGTTGAGCGCGTCACTTTTACGGGCAACTACAACATATCGCCAGCCATTAGCCCTGATGGCAAGTACCTGGCCTATGTTTCACGGGTGGGTGGCGCTTTCAAGCTACAGGTGATGGAACTGGCTGGTGGCGCAGTGAGCCAAATCACCGACACCAGCGCCGATGAAAGCCCGAGCTTTGCTCCTAACAGCCGTCTGATTGTTTACGCTACGCAGCAGCAAGGGCGTGAAGCGCTCATGACAACCACGCTTGACGGCAAAATAAAGGCCAGGCTGGCAGGTGCCAGCGGTGACATCCGTGAGCCCGACTGGAGTCCTTTCTCACGTTAGGGTCAGCATTTTTTGCATTAATACGCACGCTATTCGGTCATATTGCCCTACATCCATTGCAGCAAATTTCAGTCAGCATCAATTTTTCATTTTCATAATTTTTAGCAGGGGTAATTCATGAGACGTGTCTTCTTTTCCATCCTCTCCGCCCTCACTATATCGGCTGCGCTGGTAGCTTGCGGCTCGACCGTCAAGCTCGATGATGTACCAGTAGAAAACCGGACGGGCACAGCTGTTACACCACCAGCCAATACGGGTGATGCTGCAAGCAAGGGCGTGGCCCCGGTTGAAATTTTTGGTAGTGGTCTTGGCGCTGGTGGCCCAACAGGCGTGGCCAAGATCATTTACTTTGACTACGACAGCTTCACCATCAAACCTGAATTTCAGTCTGCGGTCGAGGCTCATGCCCGTTACATGGCCGCCAACAAAACACGCAAGCTGGCAGTTGAAGGCCATACTGACGAACGTGGTGGCCGCGAATACAACCTGGCCCTGGGCCAAAAGCGTGCTGAAGCGGTACGCCGTGCGTTAGGCCTGCTGGGCGTGACAGACGCACAGGTTGAAGCGGTAAGCTTTGGTAAGGAAAAGCCAGCAGCCAGTGGATCGGATGAAGAGTCACTGGCTAAAAACCGCCGTGCCGAGCTGAACTACCGTTAACTGAAGCACTTTCAAATACAACCATGAATCTTTCAAGAATTTTTCGCACTGTTCTCGCTAATGCAGCTCTGGGCCTGCTGGCGTTAAATGCGCATGCCGCCTTGTTTGATGATGACGAGGCGCGTAGAGCCATTCTTGACTTGCGGCAAAAGGTGGATGCGCAGCAACAGCGAAATGCCGAGGATTTAAGAAAGGCCAACGACGACAATGCCCAGTTGCGCCGCAGCATCCTGGAATTATCCAACCAGCTGGAAACCCTGCGTGCCGATTTGGCAAAGCTGCGCGGGCAAGATGAGCAATTGGCCCGCGACGTGGCAGATATGCAGCGCAAACAAAAGGACATGACGCAAGGTGTGGATGACCGTTTGCGAAAGTTTGAGCCTTCAAAAGTAACCGTAGACGGCAAAGAGTTTGTAGCCGGCCCTGGCGAGATTCGCGATTTTGATGCAGCGCTGGCCACCTTGCGAAAAGGTGAGTTTGCGCCTGCGCAAACTGCTTTCTTAGAATTTTTTAAACGTTATCCTGAAACCGGCTATCGCCCATCGGCATTGTTTTGGTTGGCAAACGCCCAATACGCGCTGCGCTCTTACCGTGAAGCCATTACCAATTTCAAATCCGTCGTTGGGGTCGCTCCCGATCATTTGCGCGCGCCTGAAGCTGCGCTGTCTATCGCCAACTGTCAAATCGAATTAAGAGACACAGCATCTGCGCGTAAAACCTTGACTGACCTGATCAAGGTGTATCCGCAGTCTGAGGCTGCCTCTGTCGCCAAAGACCGTTTGACAAAGCTCAAGTAGCACACCTGCCATAGCCTTAAAATCAGGGCATGGACATCTCAACACTCAAGGCCCTCACAACGCAAGTTCTGTGGGCCGCTTTTATTTTGTCGGTGCTGTTTGGTGCCATTGCACAACGCACGCACTTTTGCACCATGGGTGCCGTTAGCGACATTGTCAATATGGGCGACTGGACGCGCATGCGGCAGTGGGGCATGGCAGTTGGCTTGGCCATGATGGGGTTTTACACGCTGGCTGCGGCCGGGTTGATTGACCCGGCTAAAACGCTGTATGCGTCCAGCCGTTTTATCTGGCTGTCAGCACTCGTCGGCGGTCTTTTATTTGGCTTTGGCATGGTGCTGGCATCGGGCTGCGGCAGCAAAACGCTGGTGCGTATCGGTGGCGGTAACCTAAAATCAGTGGTTGTGTTTGTTGTGATGGGCGTGGCCGCGTTTGCCACACTTAAAGGTATCACTGCCGTGCTGCGTGTGGCTACGGTTGACCGTGTGGCCGTCGAGTTTGCAAGCAATGCCGCACTATCCAATTGGCTGGGCGGCGCAGTTGGCTTGAGCAGCGCAGGCGCCGGGCTGATTTTGGCACTGGTGCTTGGCTTGGGGCTGATCATCTGGGCGCTTCTGGGTCGTGATTTTGTGCGGTTTGACAATCTGCTTGCTGGCCTGGGCCTGGGTGCCATCATCGTCGCCATGTGGTGGGTCAGCGGCCGTCTGGGTTATACGCCTGAACACCCTGAAACATTGCAAGAGGCATTTTTAGCCACCAACTCCGGGCGTATGGAGGCCTTGAGCTTTGTGTCGCCCATGGCCTACACCATTGACTGGTTGATGTTTTTCAGTGACAAAGCGAAGGTGCTGACGATTGGCATCGTTTCGGTGTTTGGTGTGGTGGCTGGGTCTGCCGTTTATTCGGTTGCTACCCGCAGCTTTCGTTGGGAGGGCTTTCGGGACGCTGAAGACACCGCCAACCACCTGGTTGGCGCTACGCTGATGGGCGTAGGCGGCGTTGCGGCCATGGGCTGCACTGTTGGGCAGGGCTTGTCTGGCTTGTCGACGTTAAGCGCCACCAGCATCGTGGCCGTGGCCGCTATCGTTGCAGGGGCAGTTGTCGCTTTGAAATACCAGGTTTGGCGCTTGGAAAAAAGCATTTAATGCTTGAAGCGGCTGACCTTGAGCGCCGCTTTGGCGGTCTGGCCCGTCTTTACGGTACTGAGGGGGCGGCAAAGATTCGCGCAGCACACGTGGTGGTGGCCGGCATAGGCGGCGTGGGTTCGTGGGCCGCAGAAGCGCTGGCGCGCAGCGGCGTGGCCCGCTTGACCCTGATTGATCTTGACCACATTGCCGAGTCCAACATCAACCGCCAGATTCATGCACTCAGCACCACGCTGGGCCAGTCCAAAGTCGAGGCCATGCGTCAGCGCATCGCCCATATCAACCCCTCCTGCGATGTACGCTGTGTTGAAGAGTTTGTGGATGCAGGCAACTGGCCTGGCATTGCGCAGCTCGATTTGCAAACTGACCCGTCGCTCGCAGTTCTCGACGCTTGCGATCAGGTCAAAGCCAAAACCGCCATGGCCGCTTGGGCACTTCAAAACAAAGTCAACTTTATTACGGTAGGCGCAGCGGGCGGAAAGCGCCATGCGCATAAAGTTGAAATTGATGACTTGGCGCTCACCACACATGACCCTTTGCTGGCCCAATTGCGCTACCGGCTGCGCAAAGAGCAGGGCGCGGCAAGGCAGGGCAAGATAGGCATACATGGCGTGTTCAGCCGCGAGTCGGTGATGCGGCCTGCAACTGCCCTGGAAGCGGCACCTGACGGCACGCAAAGCGAAGAAAGCCAAGTAACAAGCGACAGCAGCCTGAACTGCCACGGCTACGGTTCCGTCGTCAGCGTGACCGCTACCTTTGGTATTTGTGCTGCGGGTTGGTTGCTGGACAAAATTGCATCTCAAGCTTTTGCAAAGCAGCCCAAAACCACGCTATAATTTGAGGCTTGTCTGCTTTCAACCGCAGTACAAACCGGGAATGTTAAATACACCGTATTTGATGTGCATCCTTGGTAAATGGGACCTTAGCTCAGTTGGTAGAGCAGCGGACTTTTAATCCGTTTGTCGTGGGTTCGACCCCCGCAGGTCCCACCAATACTTAAAAAGCGCCTGATTAAAAATCAGGCGCTTTTTTTTGGCTGCTTTTTACACTGTCGGTTCAGTCAAACCAACCAGATCCATCAACTTCCCGTACCCGTCTACCACGCCATACGTCACCTGGCTTGAAGTGATATTGGCAAAAAATTTACGGGCGCACTCGATCTTGCTTTCCTCAATTTTCCGCAAATCCATGCTCGACATCGAACCCTTGGTTTCTGCCACAAAGTACACGTGTTTGACCTTGCCCTGCTGGAAGGCAATCGCCCAGTCCGGGTTGTAGTTACCTACGGGTGTTGGGATAAAAAAGCCCTTTGGTAATTTAGCGTAAACCACCACTTCGGCACTCGCGTCCAGTTCCTTCACAAAGTCGCGTTCTACTTTTGAGTCCGTCAGCACATAGTCGTAAATATGCTGGTTGGCTTTTACTGAACGGCTTAAATCTACTTTAGCCATGGGCTTGGTAAAAATATCCATGTCATGCGTATCGCCAGTAGCGTCATAGGCAATGTGTTCAACAATCACGGTCGCTTTTTGCTCGTTTATCAGCCGCGCCGCTTTTTGCATAAAGTCTTCAGGGTTGGTTTTATATTGACCAAAAACAGCTTTGTTAATGCCCTGTAGAACAGCGGCAACAGTGGCCCGCGTTAGCAATGTTTCACCAGCCAGCCGGCCTATCAGGTCGTATTTCACCGCTGAATGCACGGAAGCACGATACAAATCAGTGATGGACTCCATGACCTTGAACGATTCGCCTTGTTTGAGCCCGTCTAAAGTTGCGGTGTCCACCTGTTCGCCAGCCACCACGGTGTATTGCAGCGGGCTCACGACGAGTTCTTTTTCTAGGGCTTTGACGCATTTGACCACCAGTTCAGGGGTTTCAAAATGCACGGTGTATGCCGCTTTGCGATTGATACGACTCCAGAGCGCCTTGAACTCCTGCTTTTCAAAGTTGGCATTCAGCAAGTTGGGCTGGTCATTGCGCGCATTCTCAATTTCTGGCAGTTGGCCTTCGCTGAATACGCTGTCGATCAACGCAAACACCTGATCGCCATAGGCTGCCAGTTCAGCTGGGAGTTCAGTCAATAGTCCTTCTTTTTTGGCCTCGTGGTACTTGTCCGAGACGTTACGTTTTTTGTCAACATACCCGTTTTGAATCAAATAAAACTCGATGTCGGTGGCCATTTCGGCAGTCACCTCAACGTCGCCAGAGGCCATTTTCAAAATCTTGCCTTTGAAATAGGCTTGGTCTGCCACCCGTGGCCGCTCTGACAGCCCCTCACTGATGTCCCGCTGCAAGGCCGTCACAAAGTCTGTGTAGCTTTCGCTGGCCACCACCGTCAGCACATTGATTTGATGCACGGTGGCAGGCAAATCCATCCGGTCGCCCAACTGGTTAACGCACAAGCGCAGGCCGCGCCCAACTTCCTGGCGGCGGCTGACCGTGTTGTCGCTGTGCTTGAGCGTGCAAATCACAAACACATTGGGGTTGTCCCAGCCCTCGCGCAGAGCCGAGTGTGAAAAGATAAACCGTACCGGCTCATCAAACGACAGCAGCCGCTCTTTGTCCTTCAAAATCAGGTCATAGGCATCCACGTCGTCGGTCTCGGTTGATTTTTTGCCTGTTTCTGGGTCCACCATGCGCTTGGTTTTTTTATCGATAGAGAAGTAACCGTTGTGGGTTTTGGCAGTCTCAATACCCTTCAAATAGCGGTTGTAGGCTGTGTCTTCCAGCGTCAGCACGTCATTGAGCTGCTGCGCGTACTCCTCTTCAAACATCGCGGCGTATTCACCAGGCAATTCTCCGCTAGCGTCATAGCTGCGGTATTTAGCCACTGAATCAATAAAAAACAGTGACAGCACCTTGATACCCTGCGCAAACAGCATCTGCTCTTTTTCAAAATGGGCTTTAATGGCCTCACGTATTTGAATGCGGCGCAGCGTTGATTCACTGACATCGCCTGTTGCCTCGCCTGCCACCAGCTCATGCCCATTGGTAAAGCTCACGGTATTGGTATTGGCATTGATGTCGGCCACCACAAACCCTCGGTATTGCTGCAGGCCACCAGACATATCAAACAAATTGTCGTTACGCGCCAGCTTGCGCAGTACCCGTTTGATGCCGTTGTTCTGTTTGATCTCCAGCTCCACCCGCGCCACCGGGGCGCTGCTAGACACCTCAATGGACTCCAAATACAGGTAGGCATTGGTACCCGTCAAGCCCTTAACCGATATACCGCGTACCGCAATTTTTTTAACCAGCTTCTGGTTGTATGCATCCAGCGCGTCCAGCCTGTGGATTTTGTTGTGTGTCGTTTTGTGGGTGGCTGAATAACGCAGCACCGCCAGTGGGTTGAAGTTGGCCAGCGAATCCAGCGTTTTGCCGCCTTCCATCTTTTGCGGTTCGTCCAAAAACAAAATTGGTCGATTCGCACTGATCACATCAATCGGCTTGCGCGACTGAAAGTCGTCCAGCTCTTCATAAATGCGCCTTGCATCTTTGCCTGTGGCATTGAAGGCCTGCACATTAATCACCATCACATTGATACCCGCGTCGCTTGAAAAGCTCTCCAAGTTGTGCAACTGCTTGGAGTTGTAGATAAAAAAACGGGCGCGTTTTTTATAGTCGTCTAAAAAGTGCTCCGCTGTGATCTCAAGCGACTTGTACACCCCCTCACGTATGGCAATGCTGGGCACCACCACAATGAACTTGCTCCACCCATACTTGGCATTCAGCTCAAACATGGTTTTGATGTAGCAATACGTTTTGCCCGTACCGGTTTCCATTTCAATGTCAAGGTTGTACTTGCACACCTTGGTACTGACCAGCCCAATGGATTGCGGTAGGTTTTGCCTGCGCTGCACGGTGTGAATATTTTGCAGTACCTGACCAGGCGTCAAGGCCAGGTCAGCGTTTTTAAACCCCACCACCTCTAGCGCGGCTACGGCCTGGCCACTGGCATCCATGGCGCGGCCTGGGTCAACGCGGTAGTCCAATGCGGTCTGTTTGGTCTGCCCGGCAAAGCAGTCCGCCACGGCTTCAACCGCGTTTGTTTGGTAGGCTTGCCTTTTGAATTTCAGTTTCATGGGTATCAATGCGTGGCTGCTAACAGTCGGCGGGCTTCTGCCACGCAGCGTCTGGCCGCCGCTACCAGCACGGGCACAAATGTATGCCCACTGCGCAGGGCGCTTGCCAGCACGGCCAAATCTTCAATGTATTCATGCACCATCTGGTTACGCAAGCGGCGCATCTCCATCCAGACATCGGCAGACTCGACAAAGCCAAACTTTTCAGCTTTGTCCAGGTTGTCAATCGCCGCGCCCGGGGTTTCTGCCAAAGCACTTAGCAAGGCGGGTAGCAATTTGTCACCCACTGTGTCTTGCAAGCGCCAAAAACGCGACACAAACGCGTCCAGCCGCTCCGCCAATATCGGGTCAGCGTCAATTTTTTGCGCCTCTTCAACGGTGAACAAATTGCCAAACAAACGGCTGTCTGTGTCCAGTAAATGCTGGCATTCTTTGTCAGTCACGCGGGCCAAAAACGCCAGGCGAGCTGCTTGCGCAGGTGTGATTTTCATAAACGAATGCCTTCTGCAAGTGCGATGGAATGAATCGGCAACAACTTCAAATTAGGCGCTTTGATGAGTACATCTACCTTGCGGCCATACATGGCGCGTGACACCAGTGCAGCCAGGCGGGCAGACAGTTGTGCCGGTTCAGCCACCGGCTCGCTAAGTTCCAGCAGCAAGTCCACATCACCACCGCGTGCATCGTCACGCACACGTGAGCCAAACAGCCACACCCGCGCAGCATCGCCTGCAAGCTGGGTGGTGCCTAGGCGAATGGCGTTGATCTGGAGGTCTGTCAGGCGCATGGTTTTGGCTTCATGGGATTTGTAGCTTAAATCGTTTTGACGTCGGTACCGGGGCTCATCAGTTTGAAGATTTGCTCAACATTGATTTTCACACTGTCGCTGGCAAAGCCCGCATCGCGGAACACAGCGCGCAGCGGCTCGCGCTTGGCCAGCAGCTTGCAAAAGTCCTCAGAAATGCCTGTTTCAAAGCAGGCGGCCAGCGCATTGCCATCAACAAAGTACACGGTTTTGCCCGCAATGGTCTCCTGGGCAATGGGCAAGCTCAAGTCAACGCCCCAGTCCAGCAGTACCTGAAACAGCAGGTCCTCTGCCGTGCGGTCTTCGCGGATGTTGTTGACCTGGTCGGACAGTAAGTCTTGCGACACGGCATCGGGGGTGTAGAAGACTTCCTTCATGTTGGAGCTGTCGATTTTCAGAACGCGAAAGCCAACGTCGATGGTCGATGGTCGATGGTCGATGGTCGATGGTCGATGGTCGATGGTCGATGGTCGATGGTCGATGGTCGATGGTCGAAAATTGCAAGTTGAAAGTCAACAAGCAAGGGTTATTTTTTTACTTACTACTCACTGATAAGATTTTTTTACTTACTAATTACTACTTACTTAAAAAGAAGAAAGGTCAAAGGTCCGTTGCGAATTTCAATTTACAATTCTCGAATTACAACTCTCGATTCTCAAATTACAAAATCTATTCTGCGGTTCTCTGCGGCTTCTGCGGGAACCAAAAATAATTCTCCCGCAGACTCCGCAGATTTTCGCTGAAAAATTC
>JAYWBS010000173.1:0-12269 GCA_043781295.1 Polaromonas sp.
ATGTAGTCGTCGTGCGACGACTCCTTGGTGTCGATGTCGTGCCCCACCAAGGCCCGTTTTAGCCCGTCATTCACCCCCGCGTCGGTCAGGGCCGTCACCACGGTGTGGCGGAACGAATGAAACACCTTCAAGGGGTGCTTGATGCTCACCGCAGGCGCGTCCAGATGGTTGCCGAACGTCCGGCACATGTTCTTTTTATAGCCGTTCTTGCCGTCCACCAGGTGCGGGAAGAGCATCGCATGCCCCGCGTCCGCGATGGCCTTGCGGTAGTCCAGAAAACCCAATTCGAGCAGTGTGTCGTGGATCGGCACCCGGCGCACCGCGTTGGGCGTCTTGCCCTTGGTGATGTTGAAAATCCAGATGCCTTTGACGGGGAAGATGTTTCCCACGTCCAAGCTGGCGATCTCCTCAGCCCGAGCACCCGTAAAGGCCGCGATCAGCGTGCCCCAGTGGTAGTCGGGCAGCTTCATGCGTTTGAGGTAGGGGCCGGGGGCGAAGATTTTGGTCATCTCCTCGTTGGTGAACGGCTCATACGACAGCGCCTTGTTGTGGGCGCCGGGGATCAACAGGCCCCGCGCGGGGTTCAGCATCCGGACGAGCTGGTTGTCGATGCAGTAGTCGAAGAAGCCCGACAGCACCACCAGGTGGTCATTGATGGTCGTGGGGGCCTTTTTCTTGGCCAGCATCTGCTTTTTGTAGTCCCCCACCACGACGGCCCGAACCATGGCGACATCGAGGTTTCCAGCAAAAGCTATGAAAGCGCGCAGCACGCCCCTGAATTTGGGCATCGTGCCTTTCTCGCTCAGGGTCGTTTTTCGCTCGGCTACAAAGTCCTCAGCCGCCTTCTCCATGGTCGTCCCGCACCGCGACGACGGCATTTCGGCCAGCGCGGCCCCCGCCGCCCTGGCCCGAACCATCTCCGCCACCATGCCTTCCGCCGCTTTGACTTCGTCCGGCGTGTCGGTCTCCACGATGCCCCGCTCCAAGTCGATGCGGATTTTTTCGCGGATGTTCGGCGCGCGCCCGGTCAGGTGCGCGAAATCCGCCAAAGTGGGGTTTGTCAAAAATTTGCGGTCCACCATCAGCGCCTCCAAACGAGCAGAGAGCAGCAGCGCGGCGTGGCGGGCCGCAGCCGCGTCCTTCGTCCGCAGGCTGCGACGAATCTCCGCCTTGCCGACGGATTCACGCCAGTTTAACGGCACGACAAAACGGAAATAGTAGACGCCGCAGCGGTCGCGGATGAGGCGGGGGACTTTGATGCTCACAGGCAGCTCCGTAAAAAGGAGCTGGATGAGCGAAGTGGATGATGGCCTAATTCCGACAGGGCCTAAGCCCTTGTCGGCATTGACTTTTTTGACTTTGGGGTGGCTGATGGGGCTCGAACCCACGACAACAGGAATCACAATCCTGGACTCTACCAACTGAGCTACAGCCACCGTAGAGAAAAGATTATAGCGCCCTACTGGGTGGTGGTGGTCTCGGCGCTGGGCAGTTGATCGGCTTTTACGCGAACGGGCTTGGCTACTTTTATTTCGGTTTTGAAGCGTTCTTTGAGCACGTTGTAGTACGCCAGACTTTCGGCGGATGTCCACCACTGGGCGTATTGGTTGCGCTCTTGCTTGGTTGCGGCTTCTGGCGATGCTTCGCGTGGCAAGACTTTCAGTACTTTGACAATCGCGTAGCCTTGCACGCCCAAATCAATGCCCGCAAAAGCAGGCAAGGCGGTTGCGTCAGCGCGCAATGCGGCATCAACCAGTGGCATGGGTTGCTTTTGCGGCTGGTCGCGTGACACGGCCAGGGTTTCGGGCAGTACGGCAGTGGCTGGGGCGGCCTTCCAGGCGGCCAGTTTGGCCACGCCGTCTTTGCGGGCTTCTTCAGCGCCGCGCGCGGCCAGCCAGCGCTGGCGCACCATGTCTTTGACTTCAGCCAAGGGCTTGGTGCGGGCTGGCGTGTACTGCGTGACGCGGCCAGAAATCAATTGGTTAGAGGCTACTTCAACCGCTTCGGTGTTGCGCTTTTTTTCGATTGTGTCGGGTGAAAAGATGGCATTTAAAAACTTGGGGTTGGCCAACGCACCCGTCACGCCTAGCGCGGGTTTGCGGGTGATGCCGGTGGCGGTTTTAACTTCAAGCTTCAAGCGGTCAGCGGTAGGCTTCAAGCTGTCAGCCTGTTCATACACGGCGTTGGTGAAGCCTTCAACGGTCTCCGTAAATTTCTTTTGTGCCTGCTGCTTTTTAACATCGACTTCCAGCTCAGGCTTCATCTCTTCGTAAGTGCGCTGCTTGGGTGCTTTGATGTCAGTGAGTTTGATGATGTGATAGCCAAACTCTGATTCAACGACGTCACTGATATCGCCTTTTTTCATGGCAAAGGCCGCATCTGAAAACGGTTTGACCATGGCGTCGCGGGCAAAAAAGTCAAGGTCTCCACCCGCCGGTGCAGAGCCTGGATCTTGCGAATTTTTACGCGCCACATCAGCAAAAATATCTGGCGATTTTTTAACCAGCGCAGCTAGCTCAAGCGCTTTGGCTTTGGCTTTTTGGCGGTCTGCCTCAGGGGCGCTTTTGGGCGATGCAATCAGGATGTGGCTGGCACGGCGCTCTTCAGTGCCGCCCAAACGCTGGGCGTTTTGGTCGTAGTAGGCCTTCAGGTCGGCCTCAGTCACAGTGATGCCTTTTTTAATGGTTTCGACATCGAACAACACATATTCAATATTGGCCTGCTCGGGTGCTTGAAACAGGTTGGCGTTGGCCTTGTAAAACTGCTCCAGATCGGCATCCGTCGGGTTCAGTTTGGCCGCGTAGTCCTGGGTAGAAAAACGGGCAATCTGAATCTCGCGTTTTTCAAAGTAGGCATTGAGCGCGGTATCAGCAGCCACATTGGATGAAAACCCACTGCCCGCCACACCCATCAACACCTGGCGGCTTGACAGGTCAGAGCGCACGTTGGCCTCAAACATTTCTGGGCTCATACCCTGGCCACCCAACAACTGGCGGTAACGCTCCATATCCAGTGTGCCGTCAGGCCGGCGCAATGCGGCGATGTCGGGGTTGTCTTGCAGCTCACGGGCCAGCCGCTGGTCACTGGTGTTCAGTTTTGATTTACCGGCTGCGGCAAGCAGCACACGGTCGCGCACCAAGCGCTCAAGTGTTGAATAGCGGGCTTCGGGCGAGTCGAGCAATTTGGCATCGAGCGACGGCATGGAGGCCTTGAGCTTGTCTACCTCGCGCAGGTGCGCCCTGTCCCATTCGGTTTGAAGAATCTCCTGGCCATCGACTTTAGCGACGACCTGACCTTTGTCTCTGCCGCGCGTGTAGCCGTCCAGGCCGAACAAAATAAAAGAAGGCACGATCAGCAAAAACAAGAACCCCATCGTGATCTTGGTGTGCTTGCGAATGAAATCAAACATCAGAGGAATCCTGTACGACTGTCAAAACCAGAAAAAAAGCAACAAAGGCAAAAACAAAAAAGGCGAACACATTGTTCGCCTTCGGTCATCACGGGTAAAAGGATGGTCAAAAATTTGTGGCGGGTGGTGGGTGCTGACGGGCTCGAACCGCCGACCTACGTCGTGTAAGGGCGCTGCTCTACCAACTGAGCTAAGCACCCCGCCATAAACTTTTTAAATCCTTGAATTCAATCCCGTATCAGTTCAAAGCATCTTTAAGCGCTTTGCCTGGACGAAACTTTGGCACCTTGGCTGCCTTGATTTTAATCGCATCGCCAGTACGCGGGTTGCGGCCAACGCGGGCAGCGCGTTTACCCACAGCAAAAGTACCAAAACCCACCAGAGACACAGAGCCTCCTTTTTTAAGGGTTGTTTTCACGGCACCAATGGTTGATTCCAGGGCGCGCGTTGCAGCGGCTTTGGAAATGTCAGCGTGTTTGGCGATGTGCTCGATCAGTTCTGTTTTGTTCACAAGCTGTCCCTCGTTAAAAAAGTTAATTGAGTTGTATCTAAAAAAGCAGCTTCAGTGACATCAACTCAAGACATCAATAAGAAGCAACACGTGCAGTTTAATCTGCTAAACATCATTAAAGCCACTGGCTTCTAACGTGTCAACCAGCATTGATTTTGTGCGCGTGAGCGGCGGATTCTAGTCTCTTTTTTACGCGTACAAAGCTAAATAGCAAGCAAGCTGTGTAATTTTTCTGCTTGACAAAACATGGGTTAAGCACACACGAATACGCCTTAACCCAGCGCCGCCGCAATGGCTTTGCCTACATCCGCAGTCGATGCGTTTCCGCCCAGGTCCGGGGTACGAGGCGCACCACTCTGGGGAGCCAAAACTTTTTCAATCGCAGCCAGTACGGCATCATGCGCGTCTTTGTGGCCCAAAAACTCCAGCATCATGGCACCGCACCAGATTTGTCCAATCGGGTTGGCCATCTGTTTGCCGGCAATGTCAGGGGCTGAACCGTGAACCGGCTCAAACAGCGAAGGGAATTTGCGCTCGGGGTTCAAGTTGGCGCTGGGGGCAATGCCGATGGTACCGGTGCAGGCGGGGCCCAGGTCGCTCAAAATGTCGCCAAACAAATTGCTGGCCACCACCACATCAAAAAAATCTGGCCGCTGCACAAAATGCGCGGTCAGGATGTCGATATGAAATTTATCGAGCCGAATGTCGGTGTAGTTTTTCGCCATCTCAATAACGCGTTCATCCCAGTAAGGCATGGAAATGGAGATGCCGTTGGACTTGGTGGCACTGGTCAAATGCTTTTTAGGCCGCGACTGCGCTAGCTCAAACGCAAACTTGAGCACACGGTCAACGCCAATGCGGGTGAAGACAGATTCTTGCAACACAAACTCGCGCTCAGTGCCGGGGAAGGCCCGGCCGCCAATGCTGGAGTATTCGCCTTCGGTGTTTTCACGCACGATATAAAAATCAATTTCGCCAGGTGCGCGCGCGCTGCCGTCACGCCGCACCACAGGCGCAATGATGCCGGGCATCAAGCGTGCTGGGCGCAGGTTGATGTACTGGTCAAACTCACGGCGAAACAACAACAACGATCCCCACAATGACACATGGTCGGCAATTTTTTCAGGCCAGCCCACCGCACCAAAATAAATCGCATCGTGGCCGCCAATCTGGTCTTTCCAGTTGTCGGGCAGCATTTGACCGTGCTTTTCATAGTAGTCCCAGCTTGAAAAATCGAAGTGATCAAATTGCAAATCAATGCCAAATTTACGCGCGGCAGCGTCCATCACGCGAATGCCTTCGGGCATGACTTCTTTGCCAATACCGTCACCAGCGATGACAGCGATTCGTTTTTTACTCATGGTGTTTTCCTTTGTTGAATCAGAATTTATGGTTTAAAAAAATTGAGGGCTTGGGGAATTAAAAGTTCAGGTGCTTCTTCAGCAATGTAGTGGCCGCAAGGCAAGCTGTTGCCAGAAACTTGCGTTGCCCGCGCGCGCCAAAGTTCGAGCACATCAAAACATTTTCCGACCGCACCATGCTCGCCCCACAGTACGTGAAGGGGTTGCAATAACTTGTTGCCCGCAGCGATGTCTGCACGATCATGCGCCAGGTCGATGGTGGCGGATGCGCGGTAGTCCTCGCAAATGGCGTGGGCCGTGCCCGCGATTTGCGCACAGCGTTCGTATTCAGCCAGCGCATCAGGCGCAAACGCTGCCAGGCCAGCATGGCGCTTGCCCATCACGCTGCGCAAGTAGCGCACGGGGTCAGACTCAATTAGCGCTTCAGGCAATGGCGGTGGTTGAATCAGAAAAAACCAATGCCAGTAAGCGGTAGCAAAAGCATGTGTGGTGTTTTCGTACATCGCCAGCGTGGGGGCAATGTCGAGCAACATCATGCGTTCAACCGCAGCCGGGTGATCCAATGCCAGCCGATGCGCCACGCGCGCACCTCTGTCATGCGCCAGCACGCCAAAGCGGTCAAACCCATAGTGCTGCATCACGGCCACGGCATCAAGCGCCATGGCGCACTTTGAATACGCGGCATGCTCAGCATCACTGACGGGACGCACTGAATCACCATAACCCCGCAAGTCCATCATCACCACTGTGAAGTGCTTCGCCAGAGCGGGGGCAACCTGGTGCCACATGGCATGCGATTGTGGATGACCATGCAGTAGCAGCAAAGGCGGGCCATTGCCACCCATGCGGGTTTGAAATAGTCCGTCAGAAGTTTGGACTTTAACGATAGGAAAGTCGTGCAAATTTTTCATCTCTAGTTCCCGACTAGGACCGTGCGGCCCGCACGACCAGGCTCACGCCCAAGGCAGTAATCGCTGTCCCCACAATCGTGGCAACGGTAATCGGCTCGGCAAACAGCAACCAGGCCATCAGCGCCGTGCAGGGCGGCACCAGGTACAGCAAGCTGGTGACAGCGGTGGCAGCGCCGCGCTGAATCAACAGGTACAGCAGCGATGAGCCGCCCAATGTCAGTCCCAGCACCGCCCAGGCCAGTGCGCCCATGAACTGCGGGCTCCAGACCACGGCCTCGGTTTCAAACAGTGCCAACGGCAGCGTGACGACAAACGCGGCGGCGATTTGAACCGCGTTGGCACCGCGCACATCAGCGGGCGCTACAAAACGCTTTTGGTACAGCGTGCCAACGGTGATGCTGAGCAGTGCCATGGTGATGACCGCCAGCGTGAAAGCCGTGACTTCTTGCGTGCTGCCAAATTTGCGCGACACCACCAGCACCAAACCACCCAGGCCAAGGGCCAGCCCCAGCCACTGGCGCTGGGTTACTTTTTCTGCGCTGTGATTGGATGATGCCTGGCTGGACACCCACAATGCCGTCAACATCGGCTGCAATCCCACCATCAGCGACGCCAGGCCAGACCCCATGCCCGCCTTGATGGCCATCCAGACCCCGCCCAGATAGCCTGCGTGAATCAACACACCGCTAACCGACAAGTGCAAGCACTGCTGCCTGCCACGCGGCCAACTGACACGAGCCAGCGCAATCCAGACCAGAAAGCAAAGCAACGACAGCGCGTAGCGAATGGTCAAAAAAGTAAGCGGTGGCGCATAAGGCAAACCGTATTTGGCGACCACAAAACCGGTGCTCCAGATCAGCACAAATACAGCCGGCATGGCACGCAGCCATGCGCTCTCATTGGAAGCGGTCAATTGAGGCGTGTCCCTATTTAGCTTGCTTGCGAATTTCAGGAATCGCTTTTTGCAGGTAGTAGATCATGGACCACACCGTCAAAATCGCCGACAGCCAGATCAGCCAGGTACCCCAAACGTGGGTATCAATCACACCAAACAGGCTGCCGTCATACAGCAAGAAAGGAATCGCCGTCATTTGCACAAAGGTTTTGATCTTGCCAATCATGTGCACCGCCACGCTTTTTGTCGCACCAATCATGGCCATCCATTCGCGCAGGGCTGAAATGGCGATCTCGCGACCAATAATGATGAGCGCTACAAACACATCGGCGCGCTGCAAATGCACCAGCACCAAGAGCGCCGCACACACCAAAAACTTGTCAGCCACGGGGTCAAGAAACGCGCCGAATGAAGATGTCTGGTTCAACTTGCGGGCCAGGTAGCCGTCCAGCCAGTCAGTGGCGGCAAACACCACAAACATGACTGATGCGATGAGGTTTCGTTCTGAGGCGGGAATATTGAGGTAAAAAACGCCGACGATCAGCGGAATCGCGATGATGCGCGTCCAAGTCATCAGGGTGGGAATAGTCCAAAACTTCATAAGGCATTTTGGCATGCCCGTCGAAGCAATTTAAATGCTATTAATTCAGGAGCTGCTTGCACCCGAATCCATTGGCCTACAGCCATTTTTTATACCTAAAAACCAGTTTTTTGAAGCTTTTCAATGCAAAGCACGGTAAATCTCGTCCGCCAGCTCTTTTGAAATGCCGTCTACCGTGGCGATGTCTTCAGCGCTGGCTGAGGCAATCGCGCGTATGCCGCCAAAGCGTTGCAGCAGGCTGGCGCGGCGCTTGGGGCCTATGCCTTCAATGTCTTCCAGCTTGCTGGCCCCCGTGCGTACCGTGGCCCGCTTCGCGCGCATGCCGGTGATGGCAAAGCGGTGGGCTTCGTCGCGGATTTGCGCGATCAGCATCAGCGCAGCGGAGTCGCGGCCCAGGTAAATTTTGTCGCGGCCATCGGCGAACACCAGCTCTTCCAGGCCAACCTTGCGGCCCTCGCCTTTTTCTACCCCTGCAATCAAACCCAGGTCCAGGCCCAACTCGGTAAATACCTCACGCGCCATTGAAACTTGCCCCTTGCCGCCGTCTACCAGCACCAGATCAGGCAGGCGGGCGTCGTTGTTTTTAACCGCCTCGGCCAGCTTGCTGTAGCGCCGCGTCAGCACCTGGCGCATGGCGGCGTAGTCGTCACCCGGCGTGATGCCTTCAATGTTGTAGCGGCGGTATTGCGCACTTTGCATCTTGTGCTCGTGAAACACCACGCACGATGCCTGGGTGGCCTCGCCAGCCGTATGTGAAATATCAAAACACTCGATGCGCAGCGCCGTCAGGTCTTCCATCTTCAAGTCAAGCGCTTCGGCCAGCGCCCGGGTTCTAGCCTGCTGCGAGCCCTGCTCGGCCAGCAGCCGCGCCAGTTGCAGCTCGGCATTTTTCATCGCCATGTCCAGCCAGATGCGGCGCTGCTCGCGCGGCTGATGAATGGCGGCAAACTTCACACCGCTCTGAAGAATCAATGCCGCAATCAGTTCTTTGTCAACTGGCTCGCTGCACACCAGCGTTGGGGGCACGGGTACGTCGATGTAGTGCTGGGCAATGAAGGCTTCGAGTACCAATGCTTCAAGCGATTTCGCCTTGATGGCTAGCGTTTCTTCAGCACCTATTTCTGCGTCCAGCTCGGCCACGTCCACTGCGTTTTCAATATGCGTCGGAAAGTAAGGCCTGTCGCCCAAATGCCGCCCGCCGCGCACCATCGCCAAGTTGACGCAGGCTTTGCCGCCCTGCACTTTCACCGCCAAGATGTCCACATCCTTGTCGCCACCAATCTCCATCGACTGCTGGTGCAGTACCTTGGACAGCGCCGACATCTGGTTGCGCAGCTCGGCGGCTTGTTCAAACTCCAGCTTGTCAGCATGCGCCAGCATGTTTTTCTCCAGCCCCTGCAAAATTTCCTGCGTCTGGCCCTGCAAAAATTTCTCGGCGTTAGCCACATCTTGTGCATAGGCTTCCGGTGTGATGTGGCCCACACAGGGCGCAGAGCAGCGCTTGATCTGGTACAGCAAACAAGGCCGCGTGCGGTTGTTGAAAACCGTGTCTTCACAGGTGCGCAACTTGAAGACTTTTTGCAGCAGCAAAATGCTTTCTTTGACGGCCCAGGCGCTGGGGTACGGGCCAAAGTACTTGTGCTTTTTTTCGACGGCGCCCCGGTAGTAGGCAACCCTTGCAAACTCGTGGGTTGCCAACTTCAAATACGGATAGCTTTTATCGTCCCTGAACAAAATATTAAAACGCGGGTGCAGCGTTTTGATCAGGTTGTTCTCCAGCAGCAACGCCTCAGCCTCGCTGCGCACCACGGTGGTTTCCATGCGCGCAATTTTGGTCACCATGTGGCCAATACGCGTACCACCATGATTTTTCTGGAAGTAATTTGAGACGCGCTTTTTCAGGTTGCGCGCCTTGCCCACATACAGCACGCCACCTTCTGCATCAAAGTAGCGGTACACGCCTGGCAAAGCAGGCAGTGCGGCGGCCTCTTCGAGCAGTTCCGGTGCAAATTCAAAATCTTTCGTCATGCCATATTGTGGACAATCTGCGTATGCGTTCGCTCCAATGGGATATTTTTTGCAAAGTCATTGATAACTTTGGCGACATCGGCATCTGCTGGCGCTTGGCCGCTGACCTGGCAGCCAGAGGCCAGCGCGTGCGGCTGTGGGTGGACGACAGCACCGCCCTGGCCTGGATGGCACCCGAAGGTTGCGCTGGCGTGAAAACTGACGTGGAAGTGCTGCCGTGGACTGAATCCATCGATGTCAGCGTGCTGGACACCACGCCCTGCGACGTATTGATAGAAGCCTTCGGCTGCGAGGTTGCTCCTGAATTCAT
Organism: Polaromonas sp.; assembly: GCA_043781295.1. Taxonomy (GTDB): domain Bacteria; phylum Pseudomonadota; class Gammaproteobacteria; order Burkholderiales; family Burkholderiaceae_C; genus Polaromonas. The sequence goes on from JAYWBS010000173.1 coordinate 10,027, forward strand.
AGCCTCTTGCGCCCGAATTTATTCGACTTCAGGCCAAAAAGATCCCCTAAAACCGCTCTGGATCAACCTCGAATACCTGTCTGCCGAGCCCTACGTCGCCCGCAACCACGGTCTGACGAGTCTGGTCAGCAGCGGGCCTGCTGTAGGCTGGCACAAGGTGTTTTACTATCCCGGCTTCACGCCTGATACAGGTGGTCTGCTGCGGGAGCCTGATTTGATCAATCGCCAGGCAGCCTTTGATCGTGCTGCATGGCTCAAGCAGCAAGGTGTTGACTGGCAAGGTGAAGACATCGAAGTACTCGTGTCCCTGTTTTGCTACGAACCCCCTGCCATGGCGCAACTGCTGGATGAGTTGGCGCGAAACGGCATCGATGGCAAGCCAGTGCGCCTGCTGGTGGCAGCTGGACGTGCCACCGAAGCCCTAAAGTCACTTTTAGCCTCAAAAAATCCTCAAAATACCTATAAAAAAGAACTGCAGCCTAATGAATTCGGGCACAAGCAGCTATCAATTTCATATCTGCCGCTGTTCACACAAACCGACTTTGACTACCTGCTGTGGGCCAGCGACATGAATTTTGTACGCGGTGAGGACTCGGTCGTCAGGGCCATCTGGGCGGGCAAACCCTTCGTTTGGCAAATTTATCCGCAAGACGACGGCGCGCATAGGCCCAAACTGGAAGCCTTCTTGGACATGCTGGCTGTGCCCCCAGATTTGCGCACTTTTCACAAGGTCTGGAATAGCTTGGCAGGCGATGCTTTGCCGCCGCTGGATGGTCTGGATGGCTGGAAGCAAACAGCCGCCAATAACCGTACCCGGCTGGCCCAGCAGAGTGACCTAACCAGCAGCTTGATCGAATACGCCCGAAAAAACCGTTAAAATCATAGGTTTTGCACTGCACAAGGCACTGCATTCCCTTCAAAGCCTACTCAAACACACGTTATGAAAATCGCTCAAGAAATTCGCGCCGGCAACGTCATCATGCACGGCAAAGACCCGATGGTGGTGCTGAAAACCGAATACAGCCGTGGCGGCCGTAACTCAGCCACCGTGCGCATGAAGCTCAAAAGCCTGATTGGCAGCTTCGGCACAGAAAACGTCTTCAAGGCCGACGACAAGATTGACCAGGTCATGCTGGACAAAAAAGACTGCACCTACTCTTACTTTGCCGACCCCATGTATATCTGCATGGACGAAGAATTCAACCAGTACGAAGTCGAAGCCGAAAACATGGGCGACTCGCTGAACTACCTTGAAGATGGCATGGCCGTTGAAGTCGTGTTCTACGACGGCAAAGCCATCTCGGTCGAACTGCCCACCAGCGTCGAGCGCGAAATCACCTGGACCGAGCCCGCCGTCAAGGGCGACACGTCCGGTAAAGTGCTCAAGCCCGCCAAGATTGCCACCGGCTTCGAGATCGGCGTGCCCATTTTTGTGGCGCAGGGAGACAAGGTTGAGATTGACACGCGGACCGGCGAATACCGCAAGCGCGTCTAATCAGACTCAACAGGTTTTCGATTCAAACAAAAGGCTCCTGCGGGAGCCTTTTGTTTTATGCAAAATACCCTCATGGAAAACACACAAAACCTGACTGAAGATCTCAGTGCACGCCGTCTGGTAGATGCCTGGGCCGAACTGCAAGACCACGCAACAAAAGGCAATATGCTGCACGAAGTAATGGAACTTGAAGCTCAATGACGGGGTGACATAAGGGTTGGCATTTTGCTCGTGGGGAAGCGCGATGTTCAGTCCGACCGTTAATGCGCCCATCTCGTGGGCACCCCGGTTGGCCGCTTCCATGATGCCGGGGCCACCACCGGTGGCGATGAACAGGCGCTCGGCCAGTGGCTTGCGCGCGCTGTAACCGGCCACCAGTCTTGCAAACAGTCGCGCCTGGTCGTAATGCCCGGCGTTGCGAACATGCCGCTGAGCCAATGCGATGGCGGCTGCATCACCACCGGCTTGAGCCAGTGCCAGAGATTTGGCCGCATCCTCCGGCGCCGGGAAACGGGCGCTGCCGAACACCACGACCGTGCTCTCAATGCCTTGTGCGGCCTGGTCCAGGTCAGGCTTCAACATCTCCAGTTGGATCCGAATGCCGCGCGTTTCCCGGCGTAGCAAAAATTCGGGGTCTGAAAAAGCCAGCCGGTAAGCATCGGCGTGCAGCATATTGCCTTTTGTTGCGTGGTCTTGCAGTTCGGCCCAGGCATCTACCAGACGGCGTGCACTGAGATCTTCAGTCAGG
>JAYWBS010000174.1:0-12261 GCA_043781295.1 Polaromonas sp.
TCCTGGACATTCGAAAGATCATATGGGGCCGACGTCGCTTCGAAGGCCTCAATTGTGGATGGCAGAGTACTCTCAAACGGATAGACCTTTCCCTCGAAATGCACTGACAACTTGACTTCCGATTTATCCAGAAGGAAGGAATAGAGGCGCATGACCGGCTGAACCTTGGGGCGTCCGCCGAAAATGCCGCCTATACCGGGTGCCATCGCTGTAGCGGCAGGATAAATTTCGCGCGAGAAGATATCGAGCGCTTTTTCGTTGCGATGGCGAACAGCCACCTTTAAGACGACTTCCCGCCATTCGCGCTGCGCCGCTTGCGCGCCGTACCCTTCTTCAGCGCCGAGTATTTCAACGGATGCGTGCGTAAAATCTTCGAAGCCTGCTTCCGCCATCAGCCGACGCACGCGCTTTAATATTGCCTCACCCATTGCCCGCGCTTTTTCTGCGGCGCTCATTCCCCGAACGAATAAAGTGGCAAGGCAACGGTAGCCGTCCGGCACCGTTGCCGATACCTTGTATGTCGCGGTGGCTGGTTTCCCAAGAACGCCCGAGACAATCACTTCGTCTGGAGAAGCTTCAACAACACTGACTTGGCTTAAATCGCAAACCACGTCAGGAAGAACGTAATTTTGCGGGTCTGCAGTTTCATAGCTGATCTGCTCGCTGACTACACCATAGTTCACACGGCCCCCAGTTCCCGGCGGTTTGGTGATCACAAATGATCCGTTGCGATTGCACACCGCAATTGGGAACCCCATGTCCGACCAATCTGCAGCCACATCTCTCCAGTCTGTCGAATAGCCGCCTGTCGCCTGTACTCCACATTCGATCACGTGCCCCGCCAGGGACCCCGCAGCAAGAAGATTCCAATCGTCGGCACGCCATCCGAACTCATGAATGAGCGGTCCCAACGCCAAAGCACTGTCCGCACACCGCCCTGTCACGACGATGTCAGCGCCAGCCGCAAGTGCCTGTGCAATCGGGAACGCTCCCAAATAGGCATTGGCCGTCAAGACTTCCTTTGGCAAGGGCTCTGCCGTCCACATTTCCGACACCATGCATCGATTGCGTAAGCTATCCATCTGCGGCGCCACGTCGTCACCAACGATGGCGGCAACCCGCAGCGGCACGCCACGCACCGCCAATTCACGCTCAAGAGCAGCGCAGCAAGCTTGCGGATTGCAACCACCAGCGTTCACGACCACCTTTATTTTTTTATCGAATAACTCTTTTGCCAACGGACCGATTACCAATGAAACGAAGTCGGTGGCATAACCCATTTCCGGCTTGCGCTCTTTCGCGCGTGCGAGGATTGACATCGTGATCTCGGCAAGGTAATCAAGGATGAGGTAATCGATGTTGCCGGCGCGCACAAGTTGGACAGGACCATCCGAAGAGTCCCCCCAAAAGCCCGAACCACCTCCGATTCGAATTGTGTTTTTTGTGCTCATTAGAGTTTCGCTTAGCGACCTTTCCATACAGGTTGACGTTTCTCATTGAATGCCCGTGCACCTTCTGCGGCATCTTCGCTTTCATAAACTTGGGCAAACAGAGCTTCCGCTTCGCTCGGTTTAAGAGCCAAGCCATGCGTATAGGCGGTCCGCACCATGCGTCGACAGGCGGCTACAGACAAAGGTGCATTGGCTGCGATAAGCGCGGCCATTTTTTTTGCCGTGGACATCAGCTCAGCAGGTGCCACCACCGCACCGATGAACCCAAGCGCGTGCAACCTTTGGGCCGCCATGGGTGCTCCGGTCAGCAGCATTTCCATAACCACACGCGCTGGCAAAAGATTGGTCAGGGGAGCAGCCCACGCGGCCCCCCTACCCAGCTTTGCTTCCGGGATGGAAAAAGTTGCGTGTTCAGAGGCCAGGCAAATGTCACACATCTGGGCAAAGAGAAAACCTCCGCCCAATGCCATGCCGTTAACTGCCGCGATCGTAGGCTTACTGACTTTCACAGTGGCCCCGATTAAAGGAATCGACCGCAGGTCAAAAAGGCTTTCCTCACGCTCTTTAAGGTCCCGCCCCACGCTGAACGCCCGTTCTCCCACGCCCGTGAGAATGGCGACTCGGGCGTTGTCGTCTTTCTCGAACGCCTCCCAGATTGAGAACAGCCGTTGCATCCCGACTTTGTTCATCGCGTTAAGCCGTTCTGGACGGTTAAGCGTGATCGTTGCAACACCACCACTCAGTTCATACAAAACATCAGTCATTTAAATTCTGCATTCGGATTATCATTCCGATTATTATTTCAGCAGGCCACCACTTTGTCAACGATAAAAAAGTCGGCTTGATTCAAGTTCATAGTCTTCGTTCAAGAGTGCTATCTCGTCGTCATACAGTCTTGACTGACGCCCTGTATAGCGCGGAGCGTGTGATTCCAGGGCATGAAAAGCCACTTCGCAACATGTTTAACTTTCAATATGTGTCCAGTTTTTATCAATATAAAATCCAAGTCTTCGGTGGTAAGCATTCCCGGTAATTTGATTGAACAACATGCCTAGCCCGACGCGTCCTGTCACTCGCACATTTACACCGCCCCGCGCCATTGCGCGCGTCCTCCAAGTCGTTAAAACGTTAGCCCAGCGGTCAAGGTCGATGACACTGGCAGAGCTGAGCGTTGAATTCGGAGTGCCAAGAACCAGTCTTTTCGCAATTCTTAAGGGCTTGCAACATGAAGGTTATGTCACCTTCGAGCGTGATTTCTACAGCCTCGGCCCGGAATCGATCAAGCTCGGCTATGCGATCACGAAGAAACAGGCCTTTCCCTCTTCTGTTATGCCTGTACTTGAGGAACTGGGGAGGTTGACATCAGAAACTATCATCCTTAGTTCGCTGTCCGAAAATAGAAAGAACGTGGTCTACATAGCAGTGCTTGAAGCGAAAAGTGCCCTGCGTTTTATCGTTAACGTTGGCACCGAGCGGCCGCTCAGTGCATCTGCTACTGGGCATGCTGTTTTAAGTTTTATGCGGCGAGAAGAGCGGAATCAATATTTAGCAGCAGGGCGGTTTGAGCGTTTTACGCCAGCCACCGTAACGACCGTCGCTGAGCTGCGAAAAGTTATCAAGAAAGTTAGACAGGAGCACTGTGCGATGACTGTCGACGGCACAGTGCTTGCCGCTGTTGGCATAGCTGCCCCTTATTTCGGTCAGCAGGGAACCGTCGAGGGCGCGATTAACGTGGCCGGTCCAACAGCTCGGCTGATCGACAAAACGGACGAGTTCAAAGCTGCATTAGTGGCCAGTGGGAAAGAAATTTCGAGAATTCTTGGGTACAGCGGACCCTATCCTCCAGAAGATGTCTGACCGTTCGATTTTGAAGCCTCATACGCCTGGCCAATTTCATTGATCGTCTTGACCACACGCAAGGCTTACAGGCAAAAGTTAGCCTTGAACTCCGGCAGGTGGACTTTTTTGCTTTTTCATTTCGCTCATGATTTCCCCGTTTTTTGTGACGGTGTCCGGCCTAAACTAAGGTCTTAAATTCAGGGTCCACTTCAACCCAACAAGCACGGGTGCTAGCAGCTATTGAAGTGATAGCGTTTATTCACAGAAAATTCACAGCAAAACCTGACCTTCTCTTTAAAATATTATCTGCGTGGCGCATTTTGCAGAAGCTTCACCAGTTCCTGCTTCCAGAATCTGGCCTGTGCCGTAGTGCCATGTCCGGCAGTTTCCTCGCTACTCGGGATCAGGAAATAGCGCCCGTTTTTGACACGTTTCATTTCTCTATCCATGATTCCCGTTTCAGGCGGGTTGCGCTCATCATCCGCCGAGTTGATGGCCAGCAAGACAGCCTGAATTTGCTCAAGTCCGGGTGAAGGGTTGTAGTCACGCGATGAATCCCACTGGTACAAGTGGTCGTTGGCATCGCCGGAAAATGGGCCATTCAAACTTCTGTCCAGCAGTTGATCTGCTTTTCCACGGGTCGGTGCCGCTTTGTACAGTGCCTGGCTGCCGCCCAGCGTCGCTACACCAAAAAACACAGATGCAAATTGAAGGCTGCGCGGCTGCTTGGTGTAGTTGCCGTTATTCCACTCAGGGTCGTTGCGAATAGAGTCAATCACCAGTCGGCGCAGCATCCAGTTGCGGCTGGACATTTCAGTCGGCTGTGATGCCATCGGCACCAGTGCATCCATAAAGTCAGGGTATTTTTCGCCCCATAACCAGGTTTGCATCCCGCCCATGGAGTTGCCGATCACCAGCCGCAAGTGCTTGACACCCAAGTGCTCCCTAACCAGCCGGTACTGTGCTTCAACCGTATCGTCGTAGTTGTATTTGGGGAAAGCAGTGCGCATGCCATCAGAGGGCTTGCCTGATTTACCTGTACCAATCGAATCCGGCAAGATGAGGTAGTAGCGACTGGCATCAAGCGCCTGCCCCGGCCCGAACAGCTCGCCGCCAAAAGCCGGCGCAAGCATACCCAAGCCCGAACCGGTGGTGCCATGCAAAACCAGCACGGGCTCACCGCTAGCAGCGCCCACCGTGGTGTAGTTCATGCGCAGTTCAGGCAAGACCTCTCCGGTGTGAAATCGGAAGTTTTTGAGGACGTAGCTGCCTTCAACTGGCGTTGCAAGCTCGATGGCTTGCGACGTGGCAGCGAGCAATGACAGGTAGCTGGTGAAAATAGCAACGGCTATGGTTTTAATCGATGTCAAGTTTGTCTCCTTCGTTTTTAAATGGCGATGCGCAGCACCTTAGCTTATCCAAAAATAACTTTTGTGCCTTTGCTTGGTTATTTTCCAGATCAGGTTGAACAAGAAGGGAGCAGACATGTCGATTCCAGAGATGTGATCAGCCCTTTTGCTTCTCAAGAATGACCATCGCAATGCCGCCAAGAATGGCGAGCGACGCCAGCACCAGCCGCAGGGTAATCAGCTCACCCAGAAAGACTACCCCACCCAGCGCAGTAATGACTGGCACACTGAGTTGTACGGTTGCCGCGCTGCTAGCCTTGAGCGCAGGCAAGGCCGCATACCAGATGGCGTAACCCACCGCCGAGGTCAGCGCGCCTGATGCCAGCGCATACAGCACCCCGGCAACATCCACTGCGGCATGGTTCAGCATCAACAGACTCAAAGCAATAGCGATGGGCGCAGCACGCAAGAAATTGCCCGCAGTCACCAGCGTCGGGTCGCCCTGCCCCCGGCCACGCAGCGAGTAAACGCCCCACGCCATGCCAGCACCCATCATCAGCAACGAGCCCATCAGCGGTGGCGCAGAAAGCCCCGGCAACAACAGCCCCACCAGCCCGACCAAAGCCAGCACCAGGCCCACAAGCTGCAATTTGCGAAAGCGCTCCCCCGCCCAAATGCCATGGCCAATCATCGTGGCCTGCACAGCGCCAAACAGCAGCAGCGCACCGCTGGCAGCAGGCAGGCTTTCATACGCAAAAGAAAAACCGGCGGCATAGACAAACAGCGCCAGCGCTGACAGCCAGTTGCCGCCGCCCTGAGCCGGACTGCGTTTGGCATGTACCAGCAGCCAGAGCATCAACGCGCCCGATACCAGGCGGATGCTGGTGAAGCTGGCGGGGTCAATGGGGGTGTGCTTAAGCGCGGCACGGCAAAGCAGGGAGTTGCCTGCAGAGGCGAGCATGGCCAGGGTTGTCAGAATAGCTATTCGGGCGCGGGACATTGGGGGATTTATGGCATCTGCACAATGGTTGTGCTCAGGGTTTTACGTCCAAGTCAAGCCACGACGCGCTTGCTCTTTGTCGCTCTTGGGCGACCGGTTAAATTTCTATTCACTCCCATGCAAAGGGGGCGATCGGATGGATTGCTGGTTAGGCATCTGAGGGAGTCTGCACGGGTTGCAGGCTACTCGCCAGGAATGCCGACACGAACTCGCCGAATTGCGGCGAATAGAACTGTTTGTTTTGACCCCACCAAACACTTACTCCAGGCATCTGCATCATGGTTTGAATCCGGCAGCACCAGCCGGACCAGGTCTCGTTAGATATTCCACGAGTGAGGTATTGATAGTGAATGTTCTCGAAGTTTCGCACGAGGCTCGTTAGCATGAGGGCGAACTGAAAGGATTCCTCTGCACTTTGCAAAGTCGAATTCTGGCACCCTGCGAGTAATATCCTCGTTGCGTTCGAGTCAATACCAATGTCTCTGGTCCAATCGGATATCGCGCCTACAACAGATTGGTATGTGGCACCCCGGGTTGTCCTAATGTTGCGCCTGGCTTGTGCGGCGAGATAGACAACCGTTAGTAGGCTCCCCATTCCCCCAAGAAACGTACCAAGATTTGCGAGTTGCTGCAGCATGGATGGATCCTAAATTGCCTTCGGATTGTGTCATTCTCGGCGGACAGGTTCGCCACCCGCGCAATAGAGGCCGCTCGTTAATCATTGCGGGTAAATTCCCCGCCTCTTGGGGCGTTCCCCGCAGTCAGTCTGACTCTGACATACACCCCCCGTTCAAGTAACACGGGGGCTATAAATACAAACTGCACATTGTATGGGGTTTATTACAAGCCACCATACTCTATTTAGGGGAGAAGAGGACCAACGAAGTCGGAAGCGCTGGGCAACAAGGTGTATTTTCCATCGCGGCCATCTGTAGCACCGCAATTCCAGCGCAGAGAAAGCCGCACTAGCTGTGGTCAGACTTCAATATCCGTCTACTTCACCAACCCAAGCACCTCTTTAAACGTCTCATGCTCCGCCGTCCTCAACCACTCAAACGCCACCATCTCGGTCGTCACCAACTCTGCCCCATTGCCTGCCAGCCGATCGAACGCGGCATCGCGGTTACGCTCGCTGCGTGAGCTACAGGCATCCGTCACGACCCAGACTTCAAACTCTTCCTCTAACAAATCAAGCGCGGTCTGCATCAGGCACACATGCGCCTCGCAGCCTGCGATGACGATGGTGTTGGGGCCTGTTTCTTCTTCTGGCTGCGGGCGTTGCAAATGCTTGGGCAGGCTGCGCGCATTACCTCTGATTTGATCTCCTTGCGCTGGTTTACGCACGGGCGGGCGCAGCCAGTCGCTCAGGCCATCAGCTACTCCGCTGAAATGCGCCTTGACCAAGGTTCGGCCGCCTGCGGCTTCGATGGCAGCACGCACAGCGTCAACGTTGGGGCCTAACTTGTCAGGCGTTTGCTCGGTACCCCACACGGGCACTTGCAAGGCCTGCGCCATGCGCGCCAGCCGCACCGCATTGGCAATGACCATTTCGTTCTCGAAAATCGCTGGCATCAGGCGGGCCTGGTAATCGACCAGTACGAGTTGGGAGTCATCGGCATCTAGCAACATCAGGGTTCCTTCGATTTATAGTTTTTGGTTTTGCAAACGCTCAACCAGCCCAATCACATAGGCTTCAAACAGCAGCGTCGCATCTTGCCCAAACATGCGAATACGCCCGGTGTGCATCATCAGCAGCAAGCCCACGCCGTGTGCAAACAAAGATGTATTTTCACGCAAAGCGTCTTCTGCGCTCAGGCCCATAGCTTGCAAGGCTAGCTCGCAGGGGCGCAGCGCATCGTGCAGGCGGTCATTCAGCTGGTAGTTCAAGTCAGCGCTCAAGCCACGTGGCTGCATGCCTTGCACCAGATAAAAACCCAGATCAAGATCACGCGGATTGGCAGCAAAAAAACCAAACCAGGCGCTGGCTTTTGCGTCCAGCAGCTCGGGGGCCGCAAGCCCTGGATGACCCGCCGTATCGACAGCAGCGTTTAATCGCTCCAGCGATTCGGCCAGCAGCGCACCGTAAATGGCTTCCTTGTTTTCAAAATATGAATAAATCGCACCCGCTGTGTACCCTGCCTGTTTGGCAATCTCGCGAATACTCGCGCCTTCAATACCCAGCTTGTCAAATACCGTGCGCGCAGCGTCCAGCATCAGCGCGCGACGCGAATCGGTTTGGGCTTGCTGCCTGGCGGCTCTGGCTTCCATGCACCAACTGTAAACGCAAAACCTGCCAGCAGCAGATAGTATTGACACTTGTTTTTTAAATTGAACAGTGTTTAAATTATACCCATATTTATTTGGAGACCCCCATGAACGCCCCTGCCCCCACTGCCACCATGATGTCCGGCGACGACTACCGCGAATCGCTGCGCCGTTACAAGCCGCGCATTTTTTTGGATGGCAGACAAGTTGACAGCGTGGTGGATGAGCGCGGTTTTGGCCCTGGTATCAATGCGATTGCGCTGACGTATGACTACGCGCTCAAGCCAAAGTACGCGCCCATCATGACCGCCAGGCAACACACCAGCGGCAAAATAGTGAACCGCCTGACGCACATCAACACCAGCAGCGGTGATTTGCTCAACAAGCTTGAAGCGGTGCGTCTGGTGTGCCAGGAAACGGGTTGCGCCCAGCGCTACCTGGTACACGACGCGATGAACGCGATTGGCCAGGTCAGCGCCAGAATTGACGACGCGCGCGGCACAACCGAAAACACGGCACGTTTTTTAAACTATTTGCACCGCGTGCAAGACCAGGACTTGACGCTGGGCATTGCCATGACGGATGCCAAAGGTGACCGCAGCAAGCGCCCGCATGAGCAGTCCAATGTAGACAGCTATCTGCATGTTGTCGAGCGCAATGCCAAAGGAATCGTCATCAGCGGCACCAAAGCCATCGTGACCGGTGCGCCGTACGTGCACGAGCTATTGGTCATGCCATGCCGCAACATGGGCAAGGAAGATGCTGACTTTGCCGTCTGCTGCGCGGTGCCGATTGATGCACCCGGCATCACCATCATTGCACGCCCGGCGGGCCGCCCGGGTGAAAAGGTGGAACACGGTGCAGCATTGTTCAGCCGCAAATACGGCCAGAGCACAGGTGTGGTCATGTTCGACAAGGTGTTTGTGCCTTATGACAGCGTGTTTTACGCTGGCGAGTGGGAACATACCGGCCACCTGACCTACAGCTACGCCACGCACCACCGTCACACCTGCATTGGTGCGCGTGCGGGTTTTGGTGATTTGCTGATTGGCGCGGGCGCGCTGATGTGCGAGGCCAATGGCTTTGACCCAGGCAAAGAAACCCACCTGCGTGAGCAGATGGTCGAACTCATTACCATCACCGAAAGCTTTTACGCCTGCGGCGTGGCGGCCAGCGTATACGGCAAACCGGACGAGCACAGCAAAACCTTCATGCCTGACCCGGTGTTTTCAAACATCGGCAAGCTGCTGCTGGCCACCAAGATATATGACATGCACCGCATCGCGCATTACGTCAGCGGTGGGCTTATCGTCACCCTGCCCGGCCCTGACGAAGACCACAACCCCGAGACAGGCGCAAAACTGTCAGAAGTGCTGCGCGCCAACCCGGATGTACCGTACGAGCAGCGCATTGAAACCGCCCGTTTTATTGAAGACCTGACGGCCGGCTACCAGGGCGGCTGGTACAGCGTGATCAGCCTGCACGGCGGCGGCTCGCCAGCAGCCATGAAGCAGGAGATTTACCGCAACTACCCGATTGGCAGCAAGGTGGAACTGGTAGAGCGGATTCTTGAACGCGGTGTGAATGGCGATGGCGTACCGCACGACCCCAATCGCGCCATCACCAAAAACCGACAGCCCGGCAAGTGCTGCGACACCGGCTGCACCACACCGGGCCAGCCGGTGATGGTCGATTTACCGTCTGTGGAGGCTACGCTGCCTTCAAGGCGGAGTTAGCCACTGCCGGTGGCGACGCATCGCAGCATCCCGGCCTGACCAAGAATACGATCCAGCTAATCACGCTGTCAAATTTGTGGATGCTGCGCAGCACATTGATGGGGGCTGGCCACATGGCATGCCCAGGCTCCTAGGGCTTGATGCCCGCTACCTTGACCACCGTTGTCCATTTGCTGACTTCAGCCGCGATATAGGTCTTGAACTGCGCGGGGTTTTTGAGATCGAGCTCCATGCCTTGGCCCTGCATCTGCTCGATGAAGCCCGGTGTGTTCGCGACCGTGGCTATGTCCGCGTAGATCTGCGCCACGGTGGCATCCGGCGTGGTGGCCGGCGCGAGTAGGCCGACCCAGGATTGCACGTCGAATCCCTTGATGCCCTGTTCTGCCACGCTGGGAACATTGGGCAGGCTCGACGAGCGTTTGGCGGTGGTGACGGCCAGAGCCTTCAGGCGACCCGACTTGATGTGCTGCGCAACGGTCGCCACAGCCAGGGCACCCAGCGGCACCTGGTTGCCGATGATGTCGGTCGTCATCTGCGCGGTGCCGGCGTAGGGGGCCTGCTTCATCTTGAACGACTCACTGATCTGTAGCAATTCAAAGGTAAAAGCCAGCAGGCTGCCGGTTCCCGCCGATGCGAAGAAGATCGGGTTGTCCGCCGGCCTCGCCTTGGCCAGCGCGATCATTTCTGGAATCGTGTTGGCGGGAAAAGCAGGGTTGGCGACGATCACCAGCGGCAGGCCGACAATGTGGGCAACTGGCTTGAAGGAAGTCTGCACGTCATAGGACAGGTTGGGAGTCAGCGCTTTGTTGATCGTGTGGTTGACCGTCGCCATCAGCATCACATGGCCGTCGGACGGAACCCTGGCTACCAGGTTCGCTCCGATATTTCCGCTCGCGCCGGACTGGTTCTCGATCACGACCGGCTGGCCCCACAGTTCCGACAGCTTTTGCCCGAGCAGACGCGACATCACGTCGGCGCCAGAGCCAGCGCTGGTCGCGACGATGATTCTTACCGGGTGGGTGGGAAAGGCGCGCGTCTGCGCTTGCGCCGGCGCGATGATGATGGACAGGAACGCGGTCCACGCGATGAGCAGCACTGGTTTCATGATTTGTCGTCTCTCCGAACCTTTAACCCAATAGAAGAAGCGGCCTGAAAAGCTTGCCTGATAGACTGTCATTTCAGTGTATCAGCCGACTTTGAGGGAATAAAAAATGAGTACAGCAGGCATGCTTCGCATCGGTGCCGGAGCGGCATTCTCCGACGACAGGATCCAGCCGGCGGTCGACCTGGCCGAACACGGCGAGCTCGACTACATCGTGTTCGAATGCCTGGCCGAGCGCACGACTGCGCGTGAGAACCTCACCCGCGCCAAGGAGCCCGACAAAGGTTATTCGCCCCGGATGCTTGAACGGCTGGGCGCCGTACTGCCGGCCTGCCTGCGCAACGATGTTCGCATCATCAGCAACATGGGCGCGGCCAACCCCGCCTCGGGCGGCCGCGAGATCGTGCGCCATGCGCGGGAGTCGGGGCTGGGTGAAGTGGACTGCACGGTGGTGCTTGGCGACGATGTTGCCGACATCCTGCGCAAGCAACCCCAGTTGCCGATCATGGAATCAGGCGAGCCACTGGAGACCTTGCTGCCCGCCATGTGTTCGGCCAATGCCTACCTCGGCGCCGACATCATTTGCCGCGCGCTGGAAACCGGCGCAAGAATCGTCCTTACCGGGCGGGTCGCCGATCCATCGTTATTCGTTGCGACGGCGATGCACCACTTCGGCTGGCGCTATAACGACTGGACCAAGATGGCCGCCGGCACCGCGCTCGGTCATTTGCTCGAGTGCGGCGCACAGGTCAGCGGTGGCTGCTTCGGCGATCCTGGCAAGAAAGAGAAACAGGTTCCCGACCTCGCGCGGCTCGGCTTTCCTTTTGGCGACATCGCCGCCGACGGGACCTTGTGGATCAGCAAGCTCGCGGACAGCGGCGGGCGTGTCGACCTGGCCACCTGCAAGGAGCAGATGCTCTACGAGATGCACGATCCGGCCGCCTACCTGACGCCCGATTGCGTGTTCGACATGACCGGGCTGGAGATGTTCCAGGACGGCCTTGATCGTGTGCGAGTCACCGGCGCCAGGGCAAGGCCGCGCACGCCGAGCTACAAGGTGACAGTGGGCTACCTTGATGGCTTCATTGGCGAAGGCCAGATCTCCTATGCCGGCATCAATGCCGTGGCCAAGGCGAAGTGGGCCGCTGATGTCGTCCAGGCGCGCCTGAAGGAGCGCGGCTTTGCTTACTCGGAAGTGCGGGTCGACCTGATCGGCATGTCCAGCTTGCATGGCATGGCCGAGGCCCGGCCCGAGCCCTACGAGGTTCGGCTGCGTCTTGCGATGCGCACTGCGGACCGCAAGGCGGCGGAGGCGGTCGGCTTCGAGACCCGCGCCTTGCACGTCAACGGGCCGGGCGGCGGCGGCGGCGGCGCTGACCCTGTGGTGCGTGAAGTGCTGGCGGTGCAGTCGGTGCTGCTTGCGCGCGAGCTGGTGGACCCGCAAGTGCGCATCGAAAGGGTGAAATCATGATCCGCGTCTACGACCTCGGCCACAGCCGCGCCGGCGACAAGGGCAACA
>JAYWBS010000175.1:0-12246 GCA_043781295.1 Polaromonas sp.
AGCCTGACCCTGCACGACACCAAGGCCATTGGACTGAAAGTTGGCCAGGGCTTGCTGGAAACCTCAGCCTTCTACTGGGACCAGAACGATGCCACGCGCAAATTCTCTGCACGTTACAAGGACCGTCAGGGCAAGATGCCCAACATGATGCAGGCCAGCGTCTACGGTGCAGTCACCCACTACCTCAAGGCAGTGGCTGCCGCCGGTACCGACGACACGACCAAAGTGATGGCCCAAATGAAAGCAACGCCGGTCAATGATTTCATGACCAAGAACGCCAAAATTCGTGAAGATGGCCAGGTTATGCGCGAGGTCTATGTGCTCCAGACCAAAAAGCCTTCCGAGTCCAAGGGCGAGTGGGATCTGTCAAAGGTAGTGGCCACCATTCCTGCGAATGAAGCCTTCCAGCCCGCAAGCAAGGCCTGCCCGCTGGTCAAGTAAAGCAAGCGTATCACCCGACAGTGATGCAGGCATGGGCCGGTGACCGTAAAAGCGCGAACTGTGCGGCACGGCCCATGCTGAAAAAGAACAACCTGGGACGGGAAGGACATGCATGAGCGGCGACTACATCATTGAAACCACGGCGCTGTCCAAACAGTTCAAGGGTTTCATGGCCGTCAACAGCGTCAACCTGAAGGTCAAACGCGGCACCGTGCATGCGCTGATTGGCCCCAACGGCGCCGGCAAGACGACCTGCTTCAACTTGCTGACGAAGTTTCTGGAGCCCACCACGGGCAGCATTGTTTTTAATGGCCGCGACATCACACGCATGGCGGCCGCAGACGTGGCACGCCTGGGCATGGTACGCAGTTTCCAGATCTCGGCGGTGTTCCCGCTGATGACGGTGCTCGACAACGTGCGCGTGGCGCTGCAGAGGCCCATGGGCCAGTCCTTTCACTTCTGGCGCTATGAAACCGTGCTGGATCAGTTCAACGACAAGGCCATGGCACTGCTGGCCGATGTCGGCCTGTCCGACTACGCCCTTGAAAACGCAGGTGACCTGTCTTACGGCCGCAAGCGTGCACTTGAAATTGCCACCACCCTGGCGCTGGACCCGACCATGCTGCTGCTCGATGAACCGACTTCCGGTATGGGCCGCGAAGACATCGGCGTTGTCGCTGCGCTCATCAAGCGCGTGGCTGCATCACGCACCATATTGATGGTCGAGCACAACCTCGGTTTTGTATCCGACCTGGCCGACACCATCACGGTGCTGGCTCGCGGCGAGGTGCTGGCTGAGGGCACCTACCAGCAGGTATCAAACAACAGCGAAGTCATGGCCGCTTATATCGGGACACCCGAATGACCGAAGTCATCACGCCCCCCATCATCGTGCGCGACCTGCACGGCCACTACGGCCAGTCGCATGTGCTGCATGGCATGAATTTTGAAGTGCGCCGCGGTGAGGTCGTCACCCTGCTGGGCCGCAACGGCGCGGGCAAGACCAGCACCCTGCGCGCCATCATCGGCATCCTCGGCAAACGCAGCGGCTCGGTGGTATTTGAGGGCGTTGAAACCATCAACATGACCTCGGACCGCATTGCCACCATCGGCCTGGGTTATTGCCCTGAAGAACGCGGCATCTTCTCTGCCCTGACGGTGCATGAGAACCTGCTGTTGCCACCGGTGCTCAAACCCGGCGGCATGACGGTGGACGAAATCCATGTACTGTTCCCGCGCCTGAAAGAGCGCGCAAAAAGCCAGGGCACCAAGCTGTCGGGCGGCGAGCAGCAGATGCTGGCCATCGCGCGCATCCTGCGCACCGGCGCCAAGACCCTGCTGCTGGACGAACCCACCGAGGGCCTGGCGCCCATCATCGTGCAGCACATCGGCGAGATCATCCGCACGCTCAAGCAGCGCGGCTACACCATCGTACTGGTCGAGCAGAACCTGCGCTTTGCCATGTCGGTTGCCGACCGCCACTATGTCGTCGAGCACGGCCATGTGGTCGATCAGGTGTCCAATGACCAGCTCAGGGCCGCGCCCGAGCGGCTCGACAAATACCTGAGCGTATGAAAGACAAAAACGGAGCCCAGTCATGACGGATGTTTTCGGTGTGCCACTGCCCGCCCTGATGGGGCAGTTGACCCTGGGGCTGATCAGCGGCTCGTTCTACGCAATGCTCAGCCTGGGCCTGGCCGTGATCTTCGGACTGCTCAACGTGGTTAACTTCACGCACGGCGCGCAGTTCACGCTTGGTGCCTTCGGTGCCTGGGCCCTGCTGCGCTACTTCGGCATTCCGTACTGGGGTTCGCTGGTGCTGGCGCCGCTGCTGGTGGGGCTGATAGGCGTGGTGCTTGAAAAAACACTGCTGCGTCGGCTTTACGGCATGAGCGACCTTTACCAGTTGCTGCTGACCTTCGGCATGGCGCTGGTGTTTGAAGGCCTGCTGGCCATCCTGTTCGGCTCGTCCGGCCTGCCCTATGACAACCCCATGCCGGGCGGCTTCAACCTGGGCTTCATGTTTTTGCCCTACTACCGCGCCTGGGTCGTCACCTTCTCCGTCGTCATGTGCGCCCTGACCTGGTACGCCATCGAGCGCACACGCCTGGGCGCCTACCTGCGCGCGGCGACTGAAAGGCCCGAGCTGGTACGCGCCTTTGGTGTCAACGTGCCGCGCATGATCACCCTCACCTACGGCATGGGCGTGGCACTGGCCGCACTGGCCGGCGTGCTGGCTGCCCCGATGGACCAGGTCAAGCCCTCCATGGGTTCGGGCCTCATCATCACCGTCTTCGCCGTCGTCGTGATTGGCGGCATGGGCTCGCTGGTAGGCGCCGTGCTCACCGGCTTTGGCCTGGGCATCATCGAGGCGCTGACCAAGGTGTATTACCCGCAGGGTTCCAGCGTGGCGATTTTTCTCATCATGACCTTTGTGCTGTTGCTCAAGCCCTCAGGCCTGTTCGGCAAAACCCAATGACATGCCCAACCTTAACGTTCAGCACACACAGGGGAACCCATGCGACGCGCTGACCTGATTGCCTTTGCCCTGCTGCTGCTGGTGGGCGCTTTTGCGCCGCTGCTGGTGTACCCCGCCTTTCTTACCAAGCTGCTGTGTTTTGCCATTTTTGCCATGGCTTTCAATCTGCTGGTGGGCTATGTCGGCCTGCTGTCTTTCGGCCATGCCATGTTCTTCGGCGGTGCGGCTTACGTCAGCGGTCACGCCATGAAGGTCTGGGGCTGGGCGCCCGATCTGGCCATCCTGACCGGCATGGCCAGCGCCGCTGTCATGGGGCTGCTGGTCGGCCTGATCGTTATCAAAAGGCAGGGTATTTATTTCGCCATGATCACGCTGGCGCTGGCGCAGATGTTTTTCTTCTTCTGTGTGGGCGCACATTTCACCGGCGGCGAGGACGGCATCTCGGCCATTCCGCGCAGGCCGGTGTTCGGCTTTATCAACATCGCGGATGACAAGGCGCTTTACTACGTGGTGCTGGCCGTGTTTGCGCTCTGCTTTCTGGTGATCTACCGCACCATCCATTCGCCGTTTGGCCAGGTGCTGCAGGCCATACGCGAAAACGAGCCGCGCGCAGTATCGCTAGGCTACCGCGTGCACCAGTACAAGCTGCTGGCTTTCGTGCTGTCTGCCACGCTCGCAGGACTGGCGGGCGCGCTGAAGGTGCTGGTGTTCCAGCTGGCCTCACTCGTGGATGTAAGTTGGGGCCTGTCAGGCGAAGTGATCCTGATGACGCTGGTCGGCGGTATAGGCACGGCCTTTGGCCCAGTCATAGGCGCAACCTTCATCCTCACCATGCAGAACTACCTGACTGGCCTCGCGCAGTGGGTGCCCGTTGTGCAAGGCACCATCTTCATCGTCGTGGTCGTGCTCTTCCAGCGCGGCATTGCCGGCGAGATCGGCGAATGGCTGCGGCGCATGAAGCGGCGATCAGCACTCAAAGCACAGAAGTAGCTACCGGCATGACCAACCCTCGCAACACGGAGTTTGCAGGCAAGGTGGCGCTTGTCACGGGCGGTGCCTCGGGCATTGGTGCCTGTGTGGCGCGCCTGCTGGCTGCGGGCGGCGCGCAGGTGGTGGTAGCCGACATTGACGGCCCCGGCGCGGCCCGCATAGCCGATGAACTCAATGCCTCCGGTGGGCAGGTCTTGGCCCACACGGTTGACCTGGCAAATGTCGCTGCAGTAGAGGCCATGGTCGCCTTTGCGGTCAAACATTTCGGTGCGCTGCACCTGGCCGTCAACAACGCTGGTATCAGCGGGACACGGGCACCGTTGGCCGACCAGACATTCGAGAACTGGCACCGCGTAATTGACGTGAACCTGAACGCGGTCTTCTACGCCATGAAGCACGAGATACCCGCGATGCTCAACGCCGGCGGTGGCGCCATCGTCAATATTGCCTCGGTGCTGGGCAGCGTAGGCTCAGCCCTGTCACCCGCCTATGTGGCGGCCAAACACGGCGTGGTTGGCCTGACCAAAAGCGCCGCCATTGCCTATTCAGCCAAAGGCATACGCGTCAATTCCGTCGGGCCGGGCTACATCGACACGCCCTTGCTGCAGGTGCTGGACAAGGCAGCGCTGCCAGCACTGATCGCTAATCACCCGATAGGTCGCCTGGGTCGACCTGAGGAGGTGGCAGAGATGGTGTGCTTTCTGCTCTCAGAACGCGCATCCTTTGTCACCGGCAGCTACCAATTGGTCGATGGCGGTTTTACGGCGCGTTAGTCGTCACCGATTGCGTGACAATTAGGTGCGACCGATCACCCAAGTAACGTTTCGAAACGCCGTCATGGAGCGCCGGGTCGATTCTAGCTCCGGAGGCCATAGCGCGACGCTATGATTTTTTGCTGTGTCACCAGCCGACTACAGCCCCATCGGTACGTGGCTCAGTACCGCCACACAAAACCCCGGCAGCATCGCGCCAGATAATCTGGCCGCGACCAAATGCAAGCCGGTTACCCTGCCATTTGACATCGTGCCCACGCGCGGCCAAACCCCTGAAAAGGTGCTCGCCCGTGGTGCTTTCAATATTCACACCCAAACCGCTGTCCCATTCCCATCGGGGCGCGTCCAGCGACGCTTGTGGATTCAAATGGAAGTCCACCGTGTTCATGACCATCTGCACATGGCCCTGAGGCTGCATGAAACCACCCATCACGCCAAACGGCCCCACAGGCCTGCCGCCGCGCGTCAGAAAGCCTGGAATGATGGTGTGGTATGGGCGCTTGCCTGGTGCAATGCAATTCGGATGGTTAGGGTCCAGTGAAAAGTTGTGCCCACGGTTATGCAGGCCTATGCCTGTGCCGGGTACCACCATGCCACTGCCAAAACCCATGTAATTGCTTTGAATGAAAGACACCATATTGCCATCGGCGTCTGCCGTGCTCAGGTAGACCGTACCGCCCACCGGCGGTGTGCCTGGACGCGGTACGCTGGCCTTGTCACCAATCAGCTGTCGACGCTCGTCGGCGTAGGCGCTTGAGAGCAGATCAGCCACTGACACACGCATGTGCGAAGGCTCGGCAATATGCGCCAGGCCATCGGCAAACGCCAGCTTGATGGCCTCTATCTGGCGATGGTAGGTCAGCACGGTATCGCGCTCCGCAAAATTAAAACCCTTGAGGAGGTTGAGCGCTATCAATGCAACCAGCCCGTGACCGTTTGGTGGAATTTCCCAGACATCAAAGCCGCGGTAATTGACGCTGATGGGGTCCACCCAGTCGACCTGATAAGCCGCCAGGTCCGCAGTGCTGAGATGCCCGCCAGAAGACTGCACAAACGCTGCAATTTTTTCAGCCAGTGCGCCGCGATAAAAGCTTTGAGCACCGTCCTCGGCAATCGACTGCAAGGTATTGGCGTGCCCTGCCGAGCGCCAGACCTCACCGGCCTCAGGCGCGCGTTCAGGTGCAAAGGTGTCAAACCACGACTGGAAATGCGGTTCTGTGAGCTGCTTGCGAAACAGCTTGGTGGCTTGCTGCCAGGCGTAGGCCACCGAAGGCGACACCGGGAAACCATCGCGCGCGTAACTGATGGCGGCGGCCATGGATGACGTCAGGGGTAATTTGCCAAAGCGTTGCGCCATGGCGGCCCAGGCGGCTGGGGTACCTGGTACGGTCACCGACAGCGGGCCGTACTTAGGCATTTCAGTATGTCCAAGTTGGGTCAAGCTTTGCAGCGTGCTGTTGGCCGAAGCCGGGCCGCTTGCATTCAAGCCGTGCAACTTGCCGCCATGCCACACCAGTGCAAAGGCGTCGCCACCTATGCCGTTGGCTGTGGGCTCAAGCACGCTCAGGGCCGATGCTGTAGCAATGGCAGCGTCAATGGCATTGCCACCTGCCTGCAAAACCTGCAGGCCAGCTTGCGCGGCCAATGGCTGGGATGTAGCCACCATGCCGCGCTGGGCATACACAACGTTGCGGCGCGACGCATACGGAAAATGCTGGGCATCAAAAGACAACATGCTTAAAACTCTCAAGTTATTTGTGTTTGGGGTCCAGCGCATCACGCAGGCCATCCCCTAGAAGATTGAATGACAATACCAGCAAAAAGATGGACATGCCTGGCCATATCGCCATCCACGGCGCGTTGTCGACATAGTTTTTGGCGGTATTGAGCATGCTGCCCCAGCTCGGCGCTGGTGGCTGTTGGCCCAGGCCCAGAAATGACAAACTGGCCTCGGCAATGATGGCCGCAGCTATCGCCAGCGTAGCCTGCACTATCAGCGGCGGCAAGATATTGGGCAGGATATGCCGTAACGCAATTCGCCAGTGCGGGTTACCGACCGCGCGTGCCGCTTCAACAAAGTCCTCGACTTTGACTGAGAGCACCTGCCCCCGCGTCAGGCGAATGAAGATCGGGGTTGCCGAGACCCCAATTGCAATCATGGCGTTGGTCAGGCTGGGGCCTAAAAACGCGGCCAGTGCAATCGCCAGAATCAAAAAAGGCACGGCCAGCATGGCGTCGGTAAAACGCGAAATCAGGCCGTCAACCCAGCCGCCCACATAACCCGCGAGCAATCCGATAGGCACACCCAGCGCCATGGCAATGCAAACCGACACCAGCCCTGCCAGCAGCGAAGCACGTGCGCCCCAGATGACGCGCGACAGCACGTCACGGCCGATTTCGTCAGTCCCAAACAGGTACTGTGCACTCGGCGCATTGCGCACCGCGCTCCAGCTGGTTTGAAGCGGGTCTTGCGGAGATATGACTGGCGCGAAAACCGCAATCAGTACAAAAGCCAGAACAATGGCCAGCCCCAGCATCGCGCTCCGGCGGCGCACCAGACGCAGCAAAGCGCGTCTGGCCGGGGACAGTTCCCGAGGCTGGGCTGGAGGTGTTGTCTGAATCGGGACAGCGCTCATGATCTATCCCCGGAGACGTGGGTTAACAAAAAAGTAAGCCAGATCGGCCAGCAAATTGAGCAGGATATAAACCGTTGACGTGAACAGAACCACGCCTTGAACAACCGCATAGTCACGGTTAAAAACAGCATCAACTATCAGCTTGCCAAAACCCGGAATCGAGAACACCTGCTCGGTCAGCACGGCCCCGGACAACAGCGTGCCAAACTCCAGCGCACCCAGTGTGATGATGGGGGTCATGGCGTTGCGCAGTGCATGCTTGAGCACCACCTTGCGCTCTGGCAAACCCTTGGCACGCGCGGTACGCACATAGTCGGCGTTCAAGACTTGCAGCATGGCGCTGCGCGTATGACGCATCAGCACGGCCGCAATTGCATTGCCCAATACAAAAGCCGGCATGATCATGGCGGCAAAATTGGCCTTGAGGTCTTCAAACGGACTGACGTAGCCTGATGCAGGCAACCAGCCGAGCGACACCGAGAAAAGCAGTATCAGCAAAATCCCCAGCCAGAAATTGGGCGTAGACAAACCCCATAACGCGACAACATTGGCAACGTAGTCCCACGCCGAATCTTTGGCCACCGCTGACACAATACCAGCCGGGATGCCAATCACCAATGCAATCACCATGGCCATGGCAGCCAGTTGCAGGGTGACGGGAAGCTTCTCCTGGATCAGCTCAAGCACGGGTTTTTGAATCCGCAGCGATTCACCCAAGTCACCCTTGAACACACCGCCTATCCAGTACGCGTAGCGCACCGGCAGCGGCTCATCAAGGTGCATTTTTTTATGCAGGTAGGCAATGACAGTCGGGTCCTGGTCCTCGCCAGCCAGCATGATGGCCGGATCGCCTGGCAACAATTGCTGCAAGCCAAAAATAATGATGGTGACGAAAAATACCGTCGGTATCAGGGCAATCAGTCGCTTGATGAGATAGCTGAGCATGGTGGTGTTTTCGAAACAATCAGAAACGTTGACGCTGAACCAGGTGTCCAGCGCGGTCACTGTTTATTTTGTTTATTTAAACTGTAGCCCCTGTACGCGCATCAGGCCGTCAGGTATGGCACGTACGCCCGTTAACTTCTTGTTGTAGGCCCAGAGCCAGTTGCGGTGAAACAGGTACACAACCGGGCGGTCCTTGCCAACTTGCGCGGCGACCTGCTCAAACACTTTTGCGCGTTCAGCCGGCTCGCGTGTGCTGCGGGACTTGTTGAGCAGATCGTCAATCTCGGGCTTGCAATAGCCAGCATAGTTGAGCGGCTGCTTGCAACCGTGAAAGCTGAACAGGTTACCGTCTGGGTCGGCGCGGCCGCTCCATGCCAGGACGTAGGCATCAAACTGCCCCTTGTCAGCCAGATTGAGCGAGGTCGCGAATTCAGTTGACTGGATCTTGACATCAAAGCCCGCTTCCTTGGCCATGGCCTGAACAACCTGCGCTATCCGCTGTGCGTCAGAGGTCGTGGGTGTCATCAAGGTGAACACCGGATTCACAACACCAGCTTCTTTGAGCAGTGCTTTGGCTCGGGCGATATTGCGCTTGGGCATCGGCACATTTTTGGCATAGAAGGCATTGCTGGGCGGCAGCCACTGATTACCCGGAGTGGCTTCCCCATCCATAGCGACCTGCACAATGCCGGCGCGGTCCAGTGACAGCTCAAACGCCTCACGCACGCGTGGATCACGGCCCAGTGGGGTTTTCTGAGCCTGGTCGCTCTTGCCAGTATTGATGGTGATGCCATAGTAGCCCAGCTCGGTGATGCGTGCGACCTGAAAACGGTTGTCTGCCTTGATCTGCGGAATATCTGACGGCGCCAAGCGTTCAATCAAATCAAGCTGGCCGGAGCGCAGGTTGGCCAGTCGTACCGTTGCATCAACAATCGGCTGGAAGATGACTTTGTCGAAATGAACGTTGGCCTTGTTCCAATAATTGGCGTAGCGCTCCAGCACGATACGGTCTTGCGCAACGCGCTCTGAAAAACGGAAGGGCCCCGAACACACAGGCTTGCTGCCAAAGCTGGTCGGGTTTTCCTGCGCCGCCTTGGGCGACACCATCATGCCAGCGCGGTCCGCGAGCACCGACAGCAAGGGCGCAAACGGCGCAGACATGTTCAGGCGTACCGTCAGGTCATCCAACACATCCACACTGACCACTGGAGCCAATTCGCCACGGCGGTTGGAACCCGCCAGATTTTTATGTCGCTCAATGTTGAACTTGACAGCAGCGGCATCAAATTTTTCACCATCATGAAACGTCACACCAGGGCGCAGCTTCATGATCAAAATCTTGTTGTCAGGCGACCAGACCCACGACGTGGCCAGCTGCGGGACGATGTTGAGCTTTTCGTCAATATCAATCAGCTTGTCGCACAGGGATGCAAACACGATGCGCCCCACAAAACTGCGGGCCATGGTGGGGTCAAGCACATCCGGGTCTTCAGCCAGACCAATGCGCAGGGTTTGCGCCTGCACGCTCGCGACAAAAAGGCTGGAAGTGATGGCGAGCGCTGCACCGAATCGCATAGCGAAGCGTCCGGCCAGTGACAGTAATGGTGGCAGTAATGCTGATTTTTTCATGGCAGTTTCCTGGTTAATAGACAATTTTTGGGCTGTTGACTGGGTGGTGGAATAAAACAAAATTTTCTGACGAAATCTTCACGCCAAAGCGACATCCGAGGTGGGCTGAAACGCTGCCTGCAGCTTCTGCAAACGCAGATTGGGTGGTGGCGAATAAACACGGGACTGAGAGCTTGCCGACACCGCAATCTCTGACCAAAAATGACAGGCGACGCTGTGTCCGTTGTCGTTTACAAGCGTCGGTTCTTCTTCTGCGCAGCGCGTACGCGCATACGGGCAGCGTGTATGAAAGCGGCAGCCCGAAGGCGGGTTGATGGGGTTGGGTACGTCACCCTGCAACACCATGCGGTCACGCTTTGCGCCAGGCTCAGGCAGGGGAATGGCTGACAGCAGGGCCTGGGTGTAAGGATGCCGGGGTTGCGCAAACAGGCTTTTCTTGTCTGCGTATTCAACAATCTGACCGAGGTACATCACCGCTACGTGCGACGAAATATGCTTGACCACCGCCAGGTCGTGCGCGATAAAAATATAAGACAGGCCCAGCCGTCGCTGCAGGTCCTGCATCAGGTTCACGACCTGCGCCTGAATCGACACATCGAGCGCAGACACAGGCTCGTCGCAGACGATCAGCCGCGGCTCGACGGCCAGCGCCCTGGCAATGCCGATGCGTTGGCGCTGCCCGCCGGAAAACTCGTGTGGATAGCGCTGCAGGTATAGCGGTGCAAGCCCCACCAGGTCAAGCAACTGGGCAGCACGTTCGCGGTGTTTTCCTTTCGCAAGGCCGTACAGCCCGAGTGGCTCGGTCAAGGTTTGCTCAACCGTCATGCGCGGATTGAGCGAGGAATACGGGTCCTGGAAAATCATTTGCAGGCTGCGCCTTCTGGCACGCATCTCGGCTGGCTTCAGGCTCATCAGGTCTTCACCCTCAAACCAGACCTTGCCAGAGGTCGCCTCCAGCAAACGCAGCACCAGCCGGCCAGCCGTTGACTTGCCGCAGCCCGATTCGCCCACCAGGGCCATGGTGTCACCCGCAGCCAGCTCAAAATTAAGGCCATCAACGGCATGAACCATGGCTTTGTCGCGGCCAAACAAGCCTTTTTCAACCGGGAAATGCTTGACCAGGTTTTCAACTCGCAGCAAGGGCGTAGCGCTGTTCATCACGCTATCTATTGCGTTTGTCATCAGGCACGCTCCAGCACAGCGTCAGCAGGCGCATCGAGTGCAAACTTAAGCGGCGCTTTCCAGCAGGCGGCCTCATGACCGTCACCCATATCCATCAGCGGCGGCTGGGCCGTGCGGCAATGGTCATCGGCAAATGGGCAGCGCGGTGCAAAGCGGCAACCCTGCAAGCCGCTCATGGGCGTAGGCACCTGGCCTTCGATGGCGGCCAGCCGGGTCTGTTCAAGGTGGAGTTTCGGAATCGACCCGAGCAGGCCAATCGTGTAGGGGTGCTGCGGCTGCTCAAACAGCCGCGCCACGCTGGCACGCTCAACAATACGGCCGCTGTACATCACCACCACCTCATCGGCAAGCTCTGCAATCACGCCAAGGTCATGCGTGATCAACATGATGGCGGTACCGGTTTCTTCGCGCAGTGTGCGCATCAGCTCCAGCACCTGTGCCTGTATGGTGACGTCGAGCGCAGTGGTCGGCTCATCTGCAATCAGCAGGGCTGGCTCGCTGGACAGCGCCATGGCAATCATCACGCGCTGGCGCATGCCACCTGATAGCTTGTGCGGATAGTCATCAATACGCCGCTCAGGTGACGGAATACGAACACGGCGCAACATGTCAATCGCATGCTGGCGCGCCTCAAGGTGTCCCAGATCGCTATGGCAGCGTATGCCTTCAATCAACTGATCGCCTATCGTGAAAGCGGGGTTCAGCGATGTCATGGGTTCCTGAAAAATCATCGCCATCCGGTTACCGCGCAAGGCGCGCATGCCGGCGGCGGGCAACTGTGCCAGGTCAACGCCATCAAACGTGATGGAACCGGCGGCTATGCGGCCCTGACCCTTGGGCAACAAGCCCATGATGGAAAGGGAAGTCACACTTTTACCGCAACCGGACTCCCCCACAATGCCCAATGTGCGACCCGCCTTGACGGAAAAACTGATGTCGTCAACGGCTGTGAATTCACCGCCCTCGACCTTGAAGCGTGTAGACAGACCCCGGACCTCGAGCAAAGCGCTCATGCCACTACCCCGCTGGCGGCTTTGCGGACTGCATGGAAACGCTCAATTTGCGCCTCAATCAAACTGCGATCAATCGTGCCTGACGGGTGCTCGCGACTGGGCAGGCAAGTCACAAAGGGCTGAAAGCGCTGCATGCTGACATCGTATAAGCGGCGCAG
>JAYWBS010000176.1:0-12218 GCA_043781295.1 Polaromonas sp.
CTTGAAGCCACCAACGCCATTGGCACCGGTACAAGTTCCCGCAACAGCGAGGTCATACATGCTGGCATTTACTATCCGCAAGGTTCGCTCAAAGCCCAGCTGTGCGTGCGCGGTAAGCAGATGATGTATGACTACTGTATCTGGCGCGGCATAGGCCATAACCGCTGCGGTAAATTAATAGTGGCGACCAGCCAGGGGCAGGTTGCACAATTGCATCAAATCATTGCCAAGGCGGCGGCTAATGGCGTAAATGACCTGGTGCTTTTAAACCGCGAGCAAGCGCAGGTAATGGAGTCACAACTCGAATGTGTAGCCGCCATTCATTCCCCCAGCACGGGAATAGTTGACAGCCACGCGCTGATGCTGTCGCTGCAAGGCGATATTGAAAACGCAGGCGGTTTTGTGGTGCTCAATACGTCTGTGGCCCAATTAAATCGGGCGCAAGCAGCTATTGAAGTCATAGCATATGACGGGACGGAGCTGGCCGCCAACAGCGTCATCAACGCCGCTGGTTTGAATGCGCCATTGGTTGCCAGCCGCATCAAAAGCCTGGATGCCAAGCATGTGCCGCCCACCTACTGGGCCAAAGGCAACTACTTCACCCTGAGTGGCAAGTCACCGTTTAACCGCCTGATTTACCCTGTACCCGAAGCCGCTGGCCTGGGCGTGCACCTGACGATTGACCTGGGCGGGCAGGCCAAGTTTGGCCCGGATGTGCAGTGGGTCGATGCACCCGATGACTTGCTGGTGGACCCCAGCCGAGGCGACATCTTTTACGCGGAAGTACGCAAGTATTGGCCAGGGTTAAAAGACGGCGCGCTGCAAGCAGGCTACGCAGGCATGCGGCCCAAGCTGCAGGGGCCAGGTCAGGCGGCGGGGGACTTTGTGATTCAAGGTGAGGCTACCCACGGCGTTGCAGGCCTTGTCAATCTGTTTGGCATTGAATCACCGGGCTTGACCAGTTCATTGGCTATAGCCGATTACGTCAGTCAAATGCTCCTAAAAAAATAGCTGCTCACGCCCGAATTTATTGGGCTACAGCCACTTTTTAAGGTTAAATTTCACATTTTTAATTGTTCCAAGGTAAGAAGAAGTTAGAATTCAGCATACATGGTGCACCTCGCTGCATTTTTTCTGAATCATCAGCCACCAGAGCTGGCAATCCTTCTTCAACTATGCGCAGCCTGACCCTCGACAAGTCTTTAGCGTTCCACAAGACCCAGGTGGCTTGTTTTATGGCCAGTTGTTTTGCGCTGCATGGCGCAGCGCTGGCACAGAGCAGCAACGCCAGCCTGGCCCCAGTAGTGGTACAGAGCTCACGCAACAGCGTGCTGGGAGAGGCCGGAACCGCCAACGAAGGCGTGGTGACGCAGCAGCAGTTGGATGCCAGAACGGTCTACCGTCCTGGTGAGCTGCTGGAGGCTGTACCGGGCCTGATCGTCAGTCAGCACAGCGGCGAAGGCAAGGCCAACCAGTTTTATTTGCGCGGCTTTAATCTCGACCACGGCACCGACCTGCGCACCACCATTGACGGCATGCTGGTCAACCAGCGCAGCCATTCGCACGGGCAGGGCTGGACCGATGTCAATTTTCTGATTCCTGAGTTGGCCAGTTTGCTGGACTACCGCAAAGGCCCGTTTTATGCGGCAGAAGGTGATTTTTCATCAGCTGGTGCCGTCAATGTGAAGTACGCCAATTCACTCGACCAGGGGATTGCCAGCTTCGGCGTGGGCCAAAACGGCTATGCCCGAACTTTGCTGGTTGATTCTCCAAAATGGCGCGACGGCACGGTGCTCTATGCCCTGGAATTGATGCACAACAATGGTCCGTTTACCGTTGGCGACAACTACCGTAAACGCAATGGCGTCTTGCGTTACAGCGAGGGCAGTGAGGGCAATGGTTTTAATGTCACGCTGATGGGCTACAGCGCCAAATGGCACGCAACAGATCAAATTCCCTTGCGTGCAGTGCAAGCCGGCACGCTTGGCCGATTTGATGCGATTGACCAAACCGATGGCGGCGAGTCCAGTCGCTACAGCGTCTCGGGTGCGTGGCGCCAATCGACGGGCAGCACCACCAGCCAGGTCAACGCATATCTGGTTCGCAGCCGTCTGGATCTGTTTTCAAACTTTACTTATTTTTTGGATTCAGCAGCCAATGGCGACCAGTTTGCGCAGCCTGACAGACGCACCACAGCAGGCATCAACGCCAGCCACTCCTGGGCCGCCAAGCTGTTGGGCAGAACCACTGAAAATACCATCGGTGTGCAGTTTCAGAACGACAACATCAACAATGGCTTGTACAGCAGCGTGGCGCGTCAAATCATCTCCACCACTCGCGCTGACCGCGTCGTCGAACGCAGTCTGGGGCTTTATTTTGACAACACCACACAGTGGACGGAAAAGTTTCGGTCAGTGGCCGGTGCGCGGGTTGACACTTTCAGCTTCAATGTCAACAGCAACAATCCGGTCAACTCTGGCAACACGTCCGCCACTAAGGTTAGCCCCAAACTCAATTTAATCTTTGGTCCCTGGAGCAAAACCGAGTTTTATGCCAGCAATGGCTTGGGTTTTCACAGCAACGACGCACGCGGTACGACCCTGACGCAAGACCCAAAAACCGGAAACCCGGCTGACAAAGTGCCGCCCCTGGTGCGCTCAAAAGGCCTTGAGCTGGGTGTGCGCAGCGAGTTGATCACCGGGCTGCAAAGTGCGCTGTCGGTCTATCGGCTTGACTTCGATTCCGAGCTGACTTTCCAGGGCGATGCGGGCACCACCCGGGCCGGCCGTGCAAGCCGACGTACGGGGTTTGAGTTTTCCAATTACTACAAGCCCTATCGCTGGCTGACTGTTGATGCAGATATCGCGTTTGCCAAAGCCCGATTTCGCAACGATGACCCTATCGGAAATCGCGTTCCTGGTGCTGTGGAGGGCGTAGCTTCAGTGGCACTGGCAGTTGATGGTCTTGGCCCTTATTTTGGTGCGCTGCAAATGCGCTATTTTGGTCCGCGTCCGCTGCTTGAAAACAACTCGGTACGCTCAAATAGCACAGCAACCCTCAACGGCCGGATTGGCTATAAATTCAACCCCAAGCTAAAACTCGAATTTGAAGGCTTTAACCTGACCAACCGCAGGGATTCAGCGATTGACTACTACTACCCCTCACGGCTACAAGGGGAGGCGGCAGCCGTCAGTGACATTCACTTTCACCCGATTGAGACGCGCTCGTTCAGGCTGACACTGGTGGCCAATTTTTGAGACCTTCCAGATACAGACCGTATCAAGGCCGGTTAACTTAGCGGCTTCAGGTGAACATGCTGACCGCTGTGGCCATGGCTGTGGGCTAGCTTGCGGCTATCAACATCGAGCGGTACGCTATGAACGCTCCCATGGCGTACACCACGCAGTGCAATCAGCATTTGTGAAAAAGCATGAACTGCTCTTACGGGCCCGCGCATCACTACGGTCTCCAGGCAATCATGGTGGTCCAGGTGGGTGTGCAAGCTCGTGATCACCAGGTCATGGTGCTCGTGTTGCAGTGACAGCACCCGCTCTACAACTGTTTTGTCATGGTGGTTATAAACATAGTTAACCGTGGACGCACACCACGAAGTCTCGGATGGTTCAAGAGACGCGTCATCGATCTGTGAGCGGATCAGGTCACGTACAGCTTCAGACCGATTGCTGTAGCCTTTGGCAGCAATAAGCGCATCAAACTTGACTGCCAATGCGTCGTCCAGGGAGATGGTGAATCGTTGCATGGTGTTGTAACTAAAGGTTGTAGGTCATTTTTTTAATAGCTTGCGCAGCTTCTGTTGCCAGCTCTGGCCCCTTGTAAATTAGACCTGTGTAGATTTGCACCACATCAGCTCCGGCTTTGATTTTTGACACCGCGTCTAGACCGCTCATCACGCCGCCCACGCCAATGATGGGAAAGCTTTTGCCTAGCGCAGCACGCAACTGGCTGATGACGCGGTTGCTGGCAACGAGTACGGGTGAGCCGCTCAGGCCGCCAGCTTCCTCAGCGTGGCGCATGCCCTTGACGGCATCGCGTGCCACAGTGGTGTTGGTGGCCACAACGCCCCAGGCGTTGTCTCGTGTGTTTGTGCCGTCCATGCAATGGCGCTTGAGCGTTGCGGCAATCACATCAATCTGTGCTTCATCCAGGTCAGGCGCGATTTTGACGAAGATGGGGACCCGCTTGCCGTGCTGCTTGACGAGCTTGACACGCCGCTTGGCAATCGCGCTCAGCAGTGCGTCAAGGGCTTCATCACTTTGCAGGGCGCGCAGGTTTTTGGTGTTGGGGCTGGAGATATTGACTGTAACGTAGTCGGCATGCGGGTACACGCCATCGAGGCAAATTAGATAGTCATTGACAGCATTTTCAATTGGGGTGGTGGCATTTTTGCCAATGTTCAGGCCCAGGATAAGTGGATTTTTTGCTTTGTTTTGGCGTGCTTTAGATTGCTGCACATTAGCGATAAAAGCATCCAGGCCCTCGTTGTTAAAGCCCAGGCGATTGATCAGTGCATTGGCCTCTGGCAGGCGAAACATGCGTGGCTTGGGGTTACCCGCTTGCGGTTTTGGCGTGACAGTACCGACTTCAATAAACCCAAACCCCATGGCAGCCAGACCGTCAATGCAGCGTGCATTTTTGTCCAGCCCGGCAGCCAGGCCTACGCGGTTGGTAAATTTCAGGCCTGCCAGCTCTATCGGGTCATCCACCCGCGCGCCGCAATAGACCAACGATAGCGGCGTGCCCTGCGTGCGCGCCAGGCTGACCATCGTCAGCTCATGGGCGGTTTCGGCATCCAGGCCAAATAAAAAAGGACGGGCGAGGACGTAGGGGAGCAGAGCCATTGGATAATTTGCTTTGTTAAATTCAATTCGCATTGTCGCAAACTCAACCTGCCAGGCACCCCATGACGCAAGATGAACTTAAAACCCTGGTCGGCCAGGCCGCCCTGCAATATGTCCAGCCGGGCAGCATCGTGGGGGTAGGCACGGGCTCAACAGTCAACAAATTCATTGATGCGCTGGGGGGCATGAAGGGCAGCATCAAGGGTGCAGTGTCAAGCTCTGTCGCCTCAACGGAACGGTTGCAAGCTCTGGGTATCACCGTGTTTGACGCAACCGAGGTCGATGAACTGGCGGTGTACATTGATGGGGCCGACGAGATTGACCATTCAGGCTACATGATCAAAGGCGGTGGTGCTGCGCTCACGCGCGAAAAAATTGTGGCTGCGCAGTCCCGGCAATTCGTGTGCATTGCAGATGAGTCAAAACTGGTGAAAACCTTGGGCGCTTTTCCGCTGCCTGTAGAGGTGATCCCGATGGCTGCCAAGCGTATTGCGTGCCAGTTTGCAGCCATGGGTGGCGCAGCCAGCTTGCGATTGAAGGATGGTGCGCCGTTAGTCACCGATAACGGCCAGCACATTCTGGATGTGATCGGCCTGAAGATCACCGACCCACTGGGGTTTGAGGCCCAGGTCAGCCAATGGCCAGGCGTGGTGACGGTGGGTGTGTTTGCTTTTCAAAAAGCCAGCGTGTGTTTGCTGGCAAGCGCTAGCGGCGTTAAAACGCTGACATTCTGAAGTTCTGATTCAGAACCTGATGCCTGACGGATTGGCTGCTGCGGGTGCTGGCTGCGCGGCTGGTGCAGCATCACGTGGGGGTGCAACTGGTGCTGATGAGGTAGTAGCAGGCGCGGCAGACACGGCCACCATCGGCGTAGCAGCGGCTTGCCTGTAACTTGCAGGCAGCACAGACGTTGCCGGGTAGCCCGCTGCATTTAAAAACTGGGTGTATTCAGAATCTGAAAACCCTTTGAGCTGCTGGCCGCCAATGGTGGCGAAAGGCAGGGTGTTTTCACCGCTCAGGCGTTGCAGGGCCTGGCTGTCTTCGGGTGTCATGACGGATTTTTCTGCAAACGGAATGCCGCGCGAAATCAGCATCGAGCGGGCTGATTGGCAAGGACCGCAATTCTCACCCGTGTACAAGGTGACCGGGTATTTTTGAGCCACCTGGCGCAACTCAAACGGTAAGGAGGTAGTGGCTACACCACCACCCGAGGCACCTGAAGCCGCAGAGACTTTGGCATTGGTTTCAACTGGCGGCTTGTCTGAAAAAGTAACTTTGCCGTCTGGCCCAACAATGCGGAAAACCTGGGCATGACAGAGCACAGATGCGCTGGCAAGGATGGCGGTGACGGTGAACAATTTGATGGATGTGAATGTCATGCTTGATTCCAGTAAACCGTTAAATAAATCTCTAACCTTATTGCTTAACGCGCTCAAGCCATGCCTTGATGACGCAGCAGTGCATCAATCGAAGGCTCTCTGCCCCTGAACGCCTTGAAAGATTCCATGGCCGGCCGACTTCCGCCTGATTCTAAAATCGCCTCGCGGTATTTTCGACCCGTATCCACCTGGGCCAAGCCCTGGCTGGCAGCCTCTTCAAAGGCCGCATACGCATCGGCTGACAAAACTTCAGCCCATTTATAACTGTAATAGCCAGCAGCGTAGCCGCCCGAAAAGATGTGACTGAATGTATGGGCTGTGCGGCTGTAGGGCGGCGCTTTAATCACTGCGACCTCTTTGCGTACCTCATTGAGCAATGTCATCACGTCGCTTTGCGCACTGTTTTTAGGGTCGTAAGACGTGTGCAGCAACATGTCGAACAATGAAAATTCGACCTGCCGCAGGGTTTGCATGCCGGCTTGAAAATTTTTGGCCGCCAGCATTTTCTCAAACAACGCGCGTGGTAACGGCTCACCGGTTTCCACATGCGCCGTCATGTGCTTGAGCACATCCCACTCCCAGCAAAAGTTTTCCATGAACTGGCTGGGCAGCTCGACAGCGTCCCATTCCACGCCACTGATACCCGACACATCGCGCTCGTTGATTTGCGTCAGCATGTGTTGCAGGCCGTGACCAAATTCATGGAACAGCGTGGTCACATCATCATGCGTGAGCAGCGCAGGCTTGCCCCCCACACCCTCGGCAAAATTGCACACCAGGTGCGCCACTGGCGTTTGCAGTTTGCCTGTGTCAGGCCGTAGCCAGCGGGCACGCACGTCGTCCATCCAGGCGCCACCGCGTTTGCCGGTGCGGGCAGGCTGGTCGAGGTAAAACTGACCAACCAGCTGGCCCGCACGTTCAATGCGAAAGAACTGCACGCCTGGTTTCCATACCGGGGCGGTGTCTGGGCGAATCGCCACTTCAAACAGCGTTTCAATGATTTTGAACAGGCCCGCCAGCACCTTGGGCGCGGTGAAGTACTGTTTGACTTCCTGCTCGCTAAATGAATAGCGTGCTTCCTTGAGCTTCTCGGCAATGTACGGAAAATCCCACGGTTGCGGGTCTTTCAGGTCCAGATGTTCCGCCGAGAAGGCACGCAAATCAGCCACATCTTTTTCAGCAAAAGGCCGGGCGCGGCGCGCGAGGTCGCGTAAAAAAGCAACCACTTCATCAGGCGACTTGGCCATTTTGGCAACGACAGATACTTCACCAAAATTGTTATAGCCCAGCAGTTTGGATTCTTCCAGCCGCAGCGCCAAAATCTCAGCCATCACAGCGCTGTTGTCAAACTTGCTGAACTCAGCTAGCGCCTGGTCGCTGGCGCGGGTGCTGTAGGCGCGGTACAAAACTTCACGCAGCGCACTGCTGGTGGCAAACTGCATCACAGGCAGGTAGCTGGGCATTTTTAGCGTGATTTTGTAGCCTTCTTTGCTGTCTGTTTTGGCCAGTTCACGCGCTGTTTCAATCACGTCTTGCGGTACGCCTGCAAGCTCACGCTCGCTGGCGTAATAGGCAAACGCGTCGGTCGCATCCAATGCGTTTTCACTGAACTTCTGGCTCAGCTCGGCCTGGCGTTCCTGAATTTTGGCAAAACGCGCTTTGGCGGGGCCTGCAAGCTCAGCACCGGACAGCACAAAGTTACGCATGGCGTTTTTGTGCGCCTGTTTTTGCTCAAGGTTTAGCGTGCTCACGTCAATCGCCTTGTACTTGGCATACAGCCGCTCGTCGGCACCTAGGCTGGTATAAAACTCGGTAATGACGGGTAGGGCAGCGTTGTAGGCGGCGCGCAGCTCGGGCGTATCGGCCACGGCATTCAAGTGGCTCACGGCACCCCAGGCGCGGCCCAGCTTCTCGGTGGCAACATCCAGCACGGCTGAAATGCTGTTCCAACTGGCGGGGAAGTCGCTGGCGGTGACTTTTTCAAGCGCAGCCTGCGCATCGACCAGCAGCGCATCTATTGCCGGGCTGACGTGCTCGGGCAGGATGCGATCAAACAGTGGCGCGTCTGAAAAGTCAAGGAGAGGGTTGGTCGTATTCATGATTTACAGCTTTGGGCCAAAACCTGGAATTTAAAGCCAGCTTTCAAACAAATTCCAGACTAGTCTTGCGAGCGTTTTTTCAGGCTTTTCAGTTGCGGTTTTTTAGCCCGCTTGACGGTACCGCCCGGCGTCAGGCGCTGATTACCCAAGACGCGAAGTACTTTAACTTCAGGCCGCTGGCCGTAGCGTGAGCTGTTTTTCAGCACCTTGACATCGCGTGGCCCAGCCATGCGGTCATCGCTGACTTTCTTTTCTTTTTCAGGCATGGGCCGCCACAGCACCAGCAGCTTGCCAATATGCTGAATCGGGGCGGCGTTCAGCTCGGTTGCGAGCTGCTGAAAAATAGCTTCACGGCCAGCACGGTCGTCTGATTGCACCCGTACTTTGATCAGGCCGTGGGCGTTGAGCGCTGCATCGGTTTCTTTTTTGACAGCAGCTGTCAAGCCGCCAGAGCCAATCATGACAACAGCGTTCAGGTGGTGCGCTTCCGAGCGGTGGTCTTTGCGTTGGGTGGGGGTAAGGATTATTTGAGGCATGAGGTGATTATCGGTGGACAATCTGTATATGAAATCAAACCCTCGGCCAAGCACCGAAAAAGTCAAAAAAACGGATGCTGACAGCGCCAAAAGAGGCAGCAAAGTCAACAAAGCGTGGTTGCACGACCACATCAATGACCCGTATGTGAAGCTCGCGCAAAGAGAGGGCTACCGAGCCAGAGCCGCCTACAAGCTCAAGGAAATTGACGAAAGCCTGGGGCTCATCAAGCCTGGCAGCCTGGTGGTTGACCTGGGCAGCACGCCCGGTGCATGGAGCCAGTACGCGCGCCGAAAAATGTCGCCCAAAGGCGCGGCGACAGGCGAGTTGAACGGCCAGATTGTGGCGCTGGACTTACTGCCCATGGAGCCGATAGAAGGCGTGGTGTTTATCCAGGGTGATTTTCGGGCGACGGAAGTGCTACAAGTTTTGGAGCAAACTTTGGCCTCTGGCGTGTCTTCTGGTAGTGGCAAGAAACTTGACCTGGTCATGTCGGACATGGCGCCGAATCTGTCGGGCATTGAGTCAGCAGACGCGGCGCGCATCAGTGACCTGGTGGAGTTGGCGGTTGATTTTTCCATCCAACACCTAAAGGCCGATGGTGCGCTGGTCGTCAAGCTGTTTCATGGTGGCGCTTATGACCCGATGGTCAAGCTGTTCAAAGACACCTTCAGCGTGGTCAAACGCATCAAACCCAAGGCATCGCGCCCCGGTTCTTCAGAGACTTTTCTGGTGGGGTTGGGGCTGAAAAATGGCGCGTTAAATACAAAAAATGGCTAAACCCGCGCCCGCCCAAGGGACGTACGCTTCAATTTATACGGTTTTTGCACTTGAAAGGCATAAAATGCGACGCATCTGCCCAATAAGTCGACAACTTAATGCATTTGGGTTTTTTGATCGGAGTCCTCCTTGAACAATCAGTGGTTTTCTAAAATTGCAATCTGGCTTGTTATTGCCATGGTGCTCTTCACCGTTTTCAAGCAGTTTGACACACGCGGTGGTACTAGCGCCAACTACCTGGGTTACTCTGACTTTTTAGAGGAAGTGCGCGGCAAGCGCATCAAAACCGCAACCATCGCCGAAGGCCAAGGCGGTACTGAAATTGTGGCCACCACCACCGACGACCGCAAGGTGCGCACCACAGCGACCTACCTTGACCGTGGCCTGGTCGGCGACCTGATCGCCAACGATGTCAAGTTTGATGTCAAGGCGCGCGAAGAAGGCTCACTGCTCATGACGCTGCTGGTCAGCTGGGGCCCCATGCTGCTGCTGATTGGCGTGTGGGTGTACTTCATGCGGCAAATGCAGGGCGGCGGCAAGGGTGGGGCTTTCAGCTTCGGCAAGTCCAAGGCGCGTCTGCTCGACGAATCAACCAACCCCGTCACGTTTGCTGACGTAGCTGGTTGCGACGAGGCCAAAGAAGAAGTCAAAGAGGTCGTTGACTTCTTGAAAGACCCGACAAAATTTCAAAAACTCGGCGGCCGCATTCCACGCGGTTTGCTGCTGGTTGGCCCTCCAGGCACGGGTAAAACCTTGCTGGCCAAGAGCATTGCTGGCGAGGCCAAGGTTCCGTTTTTCTCTATTTCCGGTTCTGACTTTGTTGAAATGTTTGTCGGCGTGGGCGCGTCCCGTGTGCGCGACATGTTTGACAACGCCAAGAAAAACGCACCCTGCATTATTTTTATTGACGAGATTGATGCTGTCGGTCGCCAGCGTGGCGCAGGCCTGGGTGGCGGTAATGACGAGCGCGAGCAAACCTTAAACCAGATGCTGGTTGAGATGGACGGCTTTGAAACCAATGTCGGCGTGATTGTGGTGGCTGCCACCAACCGCCCAGATATTCTTGATGCTGCCTTGCTGCGCCCCGGCCGCTTCGACCGTCAGGTGTATGTGACGCTGCCTGACATTCGCGGCCGTGAGCAGATTTTGAACGTGCACATGCGCAAAGTGCCACTGGGCCAGGATGTCAGCCCTGGCGTGATTGCCCGTGGTACCCCCGGCATGAGTGGTGCCGATTTGGCCAACTTGTGCAACGAAGCCGCCTTGATGGCTGCACGGCGCAGCGCACGCACCGTTGAAATGGTGGACTTTGAAAAAGCCAAAGACAAAATTTTGATGGGCCCGGAACGCAAAAGCATGGTCATGCCTGAAGAAGAGCGCCGCAACACGGCGTACCACGAATCTGGCCACGCGTTGCTCGGCAAAATGCTGCCCAAGTGTGACCCGGTACACAAAGTCACCATCATTCCACGTGGCCGCGCCCTGGGTGTGACCATGAGCTTGCCTGCAGCCGACCGCTACAGCTATGACCGCGAGTTCATGCTCAGCCAGATCAGCATGCTGTTTGGTGGCCGCATCGCTGAAGAAGTTTTCATGAACCAGATGACCACCGGCGCCAGCAACGACTTTGAGCGTGCTACTGCACTGGCCCGTGACATGGTGACGCGCTACGGCATGACTGAAGCGCTGGGTCCGATGGTCTATGCCGAAAACGAAGGCGAAATATTTTTGGGCCGCTCCGTCACCAAGACCAACAACATGTCTGAGGCCACGTTACAAAAAGTGGACGGCGAAGTACGCCGCATCATTGACCAGCAATACAAGGTAGCGCGCACGCTGATTGAAGACAACAAGGAAAAAATACATGCGATGGCCAAGGCCCTGATTGAATGGGAAACCATTGATGCAGAGCAAATCGACGACATCATTGCCGGCAAAGAGCCGCGCCCACCGAAAGACTGGACACCACGCAACCCGTCGGTTGGTGACACGGGGGGGCCAAGTGGCGGTACGCCTGCTGTTAACCCTGATCCTATACCAGCCGCTGCCAAAGCCGATTTGTAAGCTCTGAGCGCACAGCACAACCCGGGTTTGTCCCGGGTTTTTCTATGGCTCGCTCTTGGCAACCAGGCCTATCACGAAGTCGGCCATTGCCGACTAACCAGCGAGGCCCAGAACCTGGCCTTGCCTGCGGCCATGGCCTGGCGGCCCAACTCGGCGCTCCACCACGCGTCAGATCCAAACTCGGCGCGCCATGACCACAAACGCCGGGTGTGAAATCCGAGTGTGTGCTCATGCGTGAAACCAATCGCACCGTGCACCTGGTGCGCCACACTGGCCGCCAGCCCGGCGGCTTCGCTACAGCGGGCCTTGGCAACAGCGATATCAAAGCAGGAGTCGGCGCTGCCGTTCCATGCTGCCAGAGCCGCCACGCGCGACGCCGCCACATGGCCGGCCAGCGTTGCCAGCATGTGCTGTATGACCTGGTTCTGGCCAAGCTGTTTGCCGAACTGCACACGCTCGCCGGCATACTGGATCGTCAGGTCCAGCACCCGCTGTAGCGCACC
>JAYWBS010000177.1:0-4065 GCA_043781295.1 Polaromonas sp.
CGAAGTCCTCCATTGTCAGGGCCGCGAACTCCTTGTGTGCCACCGCCGCCACGATGGCGTCCGCGCGGGGCAATTCGTCCCACGGGAGCAACGGCACACCGTATTCGTGTACGGCTTCTTCCGACTCGGCTTGCGGGTCGGTCACGAAGACCTCAACGCCATAAGACTTCAATTCATTGATGATGTCGATGACTTTCGAGTTGCGCAGATCGCCGCAGTTCTCCTTGAAGGTGAGCCCGAGCACGTTGACCTTGGCGCCCTTGATGTAGCTGCCCCCCGCGATCATGTGTTTGATGGTTTGTTCGGCGATGAACTTGCCCATGCCGTCATTGATACGGCGCCCCGCCAAAATCACTTGCGGGTTATAGCCCAGCATTTCGGCTTTGTGCGTAAGGTAGTAAGGGTCGACTCCAATACAGTGCCCCCCTACGAGGCCCGGCTTGAATTTCAGGAAATTCCATTTGGTGCCAGCAGCCTCCAGCACTTCGGTGGTGTCAATACCCAGTTTGTCGAAAATGATGGAGAGCTCGTTCATCAGTGCGATGTTCAAATCGCGCTGGGTATTCTCTATCACTTTGGCCGCTTCCGCCGCCTTGATGCTGGACGCACGATGCACGCCCGGAACGACAATACGCTCGTATAACTGGGCCACTTTCTCAAGTGTCTCGGGCGAGTCCCCCGAAACGATCTTCAGAATTCTGGTGAGTGTGTGTTCTTTGTCTCCAGGGTTGATGCGCTCGGGCGAATAACCAACGAAGAAATCCTTCTTCCATGTCATGCCCGACTCGCGCTCCAGCACTGGAATGCAGACTTCTTCTGTGGCACCTGGATACACCGTGGATTCATAGACCACGGTAACGCCCTTTTTCATGTGTCGACCAACACTGGTACTGGAGCCAATGAGGGGGCGAAAGTCCGGAATGTGCGCGGTGTCAACGGGCGTGGGAACGGCCACGATGATGATGTCGGCTTCAGCTAGCCGGCTGGCGTCCGCGGTGTACACCGCGTGGGTAGAGGCGCGCATGTCGTCATCCGACAACTCTCGCGAAGGATCGACGCCACGCAAACACGACTCCACTTTTGGAATCGAGATGTCAAAGCCGATGGTACGAATATGCTTGCCAAATTCAACTACCAAAGGTAACCCTACATACCCCAATCCGATCACTGCAACCACACTCATCGCACACTCTCCCGTAAGTCAACAGAAACTCAATGATCAAAGGTCACTTGCTGCCTTTGGCCAGCCGCAAAGCAGCGTCGATGGCACCATAATTCGCGGCCAGGAAAGACTCCAGCGTTGCATCGGCACCGCCAGCCAAGTCCTTCGGCGCATACAGGATGATGACAGCCGAGTCATCTCCTCGCCCCGTCAATCGGTAGGCAGCACTATAAGCTTTGGCCAGATAGTCACTGGAAGTCAAAGTGCCATTTATCCAGTAAATCTGCCAAACGACCAGTCGGTCCTGTTCGCCTGGTCTGGCTGAACCCAGACGGCGCAACTCCGCAGTCTGTATGGTGGCACTTAGCTGGCCGAAGTTTGCCAATCGCGTGCCGCCGGTCACACGACTCCAGACCAGATCCGAGGAAGCAACGACTACATTGTCCGAGCTGACCAGCTTGCTGCGGTAGTCTTGTTTCGGGTAGTAGGCAAGGTAAAGGCCAACCACCGATCCGGAATTGCCATACGCAGTATTGGTTTCGGCTGCCGCGTTCTGGAAGGCGGGTTTGAAACCAGAGAAGTTTGCATTGGTCACTTGCCAGCCAGACACAAGACTGGCTGGCGCAGACAACGCAGGCGCTCCCGGAGGTGCCGCGCGCCCTATGATGGATTCGGAAATAACAGGCAAGGTAACGATCGCCAACACGCACACTGTCGCGACCCACAGTCTGGAGGCTGACGAAGGGGCAAAGCGTGTCGGTAATGATGGGGCGGTACTGCCAACCGATGGCTCCGCCTCCGACCATCGAGCACCAACAACGAACATCAGCATGATCACCACGCCGAAGAATACCCAGCCGTAAATCAGGTGATCTACCCCGACCGCAATCTTGTTCCCGGACAAATGCCCCAACATGACGATCATGTAGGCCCGCATCCAATTGGCGATGATCGGCACAAGAATGGATACCAGAATGAACAGGACGCGCCTCTTGGTGGACTGGTAGTTCAGGTAGGCAAACAAGGTGCCAACGGTCAGCGATGCAATCAGGTAACGTACGCCGCTGCAAGCTTCTATCACTGACCAGCTACCGGACGGAATGACAAACTGCAGGCCCTCGCGATAGACCGGAACACCGCTCACGCGCAAAGCGGCTATGGTGAAGTTCGCGGTCCACTCCATCAATTGAGGCAGCAGGAACTCGCCGATGGGAACGGCGAAAAACAGGAAGGCGAGCGGAAACGCGATGGCACGTGCCACCGGCAGTCCCAGCAAGGCAGGCACTGCCAGCACAAGTATGGCGACCAATGCCAGTTGGGTGATGGAATTTACGGCCCCCAGATCACCAAGCAGCCAGGACAAAACCGCACCGCTGATTGGAAGCAACACCCAAAATGCCGGCTTGGGTGTCAGCAGGGCCAATTCGTGACGCTGCCGCCATACAAGCCATGCCACGATGGGCGGGACCACAAAGGCGTGGGTGAAAGTTTCAGACCGGGACCAGATGGTCACCATGGCGATCCCCGTGTCTCGGTAGACGACCAGGATGAGCGCCAATACCAGCAAGATTGCGGGTAACGCCATGCGCCACACCATCGAGCCTGATCCAGACGCCAATATGGTTGGCGGAGAAGTGGATGGATCAGGCTGATTCATGCCAAGGGGTCGCTGACGCGTGGAGCAGTAGCTGGACGATGCACCAAATTCAACAGGTTCGCCATGGCGACTCAGCCGAGGCCGCGCACGACAAAGGGACCAAGCCAATTGGCCAGGCCAATCGGCATGCGCCGCCAGGTTTCAATCAGAAGTTTGTACTTCGCGTTCGACGGGTTGTTTTGCGGAACGGCATCGCGTTTGTACAGGCAATACTCATAGTGAAGCGGTGTTGGCACGAAGCCCCAGTTCTTCTTGAACGCGTATGACCCGGTGCCCT
Source organism: Polaromonas sp. (assembly GCA_043781295.1). GTDB lineage: Bacteria > Pseudomonadota > Gammaproteobacteria > Burkholderiales > Burkholderiaceae_C > Polaromonas. Next base: position 3,097 of record JAYWBS010000177.1, read on the forward strand.
GCTTGCTTCTGCCGTAGTCGAATACTTTGAGTCCGCGCGCGCAGGAACGGCGCATCAGTTCCCAATACTTGAAATCGTTCGCTGCAAGATCCCGTGCCGACTCCTCATCCCCGGCGTAGTATGGCAATACCTCGTCGCGAAAATAGAAGCTCAGCACACTGCTGAGCAGCCTTCCATCAGGTCCTGTGACTGTAAGCACTTCGCAGTCGGGCCCAAACTCAGCCCGCAAGGCGCTGAAATAACGCTTGGGCATTGCAGGTGTGCCATGCCGATGAACGTTGTCGGCATAAAGCGAAAAAAATCGGTCTACGTCGGCGTCGACTTCGCTGACGAGACCATTTTTCAGACCTTTACGGACCATTGCACGCTGCTTGCGCGGTATGGCCAGCATATTGGCATCTTCTTGCGGCAGAATTTCCTTGCGAAAGGTCACATACAGGTCTTGCGCGGGCCAGTCGGTGTGCCGCCGGTTGACATTGCGGAGTTCAAGGTGGGCGACACCAAGGCGTAGCGCCAGCTTTTGGGCTTCGGCTTCGAGCGCGTCGGCCGCATCCAGTGTCGCAGCCGCTACCCCGCCATAGACCGCGAATGCAAGGCCGACCAGTGCGTTACCAAAAAGCAGGCTATGGACATGCGCCAGCGGCAACACGCCCTGTATCTGCCCACCCGATTCTGCAAAAAGGAAATAAGTATCGTGACGAAACACGTCTCCGATAATTTTTTGCCATCCGGCGCGATGGAAAAACGTGGCGTCCGGGCATGCCATGACGAACTCGTCCCATCGCCTGGCATTGGCGGAGTCCTTGGGCAACAAACGCTGGACAGTCAGCACAACGCGCTCATGCCACGGCCGCTGCACTTGGCGACTGCAACTGCGCTTTGTCCAGAAAAATCTGGTCCATGCGACCCCATTTAAAGTCTCCCAGCAACTGGTTCAGACGATCTTCCATGCGGCCAATATTGACGTAG
>JAYWBS010000178.1:0-4061 GCA_043781295.1 Polaromonas sp.
GGAACAGGCGCTGTCCAGTGCCGGGCTGCACCCTTCCGACATTGATTACATCAACCTGCATGGCACCGCTACGCTCAGCAATGATTTGGCCGAAGGGCGCGCGGTGCTGGAACTATTTGGTGCACAAACGGCCTGTAGTTCAACCAAGGGGCACACGGGCCACACGCTGGGGGCGGCTGGCGCAGTAGAAGCCATCCTGTGCGTCCTGGCGCTCAAACACGGCATCAAGCCCGGCGGGACCAATACCCAGACGCTCGATGCCGCCATCGGCATCAATTATTTATTGAAAAACGAATCTGCCGGATTGCGCTATGCGCTAAGCAATTCGTTCGGCTTTGGCGGCAGCAATTGCGCTCTGGTATTCGGGCTGACGCCATGAGTGCCCCGCTCAAAACCGGAAAACTGAGTGCCTGGATCGAGGCTGTGGGCCTGCTTGCGCCCGGAATCCCTGACTGGGCGACCGGGGCAAAAATTTTACGCGCCGAGCTGCCCTATCAGAATGCGCCCACACTCCTGCCCCTGCCACAAAGTCTGCCTGCCGCAGAACGCCGACGGGCCAGTCGTGTGATCAAATTGTGTATCGCACTGGGAACAGAGGCTATCCAGCATGCGGGTCTGGCAGCACAAAATCTGGCGAGCGTTTTTTCCGCTTCCAATGGCGACGGACACAATATCCATGCGATTTGCGAAGCATTGGCCCAACCCGACCGCATGGTATCGCCGACGCGATTTCATAATTCGGTGCACAACGCGGCATCGGGATATTGGTCCATCGCCGCTGCCTCGATGCAGGCCAGCACGGTATTGGCAGCCTTTGATGCCACTTTTTCAGCGGGCTTGCTCGAAGCCGTGGTGCAGGTGAACAGCGGCGCCGTGCCGCTCCTGTTGCTGGCTTATGACAGCGAATACCCCGAACCAATTTTAAGCAAACGCTTTATGCCTGACGCGGGCGGGATCGCTCTGGTTCTTACCAATGCGCCTGGTCCGCATTGTCTGGCACGCATTGAAATCAGCCTGAGCCAGGAGGGCCTCCCTTCACCCATGGATGATGCGGCGCTGGAAAGTCTGCGGCGAAGCATTCCCGCCCTGGAAGGCTTGCCATTGCTGGCCCATTTAGCGCGTGGCACGGCGGCAAGCTTGTCCTTGCGCTATTTTTCTCCAACCCATCTGGCCGTCGAAATACAACCGTGTTGATGCGAGGGGTGGAGCGAGCCTGGATAGAAAACCACATTCCGCATCAAGGCAAAATGTGCCTGCTTGATCGGGTGATTACCTGGGATGAAGAAATCATTCACTGTACGACCGGCACCCACCGCGACGCCGACAATCCGCTGCGTGACCAAGGCCGCCTGGCGGCAATTTGCGGCGCTGAATATGGCGCCCAGGCCACCGCCATCCATGGCGCGCTGCTGCATACCGAGTTAGCAGACGGGGCGCGCAACGTGGCGTTTTTGCCGCAAAAAGGTTATCTGGTCAGCATTCGTGATCTTGCCGTAGAAGTGGATGCACTGGATGACTTTGCCTGTGATCTGGAGGTGCATGCCCAGCGGCTCTCCGCCGGTGTGCAGGGTGCCCAATATCAAATCAAACTGCTGGCCGGCGCACAGCTTTTGCTCGCCGGGCGAGTGATGATTAAATTTATTTCGTGAACTACTGCGCGAGTTATTAGATGCCTGATTCCACCAAACATGCTTTGGTCACCGGTGGCAGCGGCGCGATTGGCGCGGCCATTGCACGGGCGCTTGCCCATGCGGGTTGCCTGGTCAGCGTGCATGCCAATAGCCATCTCGACAAGGCACTCGAAGTCGTTGATCAAATTAAAGCGGCAGGCGGACAGGCGCGTGCCGTGCAATTTGACCTGCGTGATCGCAAGGAAACCCGACAGATTGTGGAAAAGCTAGGTGCTCAGCAGCCCATTCAGATCTTGGTCAATAACGCCGGCCTGCATGCAGATGGTGTTTTTCCAGCGTTGAGTGAGCAGGCCTGGGATGACGTGCTGGACGTAAACCTTGGTGGATTTTTCAACGTCACCCAACCCCTCATCATGCCGATGATTCGCACGCGCTGGGGACGCATCATCAACATATCTTCTGTCGCCGCACTGGCGGGCAATCGCGGCCAGGTCAATTATTCGGCGGCGAAAGGGGCGCTGCATTCGGCAACCAAGTCGCTAGCTCTCGAATTGGCCAGTCGCGGCGTGACTGTCAACGCGGTAGCACCCGGCGTTATTACCAGTGCGATGAGTGCTGGCACTTTTGACGACAAGACCATCGCCCTACTGGTGCCGATGAAGCGAGCCGGCACCCCCGAAGAAGTGGCCGATCTGGTGGCATTTCTGGCATCAGACAAAGCCGCCTACATCACTGGCCAAATTATTTCCATCAATGGCGGCATCATTTAAACCGAAACCGAATCATCACCAGTCCTGTTGCTGAAGCCGCTGCGTCTTTCATCCGCTCAGTCAAAATCTGCTGTTTTTTGCCATGGCTGTCCAGATTGCACCCGCCAAATCTGTCAGCCACGGCTTGAAAAAAGACGACGCCAGAGGAGTCGGGGAAGACGCCACGCAAACCCCAGCATCAGCCGCGTGTGCATCCACGTCAGCAGCAGGTTGTCGCGCCCGTAGTGAAAGTGTGAAACGCCGCCTTCTGCTGCGCTGAAGTAGCGCACGGGAATGTTGACGTTGAGTGGGCGAATACCCGCCCAGCAAAGGCGAACAACGGCTTCCGGATCAAAATCAAAGCGCCGCATCCAGCGGCCGTTTTCCATCACACGGCGCAGTGGCGCAATGGGATAAACGCGAAAGCCGAAGAGAGAATCACCGATGCCTGCCCACAAGGTTTCAATATGGGCAAAGCTGTTGGATAACTTGCGCCCATACACCCTGGCGAATGGCGCGTTGGCCGCGAACTGTGGCTTGCCCAAAATCATGCACTGCGGTTGCCGCAGAGACATCTGCATGAACTCATCGATCCTGTCCGCCGGATGTTGTCCATCAGCATCCATGGTGAGTACATGCGTAAAGCCCGCCGCCTGCGCTCGACGCAGGCCTTCCAGCACAGCGGCGCCTTTGCCGCCATTTTGTGGCAGCGTGATGATCTGCAAGTGCTCATTGGTCACCGCCAGCGCATGCAGCGACTGCCCGCTGCCATCGGTGCTGCCATCGATCACCACCCACACCGGCTGCCATTGTGAAATGGCAGCCATCACTGTTTCTCGCAACTTGGCACCCGTGTTGTAACTAGGAATCAGCACCAGATGTGATTTTGAAACAAGATGCGAACTTGAAACGGTATTACGCATGATGACCCAACTGTGTGCGAAAGTAGTTTTCGATCTCAATGGTACTGGCGGCAATATCGCCGGAAACCACAAACTGCTCGCCCAACGTGAGCCTGCAATGCAAGGGGAGGATGGGAGGACGAAAAAGTCCCCAATGCTTACCCAGATACCCCGTCGAATAGCGGATAAGTAGGGTCTGTACCGGCACGGCGGTCTGTTTTGACAACAGCACGGCCGCGCCCGAAAACGAATTGATCGGCCACTGCGTTGTGCGGCTGCTTTCGGGAAAGATAACCAGATTGGCACCGCGCTCCAATTCGGCGCGGGCATCGCGCATCATTGAATAGGGGTCTGCATTACTCACGTAACCGGCCATACGCGCGCCGACACAATAGAGAATGTTGCGCGTCAATGATGCTTTTACAACGCAAACCGCATTGGGCAGATAAGCCAGCAGGATGACTGCATCCAGCAACGAAGGGTGATTGGCGATGACGATTGACGGCAGGTCCGCAGAAAATGCCGAAAATCTTTTCGGGTTGAAGTGCATGCATCCGACCAATTCCAAAAAAGCCAGATAGCAACGGAAGCCCCAGCCGATAGCGGCGCGACTGGCGCGGCGGTGCAGCGATTTCGGCAAAATGACATACAGCACGACAAAAAACGGGATAGAGAGCAGACAAAGCAAAGCCAAACCGCTCAAGCCCATGAACATCACGACCGGCGCATATAGCGTGCACAAAGTTTTAAAAAACATCAAGGCAGCTCAGCCACAATCA
>JAYWBS010000179.1:0-12124 GCA_043781295.1 Polaromonas sp.
GATCTATCCCGTTGTGGACTTGACGGCCAGCAGTGACTCTTACCGCCGAGTGACCTCTAGCGTGCCCTTGACGGCGGCAACGATGCATTACTTCATTGACCACTACACGCCCGAGGTAAGTGACCGGCTGGACTGGCGTGCTTCGCCCTCAAAAGCAGCCAGCCTGCGCGGCACACCGCCTGCGCTGGTGGTCACCGTTGCCCACGACCCGCTGTGCGACGAAGGCCGCGCCTACGCACGTCGGCTGGAAGATGACGGGGTTCGCGTCACCGCCATCCATTTGAGCGACCACATGCATGGCATGCTGATGCACGGCAAGCTGATTCGTGCCAGCAACCTCATGGTCGATCATGTAGGCGCGTTGATTGGTGAGGCCTTGCACCGTGGCAAACCCACTGCCTAACAATCAAGTTTGGCGCCCAATCGTGCAACCCGCTTTGACCCTGTTTTGACCCTGCGCATCCGGAGAACTTCATGAGCGATTCAAACGAGACGAAACACGGGCATGTAGACGCCGTTGTCATCGGCGCTGGTTTTGCCGGCCTATACATGCTATTCAAGCTTCGCCAGCTCGGCATGACGGCGCGGGTTTTTGAGGCAGGCGGCGGCGTTGGGGGCACCTGGTACTGGAACCGGTACCCCGGTGCGCGCTGTGACGTCGAAAGTATGCAGTATTCGTACTCGTTCTCTGAGGAACTCCAGCAGGAGTGGCAGTGGACCGAGCGCTACCCCAAACAGGCTGAAATACTGCGCTATATCAACCACGTGGCAGACCGGTTCGACTTGCGCCGTGACATCCAGCTCAACGCGCGGGTGAGCAGCGCCGCTTACGATGAGTCAGGCAAGCTGTGGACAACGACGACCGAGCGCGGTGACAGGGTCACGTCGCGCTTCGTGATTTCTGCTGGCGGCTGCCTGTCTGCAGCCCGCGTGCCAGACATGCCCGGCCTGGCCGACTTCAAGGGCAAGTGGTACCACACCGGCAGTTGGCCGCATGAGGCGGTGGACTTCACCGGGCAGTGCGTCGGCATCATTGGCACCGGCTCGTCGGGCATCCAGAGCATTCCCCAGATTGCAAAGCAGGCTGCACAAGTGGTGGTTTTTCAGCGCACCCCCAATTTCAGCATTCCCGCGTGGAACCGGCCCTTGCCGCAGCAAGAGCAGCACGAGTGGAAATCCAATTACGCAGCTCGTCGCAAAGAGGCCAAGACCACCCGCTCCGGCATCCTGTACGACTACAGCCAGTTCGCCAGCGCCGACGTTAGCGAGCCAGAGCGCCAGCAGGAATACGAGCGCCGCTGGGCCAAGGGCGGCACCAATTACACGCACGCTTTCAATGACATTTATTCCAACAAAGCGGCCAACGACGATGCCGCCGAGTTTGTGCGCAACAAGATCCGAAGCGCCGTCAAAGACCCAGAGGTTGCCCGGCTGCTGGCCCCGACCGACCATGCCATTGGTACCAAGAGAATCTGCGTCGATACGGATTACTACGAAACCTTCAACCAGCCGCATGTGAGCCTAGTTGATTTGAAGGCGGCACCCATCGAAGCGATTGTGCCCACGGGCATCCGCACGCAGGCGGGCATCCATGAGTTCGACAGCATTGTCTTTGCCACCGGCTATGACGCGGTAACGGGCGCGCTGGACCGCATTGCCATTCGCGGCAAGGGCGGCCTTGCATTGAAGGATAAGTGGACAGCAGGGCCACGCACATACCTGGGCTTGATGACGGCGGGTTTCCCCAATTTCTTTCTGATCACCGGCCCCGGCAGCCCATCAGTCCTGACCAACGTGATCATGGCGATTGAGCAGCACGTGGAGTGGGTAGCCGACTGCCTGCAACACATGCAGTCCAAGCACCTGACCGTCGCAGAGCCCACACAGCAGGCAGAGGACGACTGGGTGGCGCATGTGAATGAGGTCGCGTCCAAGACACTGTTCACTGGCACCCAATCCTGGTACATGGGTGCCAACATCCCCGGCAAGCCTCGCGTGTTTCTGCCCTATATAGGCGGCCTGGGCACCTACACCAATATCTGCAACGAGGTCGTGGCAGATGGGTATCGCGGCTTCAAGTTTGATGCCGACGCGTCAAAGCCCCAGCACCAGCCGCGCGATCAGCCTTTTCAAACCGTCTGACTACTACAGCAAGGAACCCCCCATGGCCCGATTCACTGACAGGGTGTTCCTGATTTCCGGTGGCGCACGCGGCCTGGGCGAGGCGCAGGCGCGGGGACTGGTTGCCGAAGGCGGCAAAGTAGTCATTGGCGATGTGCTGGTGGAGGACGGCGAAAAATTGGCGCGTGAACTGGGTGTCGCGTGTACTTTTCAACGGCTTGACGTCACCAGCGAAGCGCAATGGGCTGATGCTGTAGCCAAGGCTGAGACGATCGGCAAGCTGTCCGGCCTGGTCAACAACGCAGGTATTTACACGCCGGTGTCTATTGTGGACACCGACACCGCTCAATTTGAGCGCCACACCCGCGTCAACCAGCTAGGCACCTTTCTGGGTATGCGCGCGGTCGTGTCAGCCTTTGAGCGCTCGGGCGGGGGTGCCATTGTCAACATGTCCTCTACCGTGGCGCTGCGCAGCGCACCCAATGCCATTGCCTATACCGCAACCAAATGGGCGGTGCGCGGTATGACCAAAGCCGCTGCGCTGGAACTCGCGCCCAAAAATATTCGCGTCAACTCGGTTCACCCGGGTCCCATCGACACCGACATGCTCACTGTGCGATCCCGCGAGGAGAACCTTCGCCGCGTCCAGCAGGTGCCCATGAAACGCTTGGGTACCAAAGAAGAAATCGCGGGCCTGGTGCTGTTTCTGCTCAGTGATGAAAGCCGCTACATGACTGGCTCCGAGGTCGCCATGGACGGTGGTGCTGCCCTGTAATATTCAAGGGGAAACACCTATTTGACAGGCTTACTGGCGCATACAAAAAAGATACTGCATGGTATAGTTTTGGAACTTTAAAGTTAAATTTCGAAAATACGAAATGAAAATCTGGACTGAGATTGTTAACCACTGCACGACAATAGCGAAGTGCATCAACTTGGAGACACCATGAAAGCTATACAAGCGAAACGCGTCCCGGAACATTCACTGACGAGGTCTAGCGTCAGCATTGCCTGTTTGACTGCCAAGGCCTGCACTGCGCTGGTGCTGGCCGGACTCACTTTTGGTGCAATGGCGCAGGGGTTTGAATCACCTGCCGACGGTGTCTACAAAGACCGGATTGACTGGGGCGTGATGATGGACATGAGTGGCCCGACCTCTGGTTCCCAGTCTATCTGGGCCAATGGTTTCCAGGACTACATGCGCAAGGTCAATGAAGCGGGTGGCATTCTTGGCCGCAAGATCAACGTCCTGACCGAAGACAGTCGATACAACGCGGCGACTGACAAAATCAACTACGAAAAACTGGTGAGCCAGACCCCGGTCATCGCCATATCGGGCATGGGCACGTCGCCTGCCCAAGTGGCCCTTGCGCCAACCATCAAGGCCGGCAAGGTACCGATCGTCGGTACCTACACCCCAACCAAGGCGCTGAATGACCCGGTCTCACCGATGGTCTACAACGGCTTTTGTGGCTACAGGGAGATGGCTCAGGTCGGCATTGGTCACTACGTTGACACGCTCAAGCTCAAGAATCCGAAAATTATGACGGTTTCCATTGAGAGCGCAGGCGGCAAGGAATACCACGAATACGTTTCAGAAGTGGCTGCCAAATACGGTGGTACCGCCATATTGACCACGATGAAGGTGACTGCCGTTGACGCAACGCCGCAAGTGCTCGAGGTGCTTGCCGCCAAGCCCGATCTGATCACGATCTACGGCGTTCCTAACACGGCCATCCTGACCATGAAGGGTCTCACGCAATACGGCGCGAAAATCCCCGCTTTTGGTATTACTTACCTAGGCGCTCCGCAGATATTCGTGGCCATGGGCAAGCAGGCAGGTGACAACTACGCATTCGTGAGCTGCCTGACTCCTGGCGGCTCTGACCAAAGCGTCGGCAACGTGGAAATGTCAAATTTTGCAGACAAGGTAGGCCATGGTGCCATGAAGGATGATGTCAACTATGTGGGAGGCTGGGTCATCGCACAGGCGGCGGCCGAGTCGCTGTCGAAAGTGGGCTCACAGCCAACCCGCGCCAAACTGGTCGAATACCTTAGCAAGGGCTTCACGGTTGATACCAAAGGGCTGACGGCACCCATCGCCTACACGCCGACCAACCATGCCGGCCCGGTTTTACTGAAGGTGTTTGACTATGACTACGCCAGCAAAAAATTCAAATCAATCGGCAATTACAGCGACTATCAGAAGTACGTGAAGTAATCCCGCCCAGGCAATACCGGACTAAAAACAGGCTAAATCACATGCTTGCACAAGTACTTTTCAGTGGCCTGGCTTTGGGCAGCATCTATGGCTTGGTAGCCCTCGGATTTGCGGTGGTCTTCAAGGCCACTGACGTATTCAACTTTGCGCAGGGCATGTTTGTGGTCTGCGGCGCCTTTTTTGCCGTCACCTCGATCACCCTCTTGCAGTTACCATTCCCGCTAGCGGTGATTTTCATCATCGTTGCCGCTGCCTTGCTGGGTGTGGTGATCCATGTGTTGCTGATTCAGCCGCTGGCGGGTCGCCCGATGCTGGCGGTGATCATGTTGACCATCGCGCTGTCTATCGTGTTGCGCGCGGTGATCGAGATCATCTTTGGTCCCCAGGGCCGCAACCTGACGACGCCCCTGCCAACTGGCGTTTTCATGGTCGGCGATGTTCGCGTCTCCCAATTGCATCTCACGGCTGCGCTGGTCAGTTGGGCCTGCATGGCCGCGTTCGGCGCGTTTTTCCGGTTCACGTCGATTGGTCTGCTGATGCGCGCAACAGCGGACGGGCATGAGGCCGCTGTGGTCTCTGGGGTAAATGTCAATGTGATGAACCGGCTGGCCTGGGCCATTGGCAGCACGCTGGCCGCTATTGGCGGTGTATTTCTGGGCCAGTTGCAACTCGCCTCCACGGACATTGAAAACATCGGCCTGCTGGCATTGCCGGCTGTCGTCATCGGTGGCATGCAGAGCATTCCCGGTGCGATTGTCGGCGGCCTGCTCGTCGGTGTCATCGAACAGCTCGCCGCCTCCTACATTTCCCCCAAGTCCAGCGACATCATGATTTATGGCTTGTTGCTGGTGATTCTCATGGTACGCCCATGGGGCCTTTTCGGGCAACGTGAACTCGGTCGGGTCTGAGTCACCTGCCGGGTTTGCACATCGTCTTTGCATGACTTCACAATCCATCCCTGCGTCGTCGCGGCAGCCAATCGCAGCCCTCAACAAACCATGGCGCTGGCTATGGGCTGCCGTAGTCATCGCCCTCTTGTGTTATCTGCCTGTGTTGTTGACCGATCGCACGGTGTTCGGCGTGCGCCTGTCCAACATGCAGTTGCTCAATCTCGGTCTGTCACAGGTCAACCTGATGCTGATCGCCATGCTAGGCGCGCTGTCGCTCAACTACCTCACCGGCTGCGCGGGCCTGATCTCCATCGGTCATGCGGCTTTCTATGCGGTCGGTGCCATGACCGCTGCCTTCACCGGTTCGCAGCTCGGCTGGCCGTTCCCGATGGTATTGCTGTCAGCAGGTGTCGCAGGGGCGGGGGCGGGGCTTTTGGCTGGCTTGCCCTCACTGCGCGTGCGGGGGCTGTACTTCGTGTTGTCCACGTTTGCGATGCACTACATCGTAGGGTTCGCGTTCCTCGAATACCAATTCAAGGCCTTCGACGTGGTGGGTGTTCCCTACAAAACCGCTAGTTTTGGCGCCCTGGAGATCAACACACCGATGCGCTGGTATTTCTTCCTGCTGCCTCTGGTAGTGCTGGTGTACCTGGGTTTACGCAACAGCCTGCGCACGCGTGAAGGCCGGGTCATGATGGCCATGCGCGATCATGAACTGGCCACTACTTCAGTCGGCGTGGATGTGCGGATACTGCGGCTCAAAGCGTTCGCCTTTAGTTCGGCCATCGCAGCGGTGGCAGGCGCGCTGTATGCCTATTACCTGACCAACCTGAATGCCGAGGCGTTCGGCATCAACTTTGCAATTCAGTTCATCGCGATGATCATCATCGGCGGTATGGGCTCGCTTTCGGGCTCACTGGTGGGTGCAGCAGTCTGGTTGTTGCTGCCGTCCATCATCACCGGCTTCGCGTCACAGGCGGGCGACTCCACCGGATTGACCCGTCTGCTGCTCGTCGAACACAAGGCCCAGTTGGTACAACTTATATTCGGCATGCTGGTCATCCTGCTGCTGATCTTTGCACCGGGTGGTCTTGCGGGAATTGGCCGGCAGATCCGAAGTCGATTCGCATCTCGCAGGATCGGCTGATGGATGCCCTGCTCGAAGTCAAAGGGCTTTCGGTAGGCTACGCCCGCAAGGGCCTGGCGCTCGAAGATGTGAGCCTGTCGGTGCCCAAAGGAGAAATTGTCGCCTTATTAGGCGCAAATGGCGCTGGGAAAACGACCCTGATCCGAGCGGTAACTGGCCTGCTGTCGCTGCACCACGGCCACGTGACGCAAGGCAGCGTATCGATGGCGGGGCGTCCCATTCTGGGTTTGCCTGCACACCGGCTGGTCCGTCTGGGGATGGCCCAGGTTCCGGAAGGACGGCTGATTTTCAAACAGCTTAGCGTCGAAGACAACCTCAACGTGGGCGCGGCGATTCTTCCAAGGTCTGCCGTCAAGGAGCGCATGGAAGCGGTGTATGCGCTCTTTCCGCGCCTGCTGGAGCGGCGTCAGCAAGCCGCCGGCTGGTTGTCAGGCGGCGAACAGCAGATGCTGGCTTTGGGCCGGGCTCTTGTGGCGGGCCCGAGTTTGTTGTTGGTGGACGAACTTTCGCTTGGCTTGGCACCCCTCATCGTCAAGGCGATCTATCAGCAGTTGCGGGTGGTTGGCCAGACGCTGGGCACCTCGATGTTGATCGTCGAACAGAACGCCCGCCTTGCGCTTGAGTTTGCCAGCACCGCCTACATCCTGGATCGAGGCCGGATTGTCCTGTCAGGGCCAGCCGCCGAAGTAGCAGCCAGTGATGCCATGAAAGAGTCCTACCTGGGTGCCAAGCGCCCAGCCACGCCTGACCATGGGGTTCTGGCATGACGGCGCCGTTGCTTGAAGTATCCTCACTGTTAATGCGCTTTCAAGGCATTACCGCGCTCGACAATGTCTCCTTCACGATGGAGCAGGGTTCAATCACCTCGCTGATTGGGCCCAACGGTGCTGGCAAAACCACCCTGTTCAACTGCGTGACTGGGATGTACACCCCAACCAGCGGCAAAGTGGCATTTGACGGTACTGACATCACCGGCGAGGCCGCCCACCGCGTATCACGCCACGGCATCGCACGCACCTTCCAGAACCTGGCTTTGTTTGGCGGCTTGACGGTTATGGATAACCTGCTGGTGGGTGCCTACCGGCAAGGCTCGTCTGGCTTGCTTCAGGGTGCTCTTCGGACACCGCGGGTACGTGCCGAGGAACGCGCGGCTGTCGCATCGGCCTACGAGGTATTGGAGTTTTTGGGAATGCCAGATACTGCCCATATCCTGCCTGGTGAATTGTCCTATGGCCGCCAGAAGCAGGTTGAATTCGCCCGCGCCCTGATGCAAAAAGCACGGCTGGTGTTGCTGGATGAACCAATGGCCGGCATGAGCACGGCAGAGAAAAGTGCCATGACGGAATTGATTCAGCGTGTGCGTCTGAAATATGAGATGAGTTTTTTGATCGTGGAACACGATATCCCGGTCATCATGGATATTTCCGACAAGATTGTGGTGCTGGATTTCGGTCGCAAGATTGCCGATGGCACGCCGCAGCAGATACAGGCTAACGAAACAGTCATTGAGGCCTATCTGGGAACCGACCACAATGCGGTCGCGTAGGTGGGGCCGACTTATTGATCTGACCAATGATTATTAAATTCCGTTCGGGCCGAGTTTGTCGAAGGCCTTCCACAAACTCAGGGAGAGCGAATCAAAGCTTATCGGGCCGGATCAACAGCATTAAGGAGTTTTAATGTCTTCATCTGAAGCGCCCACCCGTAGCGCAAACTACACCCCCCACCAGAATTCCCGACAGATGCCCGCGTACGAAGCGCTGGCGCATGACATTAAAAACAGCGGCATCGAAGCAGTGTTCGGACTGATGAGCGATGACATAGCGCTGTTCGTCGCCACACTCGACGCCATCGGTGTTCGCTTTTTCGCGGCCCGGCATGAGAATAACGCGGTCGCAATGGCTGAAGGTTATGCCGCTGCCACCGGCAGGCTGGGCGTGGCCATCATCGGCAGAGGCCCTACAACCGCCAACGCCATGCACGGCGTAGCCTATGCGCAGCGAACCGGATCACGCGTGCTGATCATCTTTGGCGCAAGCTGCATCGCGCACCGCGTTTATGGCGGATCTGAGACTGACACCAAGGAGTTCAACGTGACCGGCGTGCTGGCGGCAGGTGGCATGAAAACCTATGCAGCGGATGCCGAGAGCACACGACGAACCCTGGCAAACGCAATTTGCGCCACCGAGCCTGGTGGTTGCGTTGCGCTGCTTCTTCCGATGAACGTACAGTTCGGTTTGCTTGAATATCTGGCATCCATGGGTCTGCAAACCTCGGTTGCGACGCCACTTGTCAAACGCAGCCTGGCCCGTGCTTCGGCCATCGAAGCGGCAACTACCATGCTGAATAAAAGCCGAAAGCCTCTTTTCGTCGTGGGCTTGGGCGCACACCGCTCAGGTGCCAAGGACGCGATTGAGCGCCTGGCGCACAAAACGGGTGCGGTGCTGGCCACGACACTCAAGGCCAAGGGCATGTTTCGCGACCATCCCTACAACCTCGGCGTTGTCGGGTCCTTTTCGCACGCCGCAGGTCACAGACTGATCGCCAAAGCAGATTGCATCGTCGTGTTTGGAGCAGGCCTGAACCAGCGCACCACCAGCTTTGGCGCGTCGCTGCCGGTCGATGTTCCGCTGATTCAGGTCGATCTGGCGCACGCCAACATTGGTAGCTGGTTTCACGCAGACGCGCGCGCTGCCGCAGAGCAATTGATCGAGGCCATCCCCGACCGGGCTTCGTCAGACAAACTTTTCTATACACCCGAGACCCGGCAACGCCTGGCCAGTGTCGATTTTGCGGGTGAATTTCAACCAGTCCACACCGCCCTCACCATGGACCCAAGGTCTCTAGGGATGGCGCTTGACACCCTGCAGCCTCAAAATCGCAATGCGATTTACGACGCGGGAAATCTCCTACAGACCATGCCCTACATTTCCGTGCCAAGACCCGATCACATCAAGACCACGGTTGATTTTGCATCCATCGGCATGGGGTTTGGATGTGCCCTGGGTTTTGCGTGCGGCACACCGGACCGCACCACCGTGCCGTTCGTTGGCGACGGCGGGTTTTTGATGATGCTAAGTGAGCTTGAAACCACCGCACGTGAAGGCATCCCGCTGATGATCGTTTTGATGAACGATGGCGCTTACGGGGCCGAACTGTATGACCTAAGATGCGTGACATGCCGGTGTCAAAAACCGTGTTTGCCGACATCGACTTTGCGCCCATCACAGAGGCATTTGGTTTCGAAGCGCATACCTTGCGCACGCTCCATGAGCTACACAAGCTTGCCTCCATACTGCAAAACCCGCAAGAACCGATGTTGCTGGACTGCAAGATCAACGCCTCGGTCGCGGCAGCGTTTTTGCTCAATACGGTTGAGCACGAGTGGCATAAAGTCTGACACGCAGCATGCAAAAGCCCACACGTTTTGATTTGATCATCATCGGGGCCGGTTTTGCCGGCCTGCACATGCTGCACTGCGTGCGCGGCCTAGGTCTGTCGGCAAAGGTGTTCGAGGCCGCCGGTGACGTAGGCGGCGTCTGGTACTGGAATCGCTACCCCGGCGCACGTTGCGATGTGGAAAGCCTTCAATACTCTTACTCTTTTTCTAGTGAGCTGGAACAGGCATGGGTCTGGACCGAAAAGTATGCTGCGCAGCCCGAAATCCTGAGCTACCTTCAGCACGTGGCAGAGCGTTTCGACCTGCGCCGCGACATCGAATTCAACACACGCGTTCAGGCTGCGAGTTTCGATGAGGCTGATGGCCTTTGGGAGCTTCGCACCGATGCCGGTCAGTTGGTGTCGGCCCGGTTCTGCGTCATGGCAACTGGTGCGCTGTCGATCGCGCGACTGCCGGCAATCCCGGGCATAGAGAGTTTTGCTGGCAAGGTTTACCACACGGGGGCATGGCCACATGAGGGCGTCGACTTCGCGCGTCAACGGGTTGGCGTTATCGGCACGGGCTCCTCCGGCATTCAGGCAATTCCAGCCATCGCTAGCCAGGCCGAAACGCTGGTGGTATTCCAGCGCACCGCTAACTTTTCGATCCCAGCCCGCAATGAGCCACTGCGGCCGCAAGCGCAGCAGGCCTGGAAGGCTGCCTACCGGGAGCACCGCGCCCGGGCGCAAGAGGTCGGCACGCTGTACGAATTCAGCGACAAGGCGGCGTCTCAAGTGGCTGCCGACGCGAGGCAGCGCGAATACGAGCGGCGCTGGAAGCTGGGTGGCGTCAACTTTGTCCATGCCTTCAACGACCTGATGGTCGACAAGCGATCGAACGATACGATTGCCGAGTTCGTCCGTTCCAGAATCAGGCAGACTGTCAAGGACCCGGCCGTGGCTGAGTCACTGTGTCCCAGCGACCACCCTCTGGGAACCAAGCGTATCTGCGTTGATATCGGGTATTTCGAGACCTACAACCGCGACAACGTCAAACTCGTCGACCTGAAGGAGACACCTTTCCTAGAGGTGCTATCGAACGGGGTGCGTACCAGCGACGCGACTTACCCGCTGGACGCGCTGGTATGCGCCACCGGGTATGACGCGTTGACGGGAGCCGTGCTCAACATTGACATCCGCGGCAAAGGCGGTCAGGCGCTGGCAGACAAATGGGCGCACGGACCGCGCACGTACCTTGGCCTGATGACCTGCGGATTTCCGAACATGTTCATCGTCACTGGCGCCGGCAGTCCTTCGGTGCTGGTCAACATGGTAGTTGGCATCGAGCACCACGTCGAATGGATCGGCGATTGCCTGGATTACCTGCGCATGCGAGGTCTGGGCACCATCGAAGCGACAAAAGAGGCTGAAGACCACTGGGTTGAGCATGTGAACCAGGCCGCTGGCAAGACACTGTTTCCACTGGCCAATTCCTGGTTTCTGGGCGCCAACATTCCTGGCAAGCCTAGGGTGTTCATGCCTTATGTGGCAAAGATCGGCGTGTACCGCAAAGAATGCCAGCAGGTAGCCGACAAAGGCTACGAGGGCTTTGCGCTGGAAGCTGCGCCTTCCTCCGAAACTGCGTCAACTTGAATGCAATCGGAAACAGCAATTTTGAACATTTAGCAACCAAGGAGATATCATGAAACTCGGATTTTTCACCATGCCCATGCACCCTCTGGGCAAGGACTGGCAAATTTCCCTCAGGGAAGACCGTGAGGCCTTCATCCTGGCGGATCAGCTCGGATTTGTCGAAGGCTATGTGGGTGAACACGCCACTGATCCGGAAGAAAACATCACCTCGTCGGCAATGTTCCTCGCGACGCTGGTGGACGCGACCCAACGCATCAAGCTCGGCACCGGCACGATCAACATGCCTAACCACCACCCGGCGGCGGTGGCCAGCCATATCGCCATGCTCGACCATCTGCTGGGCGGTCGTTTCATCCTGGGCATCAGTCCAGGTGCATTGCCTTCCGACGCTGAAGTGTTCGGCAATTTCGACCAGGCACGCCCGGCGATGTTTCTCGAAGCCATCAACCAGATGCTGCAGATCTGGACCACCGAGCCACCCTATGACATCAAAGGTAGCTACTGGAACATTTCGACAGCGCGCACGCACCTGGCCGAAACCGGCATGGGCACCATTCCACGCCCGCTGCAACGCCCACACCCGCCAATCGTCGTCACCGCCGTCGCGCCGTTCTCACAAGGCATTACCGAGGCCGCCGCACGCGGCTGGGACCCGATCTCGGCCAACTTCCTGCTGCCGGTCTGGGTCAAGAGCCACTGGGGAAAGTATGTGGA
>JAYWBS010000180.1:0-12116 GCA_043781295.1 Polaromonas sp.
CGTGTGCCCGGTTTTCTCGGTAATGCTTTGCGCAATGGTGCGCGCCAGCACGTCACTGCCGGTACCGGCGGAATACGGAACTACTATTTTGATAGCGCGATTGGGATATGCAGCTTGAGCTTGGGCAGGCAGGGTCAATCCAAAAGTCAAGGCGGCGGCGAATGCCGCACTGAATGCCGCACCAAGTACCGCGCGTATTCGCAGATTTCCGTGACGCCCCGGTTGGCCCAGAGCGCATGACAATGGCTTAAATAGAAAATTTTTCATGGTGGCTTCCAAAAGTAAATTGACCGGGTTGAAATGAAGCCGTCAATCAATCAAACCGGCTTGTCTTGCCACGAGTACTTCCGGGCCGGTCAGCCAGGGCTCAAGAATCTCAAGAGCTTCGTCACGATGCCAGGGTCGAAAGGCAAGGGGCGTTGGCGCAATGCTTCTACTGAATCGCGGCGCTGGCGCGGGTTGCGTCACGCCGTCAATTTCGACATACGTTCCGCGCGCCTGAAGGTGGGGGTGATGCGGTGCTTCGTCGAGCGTCAGAACCGGTGCGAAGCAGGATTCGGTGCCTTCAAATAGCGCGCACCATGCATCACGCGTGCGTGTCTTGATCGCATTCGCGATCTGGGTTTTGGCTTCGGCCCACGCGCCCCGGTTCCATTGGTCCGCCAGCAGCGCATCCAGCCCCAGCAGGCGCAGCACCTCGGCATAAAACTTCTTTTCCACCGCGCCGATTGACACCCATTTGCCGTCGGCACACTGGTACACATCATAAAAAGGCGCGCCAGAATCGGTGATGTTGGTCCCACGGTCATTCGACATCATGCCGGCGGCAAAGGTGCCGTGCGGCTGGGTCATCAAGGAGGCCACGCCGTCTACCATGGCGGCATCCACCACCTGGCCCTTGCCAGAAGACGTCATTTCGTGCAGCGCAGCGAGGATCCCCATCACCAGGTACAGGGTTCCACCGCCAAAATCCCCTACCAGATTGAGCGGTACAGCGGGCGCCTGCCCGGCACGGCCAAAGGCGTGCAGCGCGCCCGTCAGCGCAATGTAGTTGATGTCGTGCCCCACCGCATTGGCCAGCGGACCCTGCTGGCCCCAGCAGGTGATGCGCCCGTAAATCAGTTTGGGATTTTTTTCAAGGCAGGCCGTTGGACCCAAGCCGAGCCGCTCGGTCACGCCGGGCCGGAAACCCTCAATCAGCACATCGGACCGCGCCACCAGGTCGAGCACCAAATTGACAGCGGCGGGCTGCTTCAAGTCGAGGGGAATAGAGCGCCGGTTGCGCAGCAACAGATCAAAGCGCTCGGGCCGTGGCACACCCAATCCGCTGGCCTCTTTTCTGTCGACGCGAAGCACCGTGGCACCCATGTCAGCCATCAGCATGGCGGCCATCGGGCCAGGGCCGATGCCGGCCAGTTCAATCACCTTCAAACCGTGCAACGGGCCCATTACAAAACCTGTCTTAAAACGGTGCGAATTCTTTGCCCAGCAGGTCACGCGCAATGATGCCCAAATGCACCTCACGCGGGCCGTCGGCGGACTCCATGCCGAGGCAGTCGCGCAGCCGCTGCTCGTGCGGCAAATCCTTGGCCCAGCCGTAATGGCCGTTCAGGCGCATGCAGGTGTAGAGAACTTCGTTGGCGGTCTTGACGCCAAACCATTTGGCCATCGACGATTCCGCGTCATGGCGCAGGCCCTTGTCCTTTAACGACAGGGCGCGGTAGCACAGCATGCGCGCGGCTTCCAGTTTGGTGGCTTCTGTGGCCAGCTCGTTGGCCACGCCCTGCCACTTGGACGCCGAACGCCCCATGATTTGCCGGACCTTTAGGTATTCCATGGTTTCTTCCAGGGATTTTTGAGCGGCACCAATGCAGGCCAGCGGCACGAAATTGCGGTTGTAGCCGATGATCGTCATGGCCCAGATAAAGCCTTCGTTCTCTTTGCCGATCATGTTGCGCGCGGGGATGCGGACATCGTCAAAAAACATGCTACCGCCGCGATCCAGCTTTTGACCCATGCGCTCAAAATTGGTCGTCGTCAGGCCGGGCGTGTCGGTCGGCACCAGAAAGAAGGACAGCCCTCTGGGTCCGGGCTTGCCGGTGCGTGCCGAGACAAACACCACCTTGGAAACGCCGGTGAACGTGATGCTGGTCTTCTCGCCGTTCAGGATGTAATGGTCACCGTCTTTCACGGCCTTGGTCGCGATGTTGCCAGCGTCGGCGCCGCCGCGCGGCTCGGTAAAGGCCAGCGACATCATCTCGCCCTTGGCGATGCGGGGAATCCACTCTTCCTGCAGTTCCGGGTGCATGGACGAAGCCATCTCGCCCAAGTGAATGGCGTTGGAGATGATGTAGCGGATTTGATGGTCGCAGCGGCCGATTTCTTCACACACAATCCCGCAGTCGACGAACGAGTAATCCTGGCCACCGTATTTCTCAGGCAGGCGCAGCCGCAGCAAGCCCATATTGACCAGCTTGTCGGTGAAGTCCTGGGTCAACCACTCGCCGGTTCGGTCCCAGCGCTGGTAGTTGGGCAGCAACTCCGCCTCGGCGTATTTGCGAACCGAATCGCGGATCATTATTTGATTGTCAGTGAGGCTGAAGTCCATTATTTATCTCCTGAAAGTGGTGTGAAAGCTAGGCGCTAGTGAGTTGTTGACGTAATGGCGCAGCGACGTATTGGCGCAATGACGTACTGGCATGTGAATCAAGCCGTTCTGGCTTCGTGCGGCGCTTGAAAGTAGGGCCCCGAAATCGGGTTTTTCCAGGGGGAGTAGCCTTCTTTTTCGTAGGCTTGTGGCCCCCACTTGAAATGCTTTGCCGCTTCCAGGCTTTCTACCGCCGGCATGTTCGGGTCATAGTAGTCCTGCGGTTTCAAGGGCCTCGGGCCGGCCTTGGCGACGCAGCCAAAGGCCGGGCGGCCGATGATTTTCTCCAGCAGCCAGACGCATTCAATCAGCTTGTCCAGGTCCACCCCGGTCTCAATGCCCATGCCGTCGAGCATGTGCATGAAATCTTCGGTCGCCAGCATGCCGCAGGCCCGGCCATTGCCGCCGTACTGCCCGCCGCCAATGCCGCCCAAGGTGCCTTCGACAAGTGCCGTGTCATGCGCGTCAAGCGTGCGCAGGGCGGCATAGATAGACGGCAGCGCCATGCCGCGCGCGTTGTGCATGTGGAAATGAAACTGTTTGACCTCGGGCCAGCGGCGTTTGATCTCCTGCAAATCCGCTTCCATCTCGTGCGGCAAACACCAGCTCTGCGAATCATGCAGGCCAATCTCGATGGGGGTGATGCCAGCCGCATTCAACAGCTCGATTTGGCGCTCCAGAAAGAAGAAGCGGTAGGCTTGAGAAAACTTTCCCATGAAGTTCGATCCCCAGGCGGAGCCAATGCCAATTCGCGCCTGGCGGATGCCCCGCTCTTTCGCGTCGTGCACCGCCTCGGGCCAGCTTTGCATCATCTGCTCGATCGAACGGTTGACGTTTCTGCGCTGGTGAATGTCGCAAATGTCAAGAAACAGCGTGAACACATCCGCTTCCACCGTCAGGGGTGGAGAATACTGTTCGGCCAGCTTGCGGGCCTTCTGGTTGTGGATGTACGGCAGGTACGTCACGCCCTGTTTGGGCTGGAACTTCTGCAGCATCTCCTCAAAACACGCCATCTGGGGCACGAATAGCGGACTGACAAAGGCACCCACCGTGATGCGCTTCAAGCCGGTTTCAGACAGGGCATGCAGCAGCTCCATTTTTGCGGACAGGGGAATGCCCACATCTTCGATGCCGAAGCCCTCTCGCATGACTTCTTCGTTATAAATGACCGTTGGCCAACTCATGGATGAACTCCGCGTTTCGGTTGTCTCAATTGCCCCGGCGACGAAATTTGGGTCGAAACCGCGTGTTCGCACAAGAGTCAGGGGCTGTCAATTTCTAATTGTATAACTATTATAATTTTTAGTAAAGCGCTACACACCCTGGCGTGGTTACGCAGCGTGCACGCGGTTCTTCAGACGTTCCAGTCGTATTCCACAGTCATCGGCGCGTGGTCCGAAAACTTCTGGTCCTTGTAGATCTGCTCGGTTCGCGCCAGCGCTGCTACGGCGGGCGTGGCCAGGTGGTAGTCAAGCCGCCAGCCGACGTTGTTGGCATAGGCCTGGCCCCGGTTGCTCCACCAGGTGTAGGCCGCGTCAGTGGTGGTGGGTTGCAGTTGGCGATACACGTCGACTTTTCCGGCCTCAAACAGCAGTCGTGTCATCCAGGCGCGTTCTTCGGGCAAAAAGCCACTGTTCTTTTTATTGCCCTTGTAGTTCTTCAAGTCAATCTCTTGATGCGCGATGTTGATGTCGCCGCACAGCACATAGTCTCTAGCTTGCTTCAAGCCCAGCAGGTGCGGGTAAAACTCGGCCAGAAAGCGAAACTTGGCCTCTTGCCTTTCGGGCCCAGACGAGCCACTCGGAAAGTAGGCGCTGATGATGGACAGTTTGGGCAAATTTTTGCGCCCCGGCCTGTCAAAGCGCAGCTCCACGTAGCGGCCTTCCGCGTCAAACTCTTTCGAGCCGTAGCCGATGATCACGTCACTGGGTTCATGCCGGGTGTACACGCCGACACCGGAGTAGCCCTTTTTTTCAGCGAAGTGAAAGTGCCCTTTCAGACCAGCCAACTCCTCAAAGCGGCCTTGCAGGTCGGCGGCCTGCGCCTTGAGCTCCTGGACACAAATACAATCCGGCATGGACTGCGCGAGCCAGGCCTCCAGGCCTTTGCTACTGGCGGAGCGGATGCCATTCAGGTTCAGGCTGGTTAATTTAAACAAGGGCAACTCCTATGGCGGGGCAAGAAACTAAAAACAACGGCAGCCCGGCGCAAGAATTCGTGCAGTTTGCGGTTGAATCTGGCGTGCTCAAATTTGGGCAATTCAAAACCAAAGCCGGGCGCATGAGCCCTTACTTTTTCAATGCCGGCCTGTTTGACGATGGTGCCAAGCTGGGCCGACTGGCGCAATTTTATGCGCGGCAATTGTTACTGGAAGAAAAAACCAGCGGCCTGCAATTTGACATGCTTTTTGGCCCGGCCTACAAGGGCATCCCGCTGGCGGCTGCAGTCAGCATTGAGCTGGCACGCCTGGGCCGCAACCTGCCCTTTGCCTACAACCGCAAGGAGGCCAAAGACCATGGCGAAGGCGGAACTTTGGTTGGCGCGCCCGTCAAAGGAAGGGTGTTGATTGTTGATGACGTGATGTCAGCCGGTACTGCCGTGCGTGAGTCGATTGCCATTATCAAAGCGGCGGGCGCTGTGCCGCACGCGGTGGCGATTGCGCTGGATCGACAAGAAAAAGCAACAGAAAACGGCTTGGACGTGAACTACAGTGCTGTGCAATATGTCACAAACCAGCTAGGCTTGCAGGTATCTTCGATTGCGCGGTTGACGGACTTGCTTCAGTATCTGGCAATGCAAGACAGTGGGGAACACCGCAGCACAGACTACGCAGCGGTGCTGGCTTACCGGGACCGCTATGGTGTGGATTAATTATCTCGATTGAAATAAAAGTGCTTTTAAAAACAATGTGGGTGGCGGGTTTGATGACCGCTGACTTGATGGCAGCAGGCATGGCCATGGCGCAAGGCATTTACACCTGCACCGATGCCAAGGGCCGCAAAATCACGTCAGACCGTCCCATCATGGACTGCATAGACCGCAACCAGCAAGAGATCACGCCGTCAGGCACGGTCAAACGGGTGCTTGGCCCCACGCTAACGGCTCAAGAGCGCGCCGCGCTGGAAGAAAAAGAAAAAACCGAAGCCGAGGCGCGCGCACTGCAAGCCGAGGAAAAGCGCCGCGACCGTGCCCTGCTGGCACGCTACCCGAACCGGCAGGCACACGACAAGGAGCGTGCCCAGGCGCTGGTGCAGGTTGATGAGGTCATCAAGGCGGCCAGCAAAAGAGCGGTAGAGCTGGCCGAGCAGCGCGTGGCCATCAACACCGAGATGGAGTTTTATAAAAAAGACCCCGGCAAAGCCCCGCCGCCGCTCAAACGCCGCATTGAAGAAAACGACAGCAGCATCGCGATACAAAAGCGCTTTATTGCCGAGCAGGACACCGAAAAGCAGCGCGTGAATTTGCGCTTTGACGAAGAGCTGGTCAAGCTCAAACAACTGTGGACATTGATGGGCGCGCCCGTCAGCCCGGCTGCGGCAGCCAGCAGCGCGAAAATGGCACCCAAAAAGCCGTAAAGCATTGATTTTCGATGCCAAATAGGGCTGTAGCCCAATGGATTCGGGCGCAAGCAGCTACTGATTTAGTAGCGTACTGGCTGCTCCTAACTACCCCAGCTTTTTCTTGAGCAGCTCGTTGACCTGCGCCGGGTTGGCCTTGCCTTTGGTCGCTTTCATGGCCTGACCGACCAGGGCGTTCATGGCTTTGGCGTTGCCTGCTTTTACCTCTTCGACGTTTTTGGCGTTGGCTGCTAGTACTTCGTCTATGATTTTTTCTAGTTCGCCGGAGTTGCTCATTTGTTTTAGGCCTTTGGCTTCGATGATGGCGTCTACATCTGTGCCTTCGCCGTTCCAGAGTGCATCAAAAACTTCCTTGGCTGCGTTGTTTGATATCGTGCCGAGTCCTACTTCAGTCAGAATTTTTGCGAGCTGAGTAGACGAAACACGTGACTCTGCCTCATTGAGGCTTTCAGTATTCAGTTTTTTTGCGACTTCACCAAGTACCCAGTTTGCGACTTGTTTGGGGTAGCTTGTTGGTGCTTTGGCTGGGTTGGTCGCCCTAAGTAAGGCCACTGTTTCTTCAAAGTATTTTGCACGCTCACGGCTTTGCGTCAGCGTTTCGGCATCGTAGTCTGAGAGTAGATATTCTGCAAAAAATCGCTGCAACATCACACGCGGCAACTCACTCATCTCAGCGCGCGTCTTCTCCACCCAATCCCGCCCAATCATCAGCGGCGGCAAATCCGGGTCAGGGAAGTAGCGGTAATCAGCCGCATCTTCCTTGCTCCGCATCGACCGCGTCTCGCCCGTGTCCGGGTCAAACAACACGGTGGCCTGCTGAATGGCGTGGCCGTCTTCCAGCTGTTCAATCTGCCAGCGGATTTCATAGTCCATCGCCTGCTGCATGAATTTGAAGCTGTTCAGGTTTTTGATCTCGCGGCGTGTGCCCAATGCAGCGCCAGGTTTGCGTACCGACACGTTGGCATCGCACCGGAAGCTGCCTTCTTGCATGTTGCCGTCGCAAATGCCAATCCAGGTCACGATTTTGTGCAGCTCCTTGGCGTAGGTCACGGCCTCCGCGCTACTACGCATGTCGGGTTCAGTCACGATTTCCAGCAGCGGTGTACCCGCACGGTTCAAATCGATGCCGGTCATATCAGCAAAATCTTCATGCAACGACTTGCCTGCGTCTTCTTCCAGATGCGCGCGCACCAGGCGAACAGTTTTCTTCTCATCACCCAAGAAAAACTCAACCGCCCCACCCTGCACCACCGGAATCTCAAACTGGCTGATCTGGTAGCCCTTGGGCAAGTCGGGGTAAAAGTAGTTTTTGCGCGCAAACACACTGCTCTCGGCAATGTGCCCGTTCACCGCCAAACCAAACTCAATCGCCCGCTGTACAGCGCCTTTGTTCATCACCGGCAGCGCACCAGGCAACGCAAAGTCAACAGCCGACGCGTTGGTGTTGGGCTCTGCGCCAAACGATGTGGATGCGCGGCTGAACAGTTTGGACTGCGTGGTCAGTTGGGTGTGCGTTTCAAAGCCGATGACGACTTCGTAGCCTTGGACAAGATTGTTCATGCTTAAATAAATAATGACTGGCGAAGAGTTAAAGAAAAGTGGCTTTCACATCTCGCCCAAAAACCAAACCCACACAAGCACAAGCCGCTTCAACTCGCTTGGGCATTTCTGCTTGAGCACTCATTTGCGTACCGACAAGCCAACCTCCGCCAACTGCAGTCACCTCAGACTCTTGAAAATCTGGTCTACCTGGAAAAAGGTCTTCTTTGTGCTTGGAAATCCAAGCTCGTTTACCTCGCGTCTTGGCGCTTTGAAAACGATCGCAAAATTCTGGGTAATGTGCGACCAAGTGGCGGATGATCGCTACATAGCACTGCTTACCAGTAGTCAACGAATGCCACTTTCCATCAGCTGCGCAGAACCCAATATTCCCGGCTCGCGATGACAGGCCCCTTATCGGCAAAACCTGCGGCGAATTCGGCGGTGTCGTAATCGCTCTAGTAGTAGCGCTCTTTCCTATGATCCGCGGAGTGACTGAATCGGCTGATATGACCGATTGAAAAAACGTGATCACATCTTCACGCAATGGTCTTTGACCGACCTGCGCTTCAACGGCTTCTATCAATACATCACATAAAAGATCATCAGGCTCAGCTAGCAAGCTTTGCCATACTTTAGGAATTAGCTCTTTTACTTTGTTTCGTTGAAATCGGTCTTGATATTCCTTGACTGCTTCGGCATGAGCGCTTCCGTTCTTGACACGATCAAATGCCAGATAGCGATTAAGTCTTTCACAAGCCTCTGAAAGCTCTCGTTCAACGATATCTAGCTTAAACAAACGGCGGTCTTGGTAGTTACCTTGGCCTGAAGGTAAATAGAAATTCCAAGTTCGTCCATCGGTAAGTACGGCGAACGGAACACCCACATGGAACGCGTATTCGAAAAGCTGCTGATCCGCCACATCGTCGGCTTTACCTGGTGCCTTAATCTCCAGAAATACATCCGTAGTCGATGGGGTTGCTTTCAGCGCATAGTCCACACGCCGATTCCCAACGGAGTACTCTGGTACAACGCTATCAACATCAAAGGTATCCCAGCCTAACGCTTGGAGGATGGCACGAACAGGACCTTGCGAAACCTGAGCTTCATTCATCGCGGCGGATAAAAGCCTCTCCCTGGCTTTTACTAAAGCAAGCTCAAGACGAGTAGTCATTGCAAAATCCAGATGCCGTTCTGTTTGACTTCGTCATACATCGCATCTGGCGCCAAATCCAGCTCTCCAGGCCATGTAACTGCGCCATGCTCAACATAGGCTTTAGCGAAAAAGCTTGGATTTTTAAGTGGCTCAAAAACGCCAGTAAGGTGTGTAGGCAAGAATTTGACGTTGCCACGAATACCGTCTGCAAACTGGACTTGAAGTGTCAGCTCGCCGCCTACAGTCACCTCAACGACGGGCGGGGAACAGGGTTCTAGACCAAAGGCAAGATTTTCTTCGGTTGCTGTTTCAATTCGCATAGCTGCCAATCCTCCATTAATTCAACACTGTGCATTGTTGCCCATTCGCGAACCAAAGCGTCCGCGCGCCGGGGCAACGAACCCCGCAACAATTGCAAAGGCTCGATTCGATATTGCGCACGATATTCGCCGTACTCCACATGAAAATGTGGCGGCGCGTGGTCATCCCAATACATCTTGATAAAGATGCCATAAAACATGCTGATAGTGGGCAATTTATGCTCCTTGTGGCTTATGCATATGCCAATCCGTCACCATCTGAAACTCATGCGCTGCGCCCAGCAACTGCGCTTCCTTGAAGTAATTGCCAATCAGCTGCAAGCCAACGGGCATGCCCCCACTGCCAGAGTTAGCCCCAAAACCTACAGGTACGCTCATGCCGGGCAGGCCCGCCAGACTTGATGACAGGGTGTAAATGTCGGCCAGGTAGTTGGCCACCGGGTCGTCGCTTTTCTCGCCGATCTTCCAGGCTACGGTGGGCGCTACCGGGCCGGCGATCACGTCACACTGCTGGAAGGCCTGCTGGAAATCGTCGGCCACCATGCGCCGGATTTTCTGTGCCTGCAGGTAGTAGGCGTCGTAGTAGCCGTGCGACAACACGTAGGTGCCGATCATGATGCGGCGCTTGACCTCGTCGCCAAAACCTTCGGCCCGGGTCTTGCGGTACATGTCCGCCAGGTCCTTGTATTGGTGCGCGCGGTGGCCGAATTTGACGCCGTCGAAACGGCTCAGGTTGCTCGACGCTTCGGCCGGCGCAATGATGTAATAAACCGGAATCGAAAACTCGGTACGTGGCAGCGAAATCGGTACGCGCCGGGCACCCAGTTTTTCGTATTCCACCAATGCCGCCTCCAACGCGGTGCGAACGTCGCTCGCCACCCCGTCGCCGAAAAATTCCTGCGGCACGCCGATACGCAAACCTTGCAGCGAGCCGTCCAGCATGCGGCTGAAGTCCTCTGCCGGTAAATCGAGCGAGGTCGAATCCCGGTCCAGGTCGGGCCCGCAAATCGAACTGAGCAGCAGCGCGCAGTCTTGCGCACTGCGCGCCATGGGTCCGGCTTGGTCCAGGCTGGACGCAAACGCCACCATGCCGTAACGCGAGGCGCGGCCGTAGGTGGGCTTGATGCCGGTGACACCGCAGAACGAGGCCGGCTGGCGAATCGAACCACCGGTATCGGTGCCGGTGGCGGCGGGGGCCAGCCGCGCCGCCACGACCACCGCGCTGGCACCCGAAGAGCCGCCCGGAATATGGGCGGTGTTCCACGGATTGGGAACCGGCGTGGGTTGTGCGTGGCCAATCGGTGCAATGGCCGAGTTCTCATTCGAGGAACCCATCGCGAATTCATCGCAATTGAGTTTGCCCAAGGTAACCACGCCCTCGCGTGCCAGGTTGGCGACCACTGTGGCGTCGAACGGTGAGCGGTAGCCGCGCAACATACGCGAGCCGGCCGTGGTGATGAAATCCTTGGTGACGAAGATGTCTTTATGCGCCAGCGGCACGCCTTCCAGTTTGCCGCCCGTACCTGCCGCCAGGCGCCGGTCGGCAGCACTTGACTGGGCCAACGTCACGGCTTCGTCGCGCGCCAGGTAGACGGCGAGTGCCTGGTGGGTTTTGGCACGCGCCAGGAAATGTTGCGCTGTCTCTACGGCCGAGACCTTGCGCCGGCGCAGGCTGTCGGCCAGTTCGGCCAGGCTCAGGTCGTGCAGTGCGGTGGTGGACAGGGTCATCGCCGCTTGCCTACTCGATCACTTTGGGAACCAGAAACAGGCCGCCACCAAGCGACGGCGCACTGCGCTGGTTGGCGGCGCGGTTGTCGGGCTCGCTCACCAGGTCTTCGCGCAGGCGCAGGCTTATGTCACCAATGGTTTCAAAAGGATGGGCCAGCGGCGTTATGCCTTTGGTGTCGACCGCGCGCATTTTTTGCACGATGTCGAAAAAACCGTTGAGCTGGTCAAGCAGGCGCTCGCTCTCAGCGGGTGCCAGCTCCAGGCGTGCGAGGTTGGCGATGCGGGAGATGTCGGATGGTGTCAGGGACATGGCAAAAATGAAGGGGAAACCGGTGGCAAGACGCGCCGAAGGAGGCGTTGAAAGCCGGTTCGCACACGGGCGATGGGGTATTATCCCGCCTTTGCGCGCCATTCCCAAAGCGGGGATTTTGGCGCCGAATCTTCGTGTCAAAGCGACGAATTTTGAGCTGGTAAATATGGTGATGGCAGGCCGAAGCGCTTGCCATGCCCGAGAGGATTTTGATGTTTGGAGCATTCCGTCAGTATTTCTCCACTGACTTGGCGATCGATCTGGGTACCGCAAATACGCTGATTTTTGTACGAGACAAGGGCATTGTGCTGGACGAGCCCTCGGTGGTGGCGATCCGGCACGAAGGGGGGCCACAGGGCAAAAAGACCATCCAGGCGGTGGGCAAGGAAGCCAAGGCCATGTTGGGCAAGGTGCCGGGCAATATCGAGGCGATTCGCCCGATGAAAGACGGCGTGATCGCCGACTTTACGGTCACCGAGCAGATGCTCAAGCAGTTCATCAAGATGGTGCACCCGCGCAGCATCTTCCGGCCCAGCCCGCGCATCATCATTTGTGTGCCCTGCGGCTCAACCCAGGTGGAGCGCCGCGCGATCCGCGAGTCGGCCCTGGGCGCCGGTGCGCGTGACGTTTTCCTGATCGAAGAGCCCATGGCGGCTGCCATCGGCGCCGGCCTGCCGGTCAGCGAAGCCAGCGGCTCGATGGTGGTGGACATCGGCGGCGGTACCACCGAAGTCGGCGTGATCTCGCTCGGCGGCATGGTCTACAAGGGCAGTGTGCGCGTGGGCGGCGACAAGTTCGACGAAGCCATCATCAACTACATCCGGCGCAACTACGGCAT
>JAYWBS010000181.1:0-31876 GCA_043781295.1 Polaromonas sp.
CAGGAGTTGCAGCAGCAGTTTTTTGAGCAGGGCGTGCAGATCGACCGGGTGGTGGTGGGCTCTGGCAGCTCGGGCACGCACGGCGGCCTGCTGGCGGGCTTTCTGGGCAACCACATCAACATTCCCATCGTCGGCATTGGCGTCAGCCGCGACCCGGTGGACCAGGACCCGCTGGTGCACAAAGAGGCGCAGGCCGTGAGCGATTTGCTGGGTCTGAACATCACGGTTGCGCGTGAGTCAGTGCTGAGTTTTGGCGACTGGTGGCGGCCAAAATATTCAGTGCCGAACCAGGCCATGGTTGAAGCCGTGCAAATGCTGGCGCGGACTGAGGCGATTTTGCTGGACCCGGTCTACACCGGGAAAATCATGGCCGGCCTGATAGGCCTGGCGCGCAGGGGCTACTTTGGCCATGATGAAAACGTGCTTTTTATTCACACCGGCGGAGCGCCTTCGCTGCACGCCTATGAGGCCGAAGTTCTGGGGCTGAAGGCCTTGCCGGACTGACCTACTGAGGGATTCACCCGAGAGCGTTTGTAGTGGGTTGAGGCTTAAACTGGTCTGGCCTCTTGACCGCTGTCGCGGTGCAGCAGAGGCAAGGAGACAGCACTTGCAGCCCACCAACACAGCCCAGCCCTCGTATTTTCACAAGGTCGTCGATTGTCAGTGGGCCTGCCCGGCGCACACACCCGTTCCCGAATACATACGCCTGATTGGCCAGGGCCGCTACAGCGATGCCTATATGGTCAACTGGGTATCGAACGTTTTCCCCGGCATTTTGGGCCGCACCTGTGACAGGCCCTGTGAGCCAGCATGCAGGCGCAGCCGGGTCGAGGAGAGCGGCATTGAACAACCTGAACCAGTTGCCATTTGCCGCCTCAAGCGGGTTGCTGCCGACATGAAATCGGATGTCCGCAAGCGCATGCCCAAGCTGTCGCCAAAAAACGGCAAACGCATCGCCTGCATAGGCGCAGGTCCAGCTTCACTGACGGTTGCGCGCGATCTGGCACCGCTGGGTTATGAGGTGACGGTGTTTGACGGCGAGGCCAAGGCGGGCGGTTTTATCCGCACACAAATCCCGCGCTTTCGTTTGCCCGAGTCGGTGATTGACGAAGAAACCGGCTACATCCTGGACCTGGGTGTGCAGTTCAAAAGTGGCCAGCGTATTGAGTCGATGAAGGGCTTGTTGCAAGACAAGACCGATGGCGGTTATGACGCGGTGTTCGTCGGCTGCGGCGCGCCGCGCGGGCGTGGTCTGGATCTTCCTGGCCGCGAAGCGATCACGCAGAACATCCACATTGGCATTGACTGGCTGGCCTCGGTGTCGTTTGGGCACATCACCAGCATTGGCAAGCGTGTGATTGTGCTGGGGGGTGGCAATACCGCGATGGATTGCTGCCGGTCGGCGCGGCGCCTGGGCGGCAGTGATGTGAAGGTGATCGTGCGCAGCGGTTTTGACGAGATGAAAGCGTCGCCTTGGGAAAAAGAAGATGCGCAGCATGAAGGTATTCCCATCATCAATTTCCACGTCCCCCTGTCGTTTGAGCACAGCGACGGCCAGCTCACCGGCATGCGTTTTGAAGTTGTCAAGGCGGTTTATGACGCGCAGGGCAAACGCAGCCTGGTGCCGACCGGCGAGCCAGAGGTGCTGGTGGCATGTGATGCCGTGCTGATTGCAGTGGGTCAGGAAAACGCCTTCCCGTGGATAGAGCGCGACAGTGGTATCAGCTTCGACACATCCGGTTTGCCGATCCTGGGTAAAGAAACTTTTCAGTCCAGTGTGGACAAGGTTTTTTTTGGTGGTGACTCGGCACTCGGCCCTAAAAACATCATCACTGCGGTTGCGCATGGGCATGAGGCGGCTGTGTCGATTGACCGTTTTTTGAACAGTGAAGATATTCGCCAGCGGCCCGACCCCATGACCAATTTGATGTCTACCAAAATGGGCATTCATGAGTGGAGCTACGACAACAACACCTCGAATGCCCCCCGTTTCAAGGTGCCTTGGGCCAAGGCCGAAGTCGCGCTGGCCAATATCCGCGTTGAGGTGGAACTGGGCTTTGATGCCGCTACCGCCTTCAAGGAGGCGGGGCGCTGCCTGAACTGCGACGTGCAGACGGTGTTCACTGAGCCCGCTTGCATTGAGTGTGATGCCTGTGTTGATATTTGTCCGATGGACTGCATCAGCTTTACCGCCAATGCTGATGAGGCCGAATTACGCACGCATTTGAAAGCTCCGGCGCTAAACCTGACGCAAGACCTGTATGTCTCAAGCGTGCTCAAGACCGGCCGTGTGATGGTCAAAGACGAAGATGTCTGCCTGCACTGCGGCCTGTGTGCCGAGCGCTGCCCGACGGGTGCTTGGGACATGCAGAAATTTTTGCTGACCACGACGCAGGCCGGGCCGTCTTGCCGCGATGCAGGGAAATCCGCAACCTTGCAGGTGGAGCGTACAGCATGAAACGCATAGAAGCCATCAACGACTTTGTCATCAAGTTCGCCAATGTCAATGGCTCCGGTTCAGCCTCCGCCAACGAGCTGTTTGCCAAAGCCATTTTGCGTATGGGTGTGCCGGTCAGTCCTCGCAATATTTTCCCCAGCAATATCCAGGGTTTACCGACCTGGTACGAAGCGCGGGTCAGCGACAAGGGTTACCAGGGCCGACGCGGCGGCATCGACATGATGGTGGCGATGAACCCGCAAACCTGGGATGCCGACCTGGCCGAGCTGGAGCCTGGCGGTTATTTGTTTTATGACAGCACGCGACCCCTGCCGCCTGCCAAGTTTCGTGACGATATTCATGTCATCGGCATGCCCCTGACCGAGATTTCCAACGCGGTCTATTCGGATCCGCGCCAGCGCCAGCTGTTCAAGAACATCATCTACGTTGGCGCGTTGTCGGTACTGCTACAGATCGAGGCCGAGGTGCTGGAAAAGTTGTTTGCCGAGCAGTACAAGGGCAAGGAAAAATTGCTGGCTTCCAACGTGCAAGCCTTGCATTTGGGGCGTGACTTTGCCAGCGAACATTTGCAGGCGCCATTGGGTATACGCGTGCAGCGCAGCGACCAGGTCGGCAACAAGATATTTGTGGATGGCAACAGCGCGGCAGCACTCGGCTGCGTTTATGGCGGTGCCACGGTGGCCGCCTGGTATCCAATCACGCCTTCGTCATCGGTGGCTGAAGCCTTTGGGTCTTATTGCGCCAAATACCGGGTTGACCCCACGACCGGACAAAACAACTACGCCATCGTCCAGGCGGAAGATGAAATTGCCTCCATCGGCATGGTGGTTGGTGCGGGCTGGAACGGTGCGCGCGCCTTCACGACTACATCAGGGCCAGGCGTGTCGTTGATGACAGAGTTCATCGGGCTGGCTTATTTTGCCGAGATACCGGTCACCATCATCAATGTGCAGCGCGGCGGACCGTCAACCGGCATGCCAACGCGTACCCAGCAAGCAGATTTGATTTCGTGTGCCTACGCCTCGCATGGTGACACCAAGCATGTGCTGCTGTTACCCCAAGATCCGCACGAATGTTTTGAACATGCTGCGGCTGCGCTGGACCTGGCCGACCGGCTGCAAACCCCGGTGTTTGTGATGACCGACCTCGACATTGGCATGAACCAGCGTCTGTGCGAGCCCTTCAGTTGGGACGACAGCCGCAGCTATGACCGCGGCAAGGTGATGACGGCGGACGAGCTCGAAGCGGGCAAGGACTTTGGCCGCTACAAGGATGTCGATGGCGACGGTATCCCCTGGCGCACCTTGCCCGGCACGCACCCGACCAAGGGCAGTTACTTCACGCGCGGCACGACACGCAATGCGTATGCGCAATATTCGGAACGCGGCCCGGACTACATCTACAACGTGCAGCGGCTTTTGAGAAAATTTGAAACAGCCGCTGCGCTGGTACCACAGCCGGTACTGCGCCCTGCCGCACGCAAGACCCGGTTGGGGGTGATCTATTTCGGCTCTACCAGCCCGGCCATGGCGGAAGCGCTGGACGTGTTGACGGAAGTCGGCATCCATCTCGATGCATTGCGTTTGCTGGCGTTTCCATTTTCTGCCAGCGTCGCGCAGTTTTTGGCGGAGCATGACGAGGTATTTGTGGTCGAGCAAAACCGCGATGCACAAATGCATGGCCTGCTGGTCAATGAGCTGGATGTGGACCCGTCGCGGCTGGTACGGGTGTTGCACTTCGACGGCACACCGATCACCGCACGCTTCATCACTGGCGCCATCACCAAGCATGTGCACGCCGAGGTGGTGGCCCCCAAACGCAAGACCAGGGAAAGGGCTTTATGACGTATCTCACCAAGCCGCGGCTGCACCACCCGTCGCTGACGGCGAACAACGTGGGTTACACACGGCGTGATTACGAGGGAAAAATCTCGACCTTGTGCGCAGGCTGTGGCCATGACTCCATCTCGGCGGCCATCATCCAGGCCTGCTGGGAGCTGGACATTGCGCCGCACCGCGTGGCCAAGCTTTCAGGTATCGGCTGCAGTTCCAAAACGCCAGATTATTTTCTGGGTGCGTCACACGGTTTTAATACCGTGCATGGGCGCATGCCTTCGGTGTTGACAGGTGCCAACCTGGCCAACCGCGACCTGCTTTACCTGGGTGTGTCTGGCGATGGTGATTCAGCCTCAATTGGTCTGGGCCAGTTTGCCCATGCCATGCGGCGCGGCGTCAACATGGTGTACATCGTTGAGAACAACGGCGTCTATGGCCTGACCAAGGGACAGTTTTCGGCCACTGCTGACCAAGGCTCCAAAAGTAAAAAGGGTGTCGTTAACAGCGACAGCCCGGTGGATCTGGTAGGCATTGCGCTACAGCTGGGTGCGACGTATGTGGCGCGTGGCTTTTCGGGCGACAAAGAGCAACTGGTGCCGTTGATCAAGGGCGCCATTGGGCATGGTGGCGCCGCCTTTATTGACGTTATCAGCCCTTGCGTGGCCTTCAACAACCACGCCGGCAGCACCAAAAGCTACGACTATGTGCGTGAACACAACGAAGCCGTTAGCCGTATCGACTTCATCAGTACCCGCGATGAAATAACCGCTAACTACGCACCAGGCGAGGTGGTGGAGGTTGAGCAGCATGACGGTTTGACGTTGCGCCTGCGCAAACTCCGCAGTGACTATGACCCGACAGACCGTATCGCAGCATTGAGTCATGTGCTGTCACACCAGGCCAAAGGCGAAGTCGTGACGGGTTTGCTTTACGTAGATGGCACGGCGGGTGATTTGCATCAGGCGCTCAACACCAGTGCGGTACCGCTCAATACCCTGGGCAGTCGGCAGCTCAGCCCCGGTGCCAGCGCGCTGGACAAATTGAATGCAGCGTTGCGCTAGGCTTGGGTTAGTCTGGCGCAGCAGCGTTGCGGCGCGCCTTGGCTTTGGCCAGTGCGGCCTCGATGGTGTTGCTTTTGTGTGGCGACTCATCCCGGCTCGCGGCTTGGTCGGGCAGCTCACGGGTGCTATGAAACGCATAGCGTGTTTGAGCCAGTGCGGCCTCTTGCGCCGACCATGCCGCCCAGCCGGTGCGTTCGCCCGTGATGTTTTCCAGGCTGATGCAATCAACCGGGCACACCGCAATGCACAGCTCACAACCGGTGCAGTAGCGCTCCATCACCGTATGCATCATCTTGTTGCTGCCCAGAATCGCATCAGTGGGGCAAACCGGCAGGCACAGCGTGCAGCCAATGCACCAGGCCTCGTCTATCACGGCGACGCTGCGCGGGGCTTCCAGGCCGTTGGTGGGGTTCAGGGACTGTTCGGCTTGGCCAGTGATGGCTGCCAGCCGGGTAATGCCCTCAGCGCCGCCGGGCGGGCACTGGTTGATGGCTGCGTCACCTTGCGCAATCGCCTCGGCGTAGGCCATGCAGTCCGGGTAGCCGCAGCGCGTGCACTGCGTTTGCGGCAGTGCTGCGTGGATGCGGCTGGTTAGGCTGGCAAGTTGAATCGGGGTTGTGTTGTTCACCCGACTATTGTCCTTTTTATCTTGTCATTGCGGCCTTGAGCCGCAATCCAAGCGGTCTTCGTACAGCGCGTAGCTGGCAAGGGGTCATGGATTGCGGCTCAAGGCCGCAATGACAATTGCTTTACCTACTACGAGCCGCTTTGGCAGGCGCGCGTTTGGCTACTGCTTTGGCCAGGGGTTTAGCAACTGGCTTGGCCACAGGCTTGGCAACGGGCTTCACAAGTGCTATTTTTTTAGGAGCTGCTTGCGCCCGAATCGATTGGGCTACAGGCACTTTTGAATGTGATTTTGCGGCTTTGCTGGCCTCTAGAATAAACGCTTTAACGGCGGGGTACACCGCATCTCGCCAGCGCTTGCCACTGAAAATACCGTAGTGCCCCGCACCCATGGCTTCAAAATGCTTTTTATGCCCAGCAGAAACGCCAGTGCACATGCTAAGGGCCGCTTTGGTCTGGCCGGAGCCTGAAATGTCGTCCAGCTCGCCCTCAACCGTCATGACGTGGGTGGTTTTGATGTCGCCCGGTTTGACGCGTTCAGCTTTACCGCTTTCTGACAGCACGTCCCAGGTGCCGTTGACCAGCTTGAACTCCTGAAACACGGTCTTGATGGTTTCAAGGTAGTAGTCGGCATCCATGTCGAGCACGGCGTTGTATTCGTCGTAAAACTTTCGGTGCGCCTCGGCGCTGGCGTCGTCGCCTTTGAGCAGGTCTTTAAAGTAGTCGTAGTGGCTGGTTGCGTGACGGTCTGGGTTCATCGCCACAAAACCGGTGTGCTGCAAAAAGCCAGGGTACACACGGCGGCCAGCGCCCGCAAAGTTGCTGGGCACCCGGTAAATCACATTGTTTTCAAACCACTCGTAGGGCTTGGTAGTGGCCAGGTTGTTGACTGATGTGGGCGACAGGCGCGCATCAATCGGGCCGCCCATCATGGTCATTGACAGCGGCGTGGTTTCGCCGCGCGATGCCATCAGCGAGATAGCCGCAAACACCGGTACTGTCGGCTGGCACACACTGATGACATGGCAGTTGCCGTATTTGCCTTGCAGATGGCGGATGAACTCCTGCACATAGTTCACATAATCGTCGAGGTGAAAAGCACCGTCAGACAAGGGCACGGTACGGGCGTTTTTCCAGTCCGTGATGTAGACCTTGTGGTCTTTCAGCATGGTTTTTACCGTGTCGCGCAGCAGCGTGGCGTAGTGGCCTGACAGTGGGGCGACAATCAGCACGGCGGGTTGGTTTTTCAGGTGTTCAAGCACCGTGGTGTCATCGGAAAAACGCTTGAAGCGAACCAGATCACAAAACGGCTTGCTGATCTCTACTCGTTCGTGGATGACAATCTCAACTGCACCGTCGTTGACGGTTTTGATGTCAAAGGCTGGTTTTTCATAGTCTTTGCCCAAGCGGTAAATCAGGCTGTAACCTGCTGCTACGCGCTGGGCAAACGGGTTTTGACCGACAGCCGACAAGGGGTTGCTGTAGAGCTTTGCAGCGGCCTGCGCAAAGTCAACAAAAGGCTCCATCATGGTGCGCTGGTTTTCGTAGACTTGATAAAGCATGGGTGCCAACTTTCTGTAGAGTCTAGGACTTCAATGAATAAATAAGCAGCTTAAATGCTGCACTGCAACAATATAACATGGGCAGGGCTTGCAGATTGGTGCAAGGCTACCACTGTAATAGTGCAACTACAGCAATTTACACGCCAGCACTTAAACTGCGCTTACAGGACACAACTATGGCCACTATTTCTGACTTCACCGCACTCGAGCGTATCGCATCCCTTAAAAAATCAGACCGCATGCCGGTGCTGTTTCTTGGCCATGGCAGCCCCATGAATGCGCTGGCCGGTAACCCGTATTTTGAGAGCTGGCGGGCGCTGGGCCAGGAGTTCGGCTCAAAAATGGCCCGCCCCCAGCTGATTTTGTGCATTTCAGCCCATTGGCTGACCGAAGGCTGGCAACTGACCGCCATGGCGCAGCCCAAAACCATTCACGACTTTGGCGGCTTCCCGCAAGAGCTGTTTGACCAGCAATACCACGCACCTGGTGACGTGGCTGCCGCGCAGGCCATTAGCCAGCTGGTCAGGCAACGCGGCTCATTGCCACTGGAGCTGGACGAAAGCTGGGGCCTGGACCACGGCACCTGGGGCGTTTTAAAACCGATGTTCCCCGGTGCCGACATACCCGTCATTCAGCTCAGCATGGACTACAGCCGTGCCCCCGAAGACCATTACGCCTTGGCCCAGCAGCTCAAAAGCCTGCGCGACAGGGGTGTGCTAATTGTCGGCAGCGGCAACATCGTGCATAACCTGCGCCAGATGCAGCGCGGCACATCTGGCAACCAGGCCTACGACTGGGCTCTGGAGTTTGACCAAACCACGGGCGGCCACATTCAGCAAGGCAACCTGGGTGCCCTGCAAAACTTTTTACAGCTTGGCAGCCTGGCCAAAATGGCCCACCCCACGCATGAGCATTACTTGCCGCTGCTCTATGCCGCAGGCGCGGTCGATGCCAAAGAGCCGATGCGGTTTTTCAACACGGACTATCAGGGCGGCTCGATTGCGATGCGGTCAGTGGTGTGGGGTTGATTGAATCGCGGATTTAGATGGATAATTCAAACCTACACATTAACCCACACATTTAGAGGTGTAAAAATGGCCACCAATCTCGCAATTGACGACAGTCTGATCGAATCTGCCCGCACGCTGGGTGGGCAAAAAACCAAAAAAGCCGTGGTTACCCAAGCCTTGCAGGAATACATCCAAAAGCGTCAGCAGCTCAAGCTGACAGAGCTGTTCGGCCAGATTGATTACGCAGAGGGTTACGACTACAAAGCGCAAAGAAAGCGTGGTGGCTTCGAGGTCGACGCCAAGGGCTGATTTGTGCTGGTAGTGGTTGACACGTCTGTCTGGTCGCTGGTTTTGCGCAGGCGTACTGTGCCTGGCTCTCCTGACGCTGCAACTCTGGCACTCAAAGACCTGATTTCAGATGCCCGCGCCATGCTGATTGGCCCGGTCAGGCAAGAGTTGCTGAGCGGTATCAAAGAACCTGCACAGTTTGATAAGCTGCGCAGCGCTTTGGCGGCTTTTCCTGATGAACTTTTGACGGTGCAAGATTACGAATGTGCAGCCAGTTTTTTCAACATCTGCAAAGCCAAAGGCATTCAAGGCTCGCACACCGATTTTTTGATTTGCGCTGTGGCCCAGCAGCGCAATTTGCCTGTCTTTAGTTTGGACAGGGATTTTTTGCATTTCAGTGAATGTTTGCCGTTGAGTCTGTTTGGCTTGCCTGGGAAGTTGAGTTAGGCTGTTTTGGGGTTTTTTTGGGTACTAAATATGCCTCTAGACCAATGGATTCGGGCGTTATAAGCTCCTGAATTTATAGTGACTGTGTCTTTGCAACAAGTGTAATTTTAAAACCAGATTTTATTCTTAGGTGTAAATTTGGTGGTTATAATAACTACCATTCATAGTCGCCTCGTGATTAAAAAGCTTGAGCAAGACGGCTGGGTTTTGAGTCGGGCCAAGGGCTCGCATCACCAATTCAAACACCCGACCAAAGCAGGGCTGGTGACGGTGAAACACCCTGACAAAGACATACCTGTTGGCGCATTGCGCAGCATTCAAAAACAGGCCGGATGGGCTTGACAGCAAAGGAGAACCTATGAAATTCGTTTTGGTACTGCACACCGATGACGGCACCAGCTACGGCGTGACTGTGCCTGATTTACCCGGCTGCTTTTCGCACGGCAATTCGCTGGACGAAGCGATTGAAAGCGCCAAGGAAGCGATTGACTTCCACCTGGAAGGGTTGGTTGAAATGGGGCTGGAGATTCCTAAACCTCTGACCATTCTTGACCATCGCGCCAACGCTGATTTTGCGGATGCTTTGTGGTTTGTGGTTGATGTGGATGTGCGGCGGTTTGAGGGTAAGTCGGAAAAAATCAACATTACCTTGCCCAAGCGCTTGTTGGTGCAGATTGATACTTGTGCGAAGGCTAGAGGGAAGACGCGCAGTGGGTTTTTGGCTGATGCTGCTAGGGGGGCTTTGGGGTGATTTTCTTTGGATTGCTTTTGGGTTTTGTAGTTGTTGGCTTTCACGTAGCTGCCGGGACTCGCCCCGGCGGGCGACTTACTTTTAATTTTTATCGCAGGCAATGGAACCTAGCGACTAATAATCAGTTGAGTCTTGATAAAGTAAAACTTTCTCAAACCACCTTAGCAATACTAGAACAAACCCAATCAATATTCCCACTATTAAGAGCCGCCACGCACATCCGCCCAGCATCCGTCCCATAACCCCCAAACTCACTGCGCAAGCTCTGCATCTGGTTTTCGCTCAAGCTACTACCCGTTTGCGATTAGTGGCACTTGGACGAGCAGCTAAGCCTTGAGTCTCCTTGGCAAAAGCAAGCATGTTCGCCAAAGCCTTGTTGACTGCCTCAGATGTAGGAAACGCTTTGAGAATTTCCGGCTGCAAGACCACCACGTTACTGCCTTGCACAAATTGTGCGTGGTACTTGCCGCGCACGCCGACGCCGAGTTGCTCTCGTTTGAGCACAGGAATGTCTTGACTAGCCGTTTTGATAGATGCTTTTTTCATACCTTGTCGCCTTTCGCGCGCTGATGATTCTGACATTGTTACGACGTTCTGTGTGGATGACAACCAGCAATCGTAATTTGTTGGACATGCCGTAAGTTCGGCTTCTGTCTTCCGCATCAGAATGATCCGTGTCCGCAAACGTAAGTGCCAGCGTATCGCCAAAAACACTCAACGCTTCGTCAAACGATACGCCATGTTTGACCACGTTGCGAGCAGCTTTTTCTTGATCCCATTCAAACTTGAACATAAGTCCAGCTTTTTGCTACTTCAAACAACCTTAGCAATACTAGAACAAACCCAATCAATATTCCCACTATTAAGAGCCGCCACACACATCCGCCCAGCATCCGTCCCATAAACCCCAAACTCACTGCGCAACCTCTGCATCTGGTCTTTGGACAGGCCTGAATAGCTGAACATACCAATCTGGTCGGTGATGAAGCCCATATCCTGCTTCACGCCCGCAGCCTTCAAACCATCGACCAGCTTTTGCCGCATGGCCTTGATGCGGACGCGCATCTCGGTCAGTTCGGCCTCCCACTGCGCGCGCAGCTCGGGGGTGTTCAGCACCGTGGCCACCACCGTTGCACCGTGGATTTGCGGGTTGCTGTAGT
The DNA here is from genome assembly GCA_043781295.1 of Polaromonas sp. GTDB lineage: Bacteria > Pseudomonadota > Gammaproteobacteria > Burkholderiales > Burkholderiaceae_C > Polaromonas. The sequence goes on from JAYWBS010000181.1 coordinate 11,197, forward strand.
TGGTGCGAATGACCAATTTGAGCTGGCTCAGCACGCGGTCGGCTTCTTCTTTGCTGGCGCAGACAACTGACAGCGCGCCGACGCGTTCGCCGTACAGGCTAAAGCTTTTGCTGAACGAGGTCGAGACGAAAAAGTTAAGGCCAGCGGCTACAAACTTAGCAACAGCCGCGCCGTCTTCTGCAATGCCGTAGCCAAAGCCTTGGTAAGCCATGTCGAGGAAAGGTGTGATGTTGCGGGCCTTGACGACGGCAATCACCTGGTCCCACTGCGCGGGTGTGATGTCATAACCCGTCGGGTTGTGGCAGCAGGCGTGCAGCACAGCGATGGTGCCGGGCGCGGCGGCTCTCAAGGCGGCCAGCATGCCGTCAAAGTTAATGCCGCGTTTGGCAGCGTCGTAATACGGGTGGCTGACGACTTCAAAACCGGCCTGGGTGAACAGGGCTTTGTGGTTTTCCCAGCTCGGGTCTGAAATCATGACTTTGGCGTTGGGGCTGAGTTTTTTCAAAAAGTCAGCGCCGATTTTCAAACCACCGGTGCCGCCAATGCCTTGGGCGGTGGCTACGCGGCCACTTTTGACGGGTTCACTTTCAGCGCCAAACACCAGCGCCTTGACGGCAGAGTCATAAGCAGCAATGCCGTCGATCGGCAGGTAGCCGCGCGGCTTGGGTGATGCCATCATCAGCTTTTCAGCGGCTTGCACGCATTGCAAAAGGGGTAGCTTGCCGTTGTCGTCGTAGTACACGCCCACACCCAGGTTGACTTTGTGGGGGTTGCTGTCCGCAGCAAAGGCTTCGTTGATGCCCAAAATCGGGTCGCGTGGGGCCATTTCGACAGCGGTAAATAGTGACATGGGGTTCCTGAAAGTTAAAAAAGACGTAAGCTTGAAGGTTGTTCTAATTTTAACGGTGCTTAAACGCCGTGTATTGAGGTTTTTATGCCAGAAGTTTTGGAACTCATACCTGCCGTTGATAACGCTCAGCCCAAAGGCACATTCGCAAGCTTCCCCAACTCGCCTTTCGAGCTGTTTCAGCCCTATATGCCCGCTGGCGATCAGCCGCAGGCGATTGAAAAGCTGGTCGAAGGCGTGAACGATGGTGAGGTGTTTCAAACCCTGCTGGGCGTCACAGGTTCGGGCAAAACCTACACCATGGCCAATGTGATTGCACGCTTGGGCAAGCCCGCGATTGTGTTTGCACCCAACAAGACATTGGCGGCGCAGCTATACAGCGAGTTTCGTGAGTTTTTCCCGAAAAACGCGGTGGAATATTTCGTCAGCTATTACGACTATTACCAGCCCGAGGCCTATGTGCCGCAGCGAGATTTGTTCATTGAGAAAGACTCGGCGATTAACGAGCACATTGAGCAAATGCGCTTGTCAGCCACCAAGAGCGTGCTGGAGCGGCGTGACACGATCATTGTGGCCACGGTCAGCGCCATTTACGGCATTGGCGCACCAGAGGACTACACCCAGATGCGGTTTATCGCGCGCGTGGCCGACAAGATGGGCCAGCGCGACGTGATTGCGCGGCTGATACGCATGCAGTATTCGCGCAATGACCAGGACTTTGCACGAGGTACGTTCCGTGTGCGGGGCGATGTGATTGACGTGTTCCCGGCGGAGCATTCAGAACTCGCCCTGCGCATTGAGCTGTTTGACGATGAGATCGAGTCGCTGCAACTGTTTGACCCGCTAACCGGCCGCATCCGGCAAAAGGTACCGCGCTTTGTGGTGTACCCGAAAAGCCATTACGTCACGCCGCGCGACAAGGTGATGGCATCGATTGAAACCATCAAGCTGGAGCTGGCTGAGCGCATTGATTACTTTGTCAAGCAAGGCAAGCTGGTCGAGGCCCAGCGCATAGAGCAGCGCACCCGGTTTGACCTGGAAATGCTGAGCGAAATTGGCCACTGCAAAGGCATTGAGAATTACACCCGCCACTTAAGCGGTGCGCCACCCGGCTCACCACCGTCAACGCTGTGCGACTACATGCCCAAAGACGCGGTGATGTTTCTGGACGAAAGCCACGTCATGATTGGCCAGCTGAACGCCATGTACAACGGCGACCGTTCACGCAAAACCACGCTGGTTGAATATGGCTTCAGGCTGCCAAGCGCGCTGGACAACCGGCCCTTGAAGTTTGAAGAGTTTGAAGCCAAGATGCGGCAGGCTATTTTTGTCTCTGCAACACCCGCAGCCTATGAACAGGCGCATGCGGGCCAGGTGGTTGAGCAAGTGGTGCGCCCGACCGGGCTGGTTGACCCCGAGGTTGAGGTGCGGCCCGCGACCAATCAGGTTGATGATGTGCTGCAAGAAATTCGTATTCGCGTCGATAAAAACGAGCGCGTACTCATCACCACGCTGACCAAACGCATGGCGGAGCAGTTAACCGATTACCTCAGTGAAAACGGCGTGAAAGTGCGCTACCTGCACAGCGATGTGGAGACGGTGGAGCGGGTTGAAATTTTGCGTGACCTGCGCCTGGGCGCGTTTGACGTGCTGGTCGGCATCAACTTGCTGCGTGAAGGGCTGGATATTCCCGAGGTGTCTTTGGTGGCGATTCTGGATGCCGACAAGGAAGGATTTTTACGCGCTGAGCGCAGCCTGATTCAAACCATTGGCCGGGCTGCCCGTAACCTGAATGGCCGCGCCATTTTGTATGCGGACCGCATCACCGATTCGATGAAGAAAGCCATGAGCGAGACAGAGCGCAGGCGTAATAAGCAGATTGCTTTTAATCTCGAGCACGGCATCACGCCGAAAAGCATCGTCAAGCGCATCAAAGACCTGATTGACGGCGTGTACAGCGAAAAATCAGGCAAAGAGGCCGACAAGCTGTTGATGCAAAAGGCGCTGGTTGAAGACATGAGTGAAAAAGATGTCTCGCGTGAGATCAAACGGCTTGAAAAGCAGATGGTGGAACACGCCAAAAACCTTGAGTTTGAAAAAGCTGCCAGGGTGCGCGACCAGCTGCACATGCTTAAAGAGCAGGCCTTTGGCGCCCCAGGCACTGACAATGTCGTGCCCATTTCCAGCGCTGGCGGGACGAAGGCTTAATGCTGGCCTTATCCGGCCGTAATGAAAACTATTACCAATTAGTATTTATTTGCACCAATCAGTTCACATCAGGCAAAAATCTGTGTACACTGGTATACTTGACGAAATTAGTCAAGAACAGGTAAATAAAAATAAATGCCCCTGCGTACAGAGCAAAAAGTCTGGGCTGGTGGAGGGAAAAACCTCTTCTGAAACATTATTTTCAGAAGCAACAACGACAGTCAAGCTAACTATAAGGAGCTTGTTATGCGCCTCACGACCAAAGGCCGCTTTGCGGTCACTGCAATGATTGATTTGGGCTTACGCCAAAACAACGGTCCCGTCACATTGGCGGCCATCAGCCAGCGGCAGCAAATTTCGCTGTCTTACCTGGAGCAATTGTTTGGTAAGCTGCGTCGCCACGAGCTGGTCGAATCAACCCGTGGCCCCGGCGGCGGTTACACGCTGGGCCGCAAGGCATCAGAGATCACTGTGGCCGACATCATTGTGTCGGTTGACGAGCCAATTGACGCTACCCAGTGCAGCGGCAAAGAAAACTGCCTGGGCGAGGGTGCGCGGTGTATGACGCACGAGCTGTGGGCATCACTGAACAGTCGCATGGTTGAGTTTCTGGACTCTGTCAGCTTGCAAAAGCTGGTCGACGAGCAGTTGGCCAAAGGTCTGGTGGTTGAAAATTCACCCATGGTGAAAAAAGCCATCTTCACGCAACCCATGGCCAAACCTATGCGCGTGAATGCACCTAATTCGGTTTTTGCGTTGGGTAACGCCTTCTCAAAATCTTGAAGCAGCACCTTTTGATTTTTCGTCTCCGCTATCCAGCCCGCTAATTTATTGAGCCAGCCAAATGGAAACCCCACACTTCCCCATCTACATGGACTACAGCGCCACCAACCCGTGTGACCCACGGGTCGTTGACGCGATGATTCCGTGGTTGCGTGAGCACTTCGGCAACCCCGCATCCCGCAGCCACGCCTGGGGCTGGGAGGCAGAAGCCGCAGTTGAAAAGGCGCGTGAGCAAGTCGCTGATTTAATCGGCGCTGACCCGCGTGAAATTGTCTGGACCAGCGGCGCCACCGAGTCGAACAATCTGGCCATCAAAGGTGCAGCCCAGTTTTACAAAACCAAGGGCAAGCACCTCATCACTGTGAAGACCGAGCACAAAGCCGTGCTCGACACCTTCCGCGAGCTGGAGCGCCAGGGTTTTGAGGCGACTTACCTGGACGTGCAGGCTGATGGTTTGTTGGACATCAACGTGTTAAAAGCCGCGATTCGGCCCGATACGATTTTGGTCAGCGTCATGTTCGTTAACAACGAGATCGGCGTGATTCAAGACGTGGCCGCGATAGGCGCGCTGTGCCGTGAAAAAGGCATCATCTTCCATGTGGATGCAGCGCAAGCCACCGGCCGTGTAGACATTGACCTGACGACCTTGCCTGTTGATTTGATGAGCCTGACATCGCACAAAACCTACGGCCCCAAGGGCATAGGTGCGCTGTATGTGCGCCGCAAGCCGCGTGTGCGCCTGGAAGCGCAAATGCACGGTGGTGGCCACGAGCGCGGCATGCGTTCTGGCACGTTGCCAACGCACCAGTGCGTCGGCATGGGCGAGGCCTACCGCATTGCCAAGCTGGAAATGCATGAAGAAAACAAACGCATTCGCACCCTGCACGAGCGCATGCTCAATGGCCTGAAAGATGTTGAAGAAGTGTTTTTGAACGGCCATGCCGACAAGCGCGTGCCGCACAACCTGAATATGAGCTTTAACTACGTGGAAGGCGAGTCGCTGATCATGGGCATCAAGGGCTTGGCCGTGTCGAGTGGTTCAGCTTGCACGTCGGCATCGTTGGAGCCGAGTTATGTACTGCGCGCCCTGGGCCGCAGCGACGAGCTGGCCCACAGCAGCCTGCGCATGACGATTGGCCGCTGGAGCACGGAAGAAGAAATTGACTACGCAGTCGGCACGATCAAAGAGAACGTTGCCAAACTGCGCGAACTTTCCCCGCTGTGGGAAATGTTCAAGGATGGCGTGGACATATCCAGCATCCAGTGGGCCGCTCACTGAGTGGCGCAACTTAAAAGCTAAAGAGGTAAATATCATGGCATACAGTGAAAAAGTGGTAGACCACTATGAAAACCCCCGCAACGTCGGCTCTTTTGAAAAGGGCGACGACACGGTTGGTACCGGCATGGTCGGTGCACCAGCTTGCGGCGACGTGATGAAGCTGCAAATCAAGGTCAACCCGGTAACGGGTGTGATTGAAGACGCGCGCTTTAAAACTTACGGCTGCGGCTCGGCGATTGCTTCCAGCTCGCTCGTGACAGAGTGGGTCAAAGGCAAAACGCTGGACGAAGCAGCGAGCATCAAAAACAGCGAAATTGCCCAAGAGCTGGCACTGCCGCCAGTCAAAATTCACTGCTCTATTTTGGCTGAAGACGCCATCAAGGCGGCTGTGAGTGACTACAAGCAAAAGCATGGCCAAGCCGTTGCTGCGTAAATTTCATTTGCTACCAGATTCAGAGTAATTTCAATGTCCGTAACCCTGACCGATGCTGCTGCCCGCCACGTAACCCGCTACATGACCAAGCGTGGCAAGGGCGTTGGCGTGCGTCTGGGTGTCAAAACCACGGGTTGCTCGGGCCTGGCCTACAAGCTTGAATACGCTGACGAAATCGCACCCGAGGACGTGGTGTTTGAAGACAACGGTGTGAAGGTGTTGGTCGACCCGAAAAGCATGGCCTACATCGACGGTACGCAGCTTGATTTTGTGCGCGAAGGCTTGAATGAAGGGTTTAAGTTTTTAAATCCGAACGAGCGTGATCGTTGCGGATGCGGCGAAAGCTTCCGTGTGTGAACCTGCAATCCAATGATTTCGAACTTTTCGGTTTAACGCAAAAGTTCAGCCAGGACCGCGCCGCCATTGATGCCCGCTGGAAAGAGCTCCAGCGAGAAGCGCACCCCGATAAATTTGCAGCCCAAGGCTCAAGTGCACAGCGCGTAGCCATGCAGTGGTCAGTGCGCATCAATGAGGCTTACCAGCGGCTTAAAGACCCGCTCAAGCGGGCTGCCTACTTGTGCGAGTTGAACGGCGCACCTGTCAACGCTGAAAACAACACCGCCATGCCTGCGAGCTTTTTGATGCAGCAAATGGCGTGGCGGGAAGCGCTGGATGAGGCCAAAACACCTGAAAATATCGATGAAATAGCCCTTCAAGCCAATGAATTCGGGCGCAAGCAGCTATTAAAAATAGAGCAGGCCATTGATGGTCAACACAACTTCAAATTGGCTGTTGAGCATGTGAGAAGCCTGATGTTTGTTGAGCGTTTTGCCCAAGAGGTCGATACGCGTATCGATCAACTTCAACAATAAACAAATAGATAAATTTTTCCAAGCGACATGGCACTTCTCCAAATCTCCGAACCCGGCCAGGCGCCCAACCCGCACGAAAGGCGCATCGCCATCGGCATTGACCTGGGCACCACCCATTCGCTGGTAGCCAGTGTGCGCAATGGCGTGTCTGAATGCCTGCCTGACGACGAAGGCCGGGTGATTTTGCCCAGCGTGGTGCGCTACCTGGCGGGTGACAAACGCCAGATTGGCTACGCCGCCCTGGCTGCGCAGGTCGATGACCCAGCCAACACCATATCGTCCGTCAAGCGGCTGATGGGGCGTGGCATCGAAGACATTGGCAACCGTGCGCAGTTGCCCTACCAGCTCAATGACAAGCCCGGTATGGTCACGCTGCAAACGGTGGCGGGTGAAAAAAGCCCGGTTGAAATCAGCGCGGAAATTTTGGCAACGCTGCGCTTTCGGGCTGAAGACACCTTTGACGACGATATTTACGGTGCGGTCATCACCGTACCTGCCTACTTTGACGATGCCCAGCGCCAGGCCACCAAAGATGCGGCGCAACTTGCGGGCCTCAATGTACTGCGCCTGATCAACGAGCCCACCGCAGCCGCGATTGCGTATGGCCTGGACAACGCGAGCCAGGGCGTGTTTGCCATTTACGACTTGGGTGGCGGCACCTTTGACATTTCCATCCTTCGCTTGACGCAGGGCGTGTTTGAAGTGGTGGCTACAGGCGGTGATTCAGCTCTGGGTGGTGACGACTATGACCGCGCGCTGGTCGATTGGGTGCTGACCAAGGCAGGCCTGGCTGTAGATACTTTGAGCCCGACTGACAAGGCCGCCTTGCAGCGCACCGCGCGCACTTGCAAAGAGGCGCTGTCGAATGCGCCGACTGCCCAATTTTCAGTTCAACTCGCCAAAGCGCTGGTTAATTTTGAAATGAAGGCTGAAGATTTTGAAACCGCAACGGCACACCTGACGCAGCGCACCTTGACGGCTTCCCGCAAAGCGCTGCGTGATGCCAAGCTGGATAAAAGCAACATCGAAGGCGTGGTGCTGGTCGGCGGCTCCACCCGCATGCCGCAGGTGCGCAAAGCGGTGGCCAGCTTTTTTGGGCGAGAGCCTTTGGTCAATTTGAACCCCGATGAAGTCGTGGCGCTGGGTGCGGCCATTTCTGCCAACCAACTTGCGGGTAACAACACTGGCAATGACCTGTTGTTGCTCGACGTGATTCCGCTGTCGCTGGGCATTGAAACCATGGGCGGCCTGGTCGAGCGCATCGTACCGCGCAACCAGACCATTCCCACCGCCATGGCACAGGACTTCACGACCTACCAAGACGGCCAGACCGCACTGGCGTTGCATGTGGTGCAGGGCGAGCGTGACCTGGTGGCGGATTGCCGTAGTCTGGCCCGCTTTGAGCTGCGCGGCATACCGCCGATGGTGGCGGGTGCGGCGCGTATTCGCGTCACGTTTACTGTCAATGCGGATGGTTTGCTGAGCGTGAATGCGAAAGAGCAGGTCAGTGGTGTGGAGGCGCATATTGACGTGAAGCCATCGTACGGCTTGTCTGATGATGAGATTGCACGCATGCTGCAAGACAGCTTTTCAACCGCTCAACTTGACATGGCCGCACGTGCCCTGGCTGAGGCGCGTGTCGATGCTGACCGGATGGTGCTGGCTGTCAAAACTGCGCTGAATGCAGATGCGGATTTACTCAGCCCCAACGAGCGCGCTCAAATCGACAGCTTGATGGTCGGCTTGATCGACACACGCGAAAATGGTGATGCCGCTACGATTGAAGCCGCCACCCAGGCGTTGGCCAAAGGCACAGAAGCCTTCGCCGCCGAACGCATGAACCGGGGCATACGTACTGCCCTGGCTGGCAAGAACATTGAATCTATTTGAACAAGTTAGCGCACTATGCCCATCATCAAAATCCTCCCCCACGCCGAGTACTGCCCGCAAGGCGCTGAAATTACAGCGCCTGCTGGCACATCCATTTGCGAAGCCTTGCTGGACAACAAAATCAACATCGAGCACGCCTGCGACATGAGCGCGGCCTGCACCACCTGCCACGTCATCGTGCGTGAAGGTTTCGCGTCGCTGAATGCGCCCGAAGAAGAAGAAGACGACTTGCTGGACCGCGCCTGGGGTCTGGAGCCCAATTCACGCCTGAGCTGTCAGGCGATACTGGCGCAAGCCAATGTGACGGTAGAGATCCCAAAGTACACGATCAACCACGCCAAAGAAAACCACTAGACCGTCGGGATCTGCGTGTACCACTTAGAAGCAGTGACCAATATGAAAGTGCTTTTCCTAGCTCCTCTGACAACAAAATTAATTGCCGTCAAATGTAGAATCTCAGATCAGTCAAAACAAAGTTTTTCGAATCGGCTTTAGTATTTCATCAGGTGAAGAGTTTTTTGGAGTACCTGTGAGTCTTTGCTCGATTTCTGCCATGGTGTCCAAGATAACGCTTTTGACACGCTTAAACCAGCGGTGATCAGTGCCACTTTTTCTCTGAACCGATTCAATTGCGTCTTTTGCGGCAACTAGATCTTCATGCTGTCCGCTTTCTATAAGCGCACGGGCTAGGTTCATTAAATAACGTGGATGTTGACTCATGCGACTAGCTTGGCGATAGCAGTGAATGGCAAAATTTATTTTGCTTGGCTCAAAGTTAACCATATACGTGCCCAGTTGATTGATGATTTCCGGATCCTTGGTCTCTACTGCTAGGGTCGTTACTTCTGAATCGGTGCTGTATGTAGATCCGATCAAATAGACGATAGAGTTATAAAAACCTGGCGTGTCTGGTAGGAGTGCGGACAGCTCCTGCGCTTTGTCCCAAGGTATTCCACGAAATGCACGCAGCTCAGCTAGCAATAAAATTGATCGGGCAGACGTTGGTCCAAAGTGAATCGAATGTTCAAGTTCATCCTCTATCTGCGACACTGATTTCTCCACTAGCCAAGGGCTTGAAAAAGTGGGATCGTTTTTTTTGTGATAGCGTAGCGCCCGTAAGCACTCTGCCACTATCGGCATGGATCTATAGCGCCGACGAATATCGGGATCAGATACAACATGCGAATCAAAAAGACTGAGGGCAAGTTCTTCGCGGTCTGAAAGCCTGTAACGTAAAAGCAGTGCGTACGCTGCGTTTATCGATTGTTGCGCGATCGCCTCAACAAATCGGGATTCAGCGCTTTTATCATGGGAGTCGGCTATAGCTCGGCTGCAGGCTTCGTGACAAAGAGCCACCTCAAGCGTGGTATTTGGTAGCGGAGCAGACTTGTACGCTGCCATTGCGCAAGAGAGCGAAAGTTCCGCGTCATGGGTTGCCGATTTAGGGGGGTAACCTTCAGAATGGGTTTTGCGTAGTTGTCGCATTTGTCGAATTACCTTGGCTTTCAGCGCGAGAAGCGTAGAGGTGGTTTGCGCACCCCTTCCGGGTATTCTTAAATAATCATCAACGATAGTTTTTGTTCTACTGAGTCTATTCAATGCCTTACTAAATTCCGCAGATGTGATTTGCTGCGCGTAATCGACTGCATATTCACCGAAGGTAATAATGCAATCGATATCATTCTGGCCGGTAGCGACGGCTTTATCCAGCAGTGTGTTGATGCGATTCCATTGGTGTTTGCGCTGCTGCGGCGCTACGGCGTCGAGGGCGAGGTATCGTAGTGCCGTCACAAGAAGATACACCCATTCGCTACCATGCATAGTTACGTTGGCGAATAGTTCTTCAGCCGTGCTGTCAAGTGCCCAGCGCCGATGAGTCGGATTTTTCAAAAGCGACTCATCCCGTATGCGTTGGGTAAACGCTAAATGTGCTGCGTTGCTCATTTGCAGGCTGGTGCGAGTATCAGGATCATCATGCATGGAAATCCAATCACTATCAGGCAAACTAAAGAAATATGCCCCGTAGCTACAAAAATCGGTTCGCCATGTTTAACACGATCCCACTCCAACTTCAAGAGCCGGTTGGATGAGGTGAGTAATAGTTCGAACTTGCTCCTTAATTTCTCAACCAATTCAGTTTTTTGTCCGATAGGTTTTGCTTCTATTTCACCGAGAATAATTCGCATATCTTGAATGTAGCCAAGTACATTTTTAGACTCTGTCTCAGTTGGATTGAGACGAAGTTGAATAGAGGAAAGATGCAGCATAAATTCTGCGTATTTATCATCGAAAGCTTCAAGCGACTTGCCGTCCAACATTTTTTGGGTAATAAATGCCGACACTGCAAATAAAGCTGCAAGCTCGTCGCGCAACTTGTCGATCCAAGCCTGTCGAAATTCTGATGTCTTTTGTTCTTTTGTAATAACTAGGCCGATCCAGGCCGCGATCGCTGTAAATGGTGCCCAAAAAATCGGTTGTAAGTCCTTTATCGATGACTGGTATACGGTACCCCGATTGCAGTACCACAGCCATAAATCTTCCCGCGCGTAAATTAGCAGTGCCATGTATGCTACGGCGGCTACGAACCAGAGTAGATTCTCCAAATAAGGATTTGCTTTAGCTATCATTCGGTATTCTCCTGAAATATTTTATGCGCCAAATCTTCTTAGACACCGAAACCACAGGCCTGTCGCCCGACAACGGCGACCGCATCATTGAAATCGGGTGCGTTGAGCTGGTCGCCCGCAAGCTGACCGGCAACAACAAACACTTTTACCTGAACCCCGAGCGCGACAGTCATGAAGACGCGCTGAAAGTCCATGGCATCAGCAACGAATTTTTAAAGGACAAGCCACGCTTTGGTGTGATTGCCGGTGAGCTGCTTGCGTATCTGAACGGCGCTGAAATCATCATTCATAACGCGCCGTTTGATGTGGGCTTTTTAAACAAAGAGCTGGAGATTTGCGGCCAGCATCCGATTGCGGCGCACGTCAGCAAAGTCACCGACAGCCTGATGATGGCCAAAGAGCTGTACCCCGGCAAACGCAACTCCCTCGATGCGCTGTGCGACAGGCTGGAGGTCGACAATTCAGGCCGTACGCTGCACGGCGCGCTGCTTGACGCTGAACTGCTGGCGGATGTGTACATCAACCTCACGCGCGGTCAAAACAGCTTGATGATAGATGCTGGCAATGCAGCCCAGAGTAGCGACAGTGCACCTGCCATTGATTTAAGCCAGTTTGTATTGCCGCTGCTTGCCGCTAATGACGACGAACTGGATGCGCATGAAAAGCTGCTGGCCGACATCGACAAGGCCAGCAAAGGCAAGACGGTCTGGCGAACGTCTACAGCGTAAGTAGACAGCATATAATCCAAGACTTGCTGAAAAGCGACGGGAGATTAGCTCAGGGGTAGAGCACTGCATTCACACTGCAGGGGTCACAAGTTCGAAACTTGTATCTCCCACCAGACATCAAGCGTAAAAAAGCCAAGTCGATTGACTTGGCTTTTTGCATTTCAGAGCTTGTGCCGTTTAAAGCACTTCGCTGGCAAAGTCTGCCAGTCGTGAACGCTCACCGCGCGCCAGCGTGATGTGCCCACCATGCGGCCAGCCCTTGAAGCGATCTACGGCATAGGTCATGCCTGATGAGCCTTCGGTCAAATACGGCGTGTCAATCTGCGCCAGGTTGCCCATACAAATGATCTTGGTGCCTGGGCCAGCGCGGGTGATCAGCGTTTTCATTTGCTTGGGCGTCAGGTTTTGCGCCTCGTCGATGATGACGTACTTGTTCAAAAACGTCCGGCCGCGCATGAAGTTCATGCTCTTGACCTTGATGCGTGAGCGGATCAACTCATTGGTAGCCGCACGGCCCCATTCGCCCGAGCCGTTTTCAGTTTTACCCAGCACTTCAAGGTTGTCGTCCAGCGCGCCCATCCCGGGGCCCATTTTTTCTTCTTCGGTACCTGGTAAAAAACCAATGTCTTCACCGACCGACACCGTCGCGCGGGTCATGATGATCTCGGTGTAACGGCGGTCGTCCAATACCTGCGTCAAGCCACTGGCCAGTGCCATCAGCGTTTTGCCGCTGCCTGCTGTACCGGCCAGTGTGACAAAGTCCACTTCCGGGTCCATCAGCAGGTTCATGGCAAAGTTTTGCTCACGGTTGCGAGTTGTCACGCCCCAGACCGCGTTTTTCAGGTGGTTGTAATCCTTGAGGGTTTTCAGCACCGCAGTTTTGGCACGTATTTCGGTCACGCGTGCATACAGTGGTGGCTCGCCAGGTGCTTCAAAAAACACAAACTGATTGATCAAGAGGCTGGCAACAATCGGCCCTGTGATGCGGTAAAAAGTGAAGCTGCCTTGCTGCCAGCTTTCAATCGTTTTGCTCTGCCGCGTCCAGAAATCATTCGGCAAAGCCAGAACACCTGAGTAAAGCAGGTCACCGTCTTCCAGCGTCTTGTCGTTCTGATAATCGTCTGTCGCCAGGCCCAGCGCACGGGCTTTGACGCGCATGTTGATGTCTTTGGACACCAGCACGACCTCGCGCGGTGCGTACTCTCTACGCAGTGCCTCGACCACGCCAAGAATCTGGTTGTCAGCCTTGCCTTGAGGCAAGCTCATGGGCAGGGTGTAGTCCAGCGGCTTGGTCTGAAAAAACAGACTGCCACCCGCTTCACGGTGGCCCGTGGTGTCGAGTTTCAGGCCTTTGGTGATGTCTGCGCCCTGGGCACCTGCCAGCGCATCCAGTGAGCGGCTGGTTTGGCGCGCGTTGCGGGCGACTTCTGTCATGCCTTTTTTATGGCCATCCAGCTCTTCCAGCACGATCATCGGCAAAAAGATGTCGTGTTCTTCAAAACGGAACAGGCACATCGGGTCGTGCATCAACACGTTGGTGTCCAGCACAAATAATTTGGCGGGTCCCAGATGTTTGGTCTTTTTCGGTCTGACCGCAGCCTGGGGGCGTTCAACGCTCTCTTTTTTATAGCTATCGACACCTGTCTTTTGGGCGCTGGCTGACGCTTCACCTTTGAAAGCAGCCGGGTAACCACCGCCGCTGGCGGGGCGGTTGTCTAACAGGTCAAGCACGGGCGCGCGCTGGGCTGCTTGTGTGTTTTCTGCTTTTCGTGCGGCCCGGGAGGGCGAGCGCGCTGGCGCATCGGTTGCGTCGGCTGAGAGCAGGGCTGCACGTTTGGTGGGGGCAGGAGGCAAGGGCATGGTGCTTAAAACTCTTTAGGAGGAGATTTTGAAAATGAAAAAGCCGCCTCAAGGCCAGGGCGGCTTTTTTGGGGTGAAGGCAATTTGTAAAACTCAGCAAGATGAGTTCATTATGCACAACTCCCGTGTCTGACTTTTCAGCGCTTTCAGGCGGCTTTTTTGAGCGCCTTGACAGCTTTCAGAACATCATCGACGTGTCCGGGTACTTTCAGGCCACGCCATTCTTCAGCCAGGGTGCCATCCGGGGCCACCAAAAACGTGCTGCGCTCAATGCCTTTGACTTTTTTGCCATACATGATCTTGTTTTTGACCACGCCAAACATGTGGCACATTTTTTCTTCGGTGTCAGCAATCAATTCGAAAGGCAGTTCAAGCTTGGCTTTGAACTCGTCATGCGACTTCATGTTGTCGCGTGAGACACCGAACACCGTGGCACCTGCCTTGACGAAATCCTTGTAGCGGTCACGAAACTGCATGGCTTCAGTGGTGCAACCGGGTGTATTGTCTTTGGGGTAGAAGTACAAAACGACGACTTTACCCATGTGGGATTGGTTGGAAACCTTGACGCCGCTTGTGGCGTTCGCTTCAAATTCGGGGAGGAGTTTATTGACGACGACTGCCATACTGGTAGGACCCTGACCAAAGTGATTGTGTTGACCCGCTGTGCTGCCGGGGCTGCCCCGACCTGCGCAACCCTAGATTTTACCCTGAAAGCAGGCCGCTTTTAATGGTCGGCCTCAATCAACAGCGCTGCGATAACGCGTCGTCCTTCGCCCGCCAGGATGTTGTAGGTGCGGCAGGCGGCCAGTGTGTCCATGGTTTCCATGCCAATGCGCCTTTGCATCAGCGCGCGCATGAATGCTGGCGGTGCAAAACGCAAGCGCGAGCCACTGCCAAAAATCACCAGCTCAGGCTGTGTGTTCCCCAGCAGGGCAAAGTGGTTTTCAGTCAGGTCTTCAAAACGTGCGCAGTTCCAGTCAAACTTTTCACCGCCCGAGCCAATCACAATGCTGCGCTCGATTTTTTCAGCCACACCGTTGCTACCTAAGCCCACCCAGCCAGGGCCGTAACCCAGAATGGATTGGACATCGAGACGATCAGGTTGTAACTTCATAAGGTTCAGTGTCGGAGAGGTGCGTTTGTGTGGTCAAATTATAAGTTCCGCTTTAAGGAATTCTCCTATGAAACCCATCACCAAATCTGCCAAGCTGGCCAACGTGCTTTACGACATTCGCGGCCCCATCATGGACGCCGCCCGTCAGATGGAAGACGAAGGCCAAAAGATCATCAAGCTGAACCTGGGCAACCTGGCGGTTTTTGGTTTTGACGCGCCTGAAGAAATCCAGCAGGACATGATTCGCAACCTGCCCAATTCAGCAGGTTACTCTGACAGCAAGGGCATTTTTGCGGCGCGCAAAGCAGTGATGCATGAGACGCAAAAGCAGGGCATCAAGGGCGTGACGCTCGATGATATTTACCTGGGCAATGGCGCGAGTGAATTGATCACCATGGCCACCAACGCATTGCTCGACAACGGTGACGAGTTGCTGCTGCCCATGCCTGACTACCCGCTGTGGACGGCGGCCACTTCTTTATCCGGCGGCACGCCAATTCATTACCTGTGCGACGAGGCCAATGGCTGGATGCCTAACCTGCTAGATATACGCGCCAAAATCACGCCGCACACCAAAGCGATTGTGGTCATCAACCCGAACAACCCGACGGGCGTGTTGTATTCAGATGACTTGCTCAAAGGCATCGTCGCCCTGGCACGTGAGCATGGCCTGGTGATCTTGGCCGACGAGGTGTATGACAAGGTGCTGTATGACGACGTGAAACATACCGCCATTGCCAGCTTATCAAGCGATGTGCTGACGCTGACCTTCAATTCGCTCAGCAAAAGTTATCGCTCCTGTGGTTACCGCGCGGGCTGGCTGGTGGTGTCGGGCGACAAACGCGTGGCTGTTGACTACATCGAGGGTTTGAACATGCTCAGCAACATGAAGCTGTGCTCCAACGTACCGGGCCAGTGGGCGATTCAAACCGCGCTCGGCGGCTACCAGAGCATCAATGACTTGACCTGCGAAGGTGGCAGGCTGCGCCGCCAGCGCGACCTGGCCTATGAGCTGATCACCGCCATTCCCGGCGTGACGTGCGTCAAGCCCGTGGCAGCGCTGTACATGTTCCCCAAGCTCGACCCGGTGATGTACCCGATCAAGGATGACCGCCAGTTTTTCCTCGAGCTGTTGCGCGAAACGCGGGTCATGCTGGTGCAGGGCACAGGCTTTAACTGGCCTGACCCAGACCATTTCCGCATTGTGTTTTTGCCACATGAAGACGACCTGCGCGAAGCGATTGGCCGCATTGCCAAGTTTTTGGAGTCTTATCGCAACCGTGCAGGCAAGCCGTCGCCCAAGGTGGCCAATCCAGCTGCTATTAAATTGGTAGCTGCTCGCGCATGAATTTAAAGGGCTATAGCCCTATTTAATAGTTAAAAAGCATATGAAATCGATTCAAGTAGGCCTTTTGGGCATCGGCACTGTCGGCAGCGGCGTGTTCAGCGTGTTGCAGCGTAATCAGAGCGAGATTATTCGCCGTGCCGGGCGCGGCATTGAAATTGCCGTGGTCGCTGACCTGGACACTGTTAGAGCCCAAGCCGCTGTGGGGCCAGGCGTCAAAGTGGTCAGCGACGCACGCGCCGTGATTGCCAACCCGGACATTGACATCGTCATCGAGCTGATTGGTGGCTACGGCATTGCCAAACAACTGGTGCTGGAGGCCATCGAGGCAGGCAAGCATGTGGTGACAGCCAACAAGGCGCTGCTGGCCGTGCACGGCACCGAGATTTTTGCAGCTGCCAGCCGCAAAGGCGTGATGGTTGCTTTTGAAGCCGCTGTGGCTGGCGGCATTCCCATCATCAAGTCATTGCGCGAGGGCCTGAGCGCCAACCGCATCGAATGGATCGCCGGCATCATCAACGGCACCACCAATTTCATCTTGAGTGAAATGCGCGACAAAGGTTTGGACTTTGACGTGGTGCTGAAAGAAGCGCAACGCCTGGGCTATGCAGAAGCCGATCCGACCTTTGACATCGAAGGCGTGGACGCTGCCCACAAGGTCAGCCTCATGTCCGCCATGGCCTTTGGTGTGCCGGTTCAGTTTGACAAGGCCTATGTGGAGGGCATCACCCACTTAAGCGCAACCGACATCAAGTACGCCGAGCAACTGGGTTATCGCATCAAGTTGTTGGGTATCACGAAGCGTCGGCAAACCGACGTAACGAAAAAAGCAGGCGACGGAATAGAGCTGCGCGTTCACCCGACGCTGGTGCCCATCAAGCGCTTGATTGCCAACGTCGAAGGTGCGATGAACGCGGTGATGGTGCATGGCGATGCTGTCGGCACCACCCTGTACTACGGCAAAGGTGCAGGCAGCGAGCCCACAGCCAGCGCCGTGATTGCCGACCTGGTTGACATTGCCCGTCTGCACACCGCAGACGCCGCACAGCGCGTGCCGCACCTGGCCTTTCAGCCCGATGCCATGAGCAACACGCCTGTGCTTGCCATGGGCGAAGTCGTGACCAGCTACTACCTGCGCCTAAAGGTGGCCGACGAGGCCGGTGTGCTGGCCAACGTCACCAGCATTTTGGCCAAGGCAGGCATCAGTATTGATGCCGTCTTGCAGCGCGAAGCCGATGAAGTAGGCGGCGAGGGCGCAACCCAGACTGACCTCATCATCCTGACCCATGATTGTGTAGAAGCGAAGATGAATGAAGCACTGGTGCAAATGCAGGCTTTGAGCACTGTGCTGGCACCGATTGTGCGGATTCGCAAGGAAGAGCTGGCTTGATGCATTACCTCTCGACCCGGGGCGACAAAACCCCACGCAAATTCTGCGATATTTTGCTCGAAGGCCTGGCTCCCGATGGTGGCTTGTACTTGCCTGATCACTATCCGCAAGTCACGCCCGCCATGCTGGATGCCTGGCGCGGTTTGCCTTACGCTGATTTAGCATTTGAGGTGCTGTCGCTGTACATCGATGACATTCCCGCTGAGGACTTAAAAGCGATTTGCCGCAAGACCTACACACAAGACGTGTTTGGCACGGCTGCCATCGTGCCTTTGCGCCCGCTTGAAAAGGGTTTGTACCTGGAGGCTTTGTCCAACGGCCCGACGCTAGCCTTCAAGGACATGGCCATGCAATTGCTCGGCAATTTGTTTGAGTACGAATTGGGGCGGCGCGGTGAAGAGCTGAATATTCTGGGCGCGACCAGCGGCGACACGGGCAGTGCGGCTGAATATGCCATGCGTGGCAAGCGCAGTGTGCGTGTCTTCATGACTTCACCGCAAGGCCGGATGAGCCCGTTTCAGCAGGCGCAAATGTTCAGCCTGCAAGACGCAAACATTCACAACATTGCGGTTGAGGGTGTGTTTGACGATTGCCAGGACATCGTCAAGGCGGTGTCGAATGACCTGGACTTCAAGCGCCAGTACAAGATTGGTACGGTGAATTCGATCAATTGGGCGCGGTTGATGGCGCAAGTTGTGTACTACTTTGCAGGTTACTTTCAGGCAACCCAAATCGGGAGCAGCCCCCACCCTAGCCCTCCCCCGGAAGGGGAGGGAACAAGAAAAGTCAGCTTTACCGTCCCCTCCGGCAACTTCGGCAACGTCTGCGCGGGCCACGTCGCTCGCATGATGGGTTTGCCGATTGCGCATCTGGTCGTGGCGACGAATGAAAACGATGTATTGGACGAGTTTTTCCGCACCGGCGTCTATCGCGTCAGAGCAAGCCAAGACACGATTGAGACCTCCAGCCCGTCGATGGACATTTCCAAAGCGTCGAACTTCGAACGCTTTGTGTTTGACTTGATTGGCCGTGACGGCGCGCAAACCAAAGCGCTGTTTCATGACCAGCTCCATGCCAAAGGCAGCTTTGATCTGAGTGCCAGTGATGCATTCAAATCTGCTGCCAAGACCTATGGTTTTTTGAGTGGTAAAAGCACCCATGCCAACCGCCTGGCGACGATTCAAAGCGTGCATGCACAGTTCAATGACATCATCGACACCCATACTGCTGATGGTGTGAAAGTCGCGCGTGAGCATATGCAAGCGGGTGTGCCGATGATCGTTTTAGAAACTGCATTGCCGATTAAATTTGCGGAGACAATTGAAGAGGCGCTCGGCAGGTTGCCACCTCGGCCACCCAAGTTCGACGGTATTGAAGCGCTGCCAAAACGCGTCAAACTGATGCCTGCCGATGTGCTTCAAATCAAGTCATATATCGTTCAAAATGTGCATTAAATCAGCCCGTAGCCCAATGAATACGGACGCAAGCAGCTCCTTAATTGATAGTATTTGTCAGCCCTTGAAAGTCAAAGCATGAACGTGGTCGGATTCGCCGGGTACTCCGGTTCGGGCAAAACCACATTGGTTGAGCAGTTGATCCCGGTGCTTAAAAAGCGTGGCCTTCGTGTGTCGGTCGTCAAGCACGCCCACCACAAATTTGACATTGACCACCCTGGCAAAGACACCTACAGGCATCGCGTTGCGGGTGCGTTTGAGGTGGTGGTGGCCTCCAGCAACCGCTTTGCGTTGATGCGTGAGTTTGAACAACCCTGCCAGATGACAGTGCACCAAATGATTGCCGAGCTGTATGACGGCGTGGACTGGGTACTGGTGGAGGGTTTCAAAGACAGCGACCTGCTCAAGATTGAAGTCTGGCGCGGCCCTAGCGCGGACTACGAAGGCAAACCAGCACGCTACATGGACGATGATTTCATTGTGGCCATTGCCACTGACGCGCCCGATCAATTGCCTCACGCCACCCAGCGCCCGGTGCTCAACCTGAATGACGCAGAAGCTGTGGCGGACTACTTGCTCAGTGCGCAAGAGCGTTTTACTTACACCTTTAACTGACACCTTCGATTGATGTCATCAACGCCACCTCGTCAACCGTTCCCGCTACGCGAACCTATGAAATCGCTTGATGAGGCGCTGGCTGAGCTGCTGGGCCATGCTGCGCCTTTGGGCAAGGCAGAGACAGTTTCAACATTTGATGCTGATAGCCGTGTGCTGGCCCAAGACGTGGTGGCCGCATTGGATGTGCCCGCGCACGACAACAGCGCCATGGACGGCTACGCAGTTCGCAGCGCCGATTGGTTGAACGCAGCAACGGTGCTGCAAGTCAACCAGCGCATTGCAGCCGGTAGCAGCGGCAACGCGCTGGCAACCATGTCTGCGGCGCGCATTTTTACCGGTGCACCGATTCCCGAAGGCGCTGATGCCGTGGTGATGCAGGAAGATTGCACGTCACCGCAAGACGGTAGCGTGTGTGTTGCGACCCAGCCCAAAGTCGGGCAATGGATTCGCAGGCGCGGCGAGGATGTCACAGCAGGTCGTAGTGTGCTATTTAAAGGGGAGCTGCTTGCGCCCGAATCTATTGGGCTGACAGCCAGTATCGGCTTTGAAAAGTTACTTGTGGCAGCACCTGTGCGGGTGGCCCTGTTTTCAACCGGTGACGAGCTGGTCATGCCGGGTGATGTTGCGCCATCGGACATGAAGCCGGGTGCCATTTACAACTCCAACCGTTTCTTTTTGCGCGCGCTACTCAAGCGCCTGGGCTGCACAGTCACAGACATGGGCATCGTGCCTGACAAGCTCGACGCCACAAAAACCGCTTTAATGACAGCCAGTATTGACCACGATTTGATACTGACCAGCGGCGGCGTGTCGGTGGGTGAAGAAGACCATATCAAACCAGCTGTGCAGGCACTCGGCCAGCTCAATTTATGGCAAATCGCCATCAAGCCTGGCAAACCGTTTGCCTACGGCAAGATTGACAAGGCACACTTCATTGGCCTGCCGGGCAATCCGGTGTCGAGCTTTGTGACTTTCTTGTTATTGGTCAGGCCATTCATTCGCAAGCTCCAGGGCGCAACCCAGTTTGCTCCTGATTCAATAGCTATTTGCGCCCATTTTAATTGGCCCAGAGCCGATAAACGCAGGGAATTCTTGCGTGTCAAGCGCAATCCGGCAGGTGGTTTGGACTTGTTTGACAACCAAAGCTCAGGCGTGCTGACGTCAGTTGTCTGGGCCGACGGCCTGGTTGACAACCCGGCAGGCACCACCCTTGTGCACGGGGATGTGGTGCA
>JAYWBS010000182.1:0-12094 GCA_043781295.1 Polaromonas sp.
TTCCAAAAGAGCATGCGCAGTGGGCCAAGGCACAAAAGGCCAACGGCAAGCAGCCTTAAGAATTGACAAAACTACCTGATTTACCGCCGTGCTTTTCCAGCACACGCACATCCGTAATCGTCATGCCCCGGTCTACCGCTTTACACATGTCGTAAATCGTCAACAACGCAATTTGCGTAGCCGTCAGGGCTTCCATTTCAACGCCGGTGGGGCCAACCGTTTCTACGGCTGCGCGGCAGGCGATGCTGCTGGTTTTTTCGTCTGGTGTGAAGTCGATAGCCACCCGCGTCAGCGCCAGCGGATGGCACAAGGGAATCAGGTCGCTGGTTTTTTTGGCGGCCATGATGCCCGCCACGCGAGCGATGCCCAGTACATCGCCTTTTTTTGCATGGCCTGCCAAAATAATGGCCAGGGTTGCCGGGTTCATGACAATACGGCCCTCGGCAATGGCGATACGATGCGTGGCTGCTTTGGCGGCAACGTCCACCATGTGCGCCTGGCCCTGAGCATCAAAATGGGTCAATCCCGAATTTTTTATCATATTCATTGCGCCGTTACAAAACCTTTACAACTGTACGTCATCATAAAGACCATGTTCCCAAGCCCCAACTTCTGGAAGAGCAAATTCAAGGCCGCAGGTATTCACCTGGGTATCAGCCTGGGCCTGGCCGTGCTGGCCGCCGTGCTGGTTTTTTATGTCTGGTACCCCTATCCGTACCGCGAGATTTCGGGCGGGCGAGAGTTGTTTTTGCTGGTGGTTACCGTTGATGTGATTCTTGGGCCGCTCATCACTTTGTCAGTCTTCAACACCCGCAAGCCGCGCCATGTGATGCGCTTTGATTTTGCAGTGATCGGCTTGCTGCAGCTCGCTGCACTGACCTATGGTTTGTGGACTGTCGCGGTGGCCCGACCCGTACATCTGGCGTTTGAAATTTACCGTTTTAACGTGGTGCATGCCATCGAAGTGCCGACCGAGTCGCTTGACAAAGCGCCACCTGAGCTCAGGCAGCTCCCGTGGACCGGACCAACGCTTTTGTCGGTACGCGAATTTAAAGACAACGCTGAAAAAACCGATGCCACAATGGTTGCCCTAGGCGGTGTAGCGCTAGGTGCGCAGCCGAACTTGTGGCAAAGCTACGAGAAAGCCAAACCGCAGGTGATTGCCAGCGCCAAGCCGCTGGCTGAACTGAAAACCCGCTTTCCAGCGCGTGCGCTTGAGATTGACGCCGCTTTGAAATCCATACCAGGCAGCACGCCAGTCGGCTACATTCCTATGGTGGGACGCAGCACCTTCTGGACAGTTCTGATTAACACCAACACGGCGGAGGTACTGGCTTTTGTTCCCCTTGATCCGTTTTAAACCGCTGGCCAGCCCATGGGTATTGGCGGCCATACTTACCTTGACCAGCCAAGCGCCATTGCATGCGCAATCGCCATTCAGGCCGTCTGGCGCATTGCCTTCTCTGGGCGACAACTCCGAGCTGGCAGCCGCTGCCGAGCGTCGCATTGGCGACCGCATTGCCGTCAGTATTTACCGTGACCCGGACTACATCGACGACCCGGTGCTCATGGACTACCTGCAGACCATATGGCAACCCTTGATGACCGCAGCGCGGGCGCGCGGTGAGCTGAGCGCCGAGCTGGACGAGCGCTTTGCCTGGGAGATATTTTTGATCCGCGACCGCAGCATCAATGCCTTTGCCCTGCCGGGCGGTTACTTGGGCGTACACCTGGGCTTGATTGGTGCAGTTACCAGTAGGGACGAGCTGGCTGCTGTGTTGGGCCATGAACTGAGCCACGTTACGCAACGGCATATTTCGCGCCTTATCACGCAGCAGGCAAAGACCACACCCCTGTTGATTGGCGCGATGATTTTGGGCGCACTGGCGGCCAGCAAAAATCCGCAAGCTGCCAGTGCAGCGATTGTGGGCGGGCAGGCGGTTGCGGCGCAAAGCCAGCTTAACTTTTCACGCGACATGGAACGCGAAGCTGATCGCGTGGGGATTGGCGTGATGCTGGATGCCGGTTTTGAAAGCCGGGGCGTGGCCAGCATGTTTGAAAAACTCCAGCAGGCGTCCCGGCTGAATGACAACGGCGCGTTTCCGTATTTGCGCTCTCACCCACTGACCACACAGCGGATTGCCGAAGTGCAGGCGCGTTTGCAGCTGGCATCTATTGAGGCCCCCAGTGCGAACTTTGCTAGCAATGAAGCTGCTGGCAAGGCGCGTGTGCTGCACGCCATGATGGCGGCGCGCGCCAGGGTGCTGGCAGACCCGGGCGTAGACGTGCTTCGCGCCATGGTGGCTGAAGCCCAGAGGCCCGCAGTAGTGGGCTTGGCAGCCACAGCGGCGCTCGACATTCGCAACGCGGGCGCGATGTATGCTGGTGCGTTGGCAGCGGCAAAGTTGCGCGAATTTGCAACAGCACGCGTACTTGTTGAAAAAGTCAAAGCCATTGCGGCTGACAACGCGGGTGCCAGCAGCGCGGCCACGCTCTTATCGATGGAGGTAGATCTGCTGGCGGGCACCATACCGCCTGCTGCGCAGCTGATGGACATCAGCAAAACCACGCAACGCGCAGAGCTGCTGGTGCAGTCCAGAGCCTTGCT
This sequence comes from Polaromonas sp., assembly GCA_043781295.1. Classification (GTDB taxonomy): domain Bacteria; phylum Pseudomonadota; class Gammaproteobacteria; order Burkholderiales; family Burkholderiaceae_C; genus Polaromonas. The sequence goes on from JAYWBS010000182.1 coordinate 2,609, forward strand.
GGCAGCAGGCCGGGCGCAGGATGTCTCTAGCCGGCTGCTGACCTGGGTCACAGACCACCCCAAAGACAGCGGTGCATGGCAGCTGTTGGCGGTGGCCTATGGCAACCAGGGGCAAGCAGTGCGGGCGATTCGCGCTGATGCCGAAAGCCACGCAGCGCGGCTTGATTACCCCGCCGCGCTTGACCGCTTGCGGGCTGCGCAAAACATGATGCGCAGCAACCCCGCCAGCAGTGACTTTATGGAGGGCTCCATCATCGACACCCGCGCCCGGCAGCTAGACGCGCTGATTAAACAGCAAACGCTCCAGGACAAACTCGATCGCTAGCAACACCAGCAGCGGCGCTACAAAGCCATATGAGGATGAGTTTCATGGCTTTGAGAATACCACTGCACCTTGCAGGCGAGCGGCCAGATCAGTCAAGACCCACCAGCAGCCCGGCACCCGCCAATGCTGCCGCATAGCCGGTGATGCGGTTGTGTTCCTGCTTTTGGCCAGTCGTGACTGGCTCCAAGTCTTGTCCCAATTTAGGCCGGCGTGCGTCCAGCACATGGCGTACGTTGTACTGCCGCGTCAAAGAGTTTGTCAGCTCGCACATGACTTGCCGGGCTGATGCAACTTGCGTGATGACGGTGTCAAGCGGTCTGTCAGTATTTTGTAGCTGGGGTGTCACTTGTGCAAATACCTTGTCAGCCCAACTGCCCTGCCAGTCAGCACGTGCGCTGCGTGTGGTCCACTTGCTGACGTGACGGGTAAGGTGGGGTGCACAAGCTACCAGCACCCAGCGGGTCGGAGGCTGCGTTGGCTGGGGCAGCATGGGCTGCAGCAGCTTGGCTGCATAGTCGGCATCGTCGATAAAAACAATGATGGTTTCCATAAAAATCTCCTGTATTTACGGTTTAGAAATCGGATAAAACATCGGCTTCATTTATCTGCTTAACAACTCACTCGAAAACTCAAAGTGCATTAACCCATCGCCTGTCCGTTATGGTTTTTTGTTTTGCTGCGGCGTGTAGCCCAAACGCCTGCACCCAAGACGCCAGCAACCGCCAGTGCATAAGTCACATATTCAGCAACGGTTTGAAGCGCCTGCAAGGAAGATGGGGCGCCAGTGCTACCGTAAATCGGATCCAGCAGCGGCTCGCTCACAATCATTTTTGCGGCAGTAAGTGCCAGTACGGCAGCGCCGATTTTGATGATGACTGGAAAGCGTTCGACCAGCTTGAGCACCATGGTGCTGCCAAACACCACGATCGGCACGCTGATCACGAGGCCAATGACGACCAGACCAAACGAGCCTTGCGCTGCACCAGCAACACCGAGCACGTTGTCAATGCCCATCAGCGCATCGGCTACCACAATGGTTTTCATGGCCCCCAAGAAGGTCGTGGCCACTGGGTCGTCGTGTTCTTTTCCGCCCTGGTCAACCAGCAGCTTGTAGGCAATCCACAGCAGAGCGAGGCCACCCACCAGCATCAGGCCAGGTATTTTCAGCAGCCAGACCACGCCCACCGTCATAACCGAACGCACAGCGATAGCGCCCACTGCGCCCCAAGCAATGGCTTTTTTCTGCAAGTGGGGTGGCAGGTTACGCGCTGCCAGCGCAATCACGATGGCGTTGTCGCCAGCCAGCACCAAATCAATCAAAACGATGGCCAACAAGGCAGACCACCAGGGTGAAGAGAACAACTCCATGACAAACTCCATTCAAGGTTCGACTTGAAAATCCGCAAGGCGGATTTTCGGTTTCGATAAACTGAACAGGGTATTGACGTAAGGCGCAGCGAATGCACGAAATGTAGCTGCGAACGCTTCGACAAAAACCTGTACAGGCTCTTTATCGAAGGTCTGGCTCGACAAGCAGTGTCGCTGCGTGTCCAGCAAGCCGGAAGCTAACCAGGGGGCGAGCTTCGTGATGACGACTTGCTGTAGCGATTTTGCCGGCGTATCTGTAGTAAATTTAATGCGGCAAAACGAGGGAGTTACTCCCCTTCTTGCGGCCATCATAACGGCAGAATAAAAAATTGCAAGCGCTACTTTGTAGGACATGCGCGCAAATGCGCCAGCATCTGCCTGCTGCGTGATTCCAACGAGGTATGAGCTCGAGCGGCAGGTTTGGGCCGATCATTTTCGCAGGGTGATCGACATGGACGAGACCCGTCTGCAAACTTTTTCCCAATGGGAGGTGATGGCCGCCTGTGAGCGCATCAGCGAGGTCTATTTGCTGCCCGTGCTGCAAGACTTACCCGCATGACATGGTTCAAACCCCGCTGGAAAAACTGGACGCCTACATGACTTGACTACGTGGGAAGTCCTTGTAAAACAGGTAGGACGGCGGATTTTTCACGATCAGGTCCAGCAGCGCGGAGGCGGCGACCGAGAGCGCATGGCCGCGCCGCTGTACCACATACACCGCGCTTTTCAGGCCGGGCTCGAGCACCGGGATGGCCGACAGCCCCAGCGGCTGGAAATTGAAAAGCGATTGCCCCGCGACCACGGTGATGCCGATACCGTTGGCAATCAGCCCGGCACCAGTACTCATGTTGGCAAAGGTATGGCCGGTGTCACGAATGGTGATGCGGCTCAGGTGCGGGTCCAGCCGCTGCCACAGGCTGCTGCCGTGCAGCGGGTGAATGTAGTCAAAGCCCGCCAGCTGTTTCAGCGTCACCTGCCGGAGCTTTGCCAGCGGATGGTCGCTGCGGCAAATGAGGTAATGCACGTCATCAAACAGCAGGCGGTGCTCGAACTCGTCCTCCTGCCCGACTTCGCGGTTGATGCCGAAGTCCACCACGCCGGTGCGTATCAGGTCCAGCAGCTCGTCGGAATAGCGGTCGTACAGCCTGACCTTCACATCCGGGTAAAGCTTCAGGTAGTCGGCCAGGATTTTCGGGATCCACTCGGCCGATGCCGCCGCAAGCGCGGCAATCGACACCTTGCCGCGCTTGCCTTCGGCAAAGTCTTTCAAATCGCGCATCACGTTTTCGGTGTCCTGCACCAGCCGCTGCGCCACGGGCAGCAAAAACTCGCCCTCTGGCGTCAGCGTGACGCGGCGGGTATTGCGCTCGAACAGCTTGACGCCGACTTCCTTCTCCAGCCGCGAGATCGCCTGGCTGAAGGCCGACTGCGACATGTGTACGCGGTCGGACGCTGCGGTGAAGTTTTTGCAATGCGCCAGCGTCAGGAAAAGACTCAACAGTCGGGTTGACAGATTCATTGGAAAGATCAATCAACTGTTCCGAAACATTAATTGGACGGCTTTGCGCATCAACTCTACCATACACACATCGCAAGATGCCGCAGGAAAAACAGCTGGCTGACGTGCAAAGTTCGCAGCAGAAATGACAGGTTTCCGACGCGTTTTTGCGATGTTCCCTGAACAAAGACTGAAGGCCCAGCGGCCACCGCGCAGACAACAGTAACTGGACCCGGAGAGACAAACAGATGGTGACCCACATAGAGCCTGACGACATGCCGCTGGCCGGCATTCGTGTCCTTGACCTCAGCCAGGCCTACCTCGGCCCGTACGCCACCTGGCTCATGGCCAAGGCAGGCGCCGACATCATCAAGATCGAATCAAAAAGCGGTGACTTGGCACGCCTGCGCTCGTCCGTCAACAAGGGCTCGATGCTGCCCTTCTCGATGATCAACACCAACAAGCGCAGCATGACGCTGAACCTCAAAAGCCCGGAGGCAGTGCAGATTTTTCTGGACCTGGCCAAACAGGCCGACGTGGTGGTCGAAAACTTTGCGCCCGGCGTGCTCGACAAGCTCGGCATCGGCTGGGAGGTGCTGCACAAGCTGAACCCCAAACTGGTGTATGCCTCGGGTTCCGGCTTCGGGCTGAGCGGTCCCGACCGCGACCGCCAGGCCATGGACATCTGCGTGCAGGCGGTGTCCGGTGCCATGAGCATCACTGGCTCACCGGACGGTCCGCCCATGAAGTCCGGCCCCGCGATTGCCGACTTTTTGTCCGGTGTACATCTCTACGGCGGCATCATGACCGCGCTGTTCCAGACCGCGCGCACCGGCAAGGGCCGGCTGGTGGAAGTCGCCATGCAGGAAGCGATGTACCCCGCGCTTTCTTCCAGCCTCGGCATCCTGCAGGAAACGGGCGAAGCGCCCAAAGGCACCGGTAACCGCCATGGCGGACTGGCGCTGTGTCCGTACTCGGTCTTCCCCACCAGCGACGGCTGGGCTGCCATCGCCTGCGTGCTGAACGAGCACTGGGTCAAGCTGGCGCAAGCTATGGGCGTGCCGGAGCTCGCCACCGATGAACGCTACGAGACGGTGGCCAAACGCTGCCTGCGCATGCAGGAGGTTGAAGACCTCGTCGCCGACTGGAGCGTGCTGAAAACCAAGGCGGAACTCGTCGACCTGCTCGGCCCATACCGGGTGCCGGTGGCCGCCGTGCGTGACCTGAAGGAAGTGATGTACGACCCAAACATGCATGCGCGCGGCATGCTCGAATGGATAGACGATCCGATGCTCGGGAAAATCGTGGTGCCGTCCACCCCGCTGCGGATTCATGGCACCCCGCTGCCGCCCACCATTCGCCGGCCCGACCTGGGCGAGCACACCGAGCAGGTACTGACAGACCTGCTGGGCATGTCGGCCGAACAGATTCAGGGCCTGCGCAAGGCCGAAGCCATCTAGTGTTGCAATGGCGGCCATGCGCTCACATCCGTTGACGGGGAAGTTTGATGATTGACCTGTATTACTGGCCCACGCAGAACGGCTGGAAGATTTCCATCATGCTGGAGGAGTGCGGCCTGCCCTACCAGATGATCCCGGTGAACCTCGGCAAGGGCGAGCAGTTCAAACCCGAATTCCTCGCCATCAGCCCCAACAACCGCATGCCGGCCATCGTTGACCACGACACCGAGTCACTCGCCATCTTCGAGAGCGGCGCCATCTTGATTTACCTGGCCGAAAAAACCGGGCGCTTTTTGCCGACCGACTTGCCGGGCCGCCACCACACATTGCAGTGGCTGATGTGGCAGATGAGCGGCTTCGGCCCGATGGCCGGGCAGTATGGCCACTTTCTGCTGTACGCGCAGGACAAAGTCCCCTACGCCATCGAACGCTTCGGCAAGGAGGTCGACCGGCTCTACGGCGTGCTGGACACGCAGCTCGGCATAACCGGCGCCTACGTTGCAGGGCCTGCGTACTCGATTGCCGACATCGCCATCTATCCCTGGGCGCGCACCTACAAAATGCAGCAGGTGGCGCTCGATAAATTTCCAAATGTTCAGCGCTGGTTCCAGAACGTGTCGGAGCGCCCGGCCGTGCGCCGCGGGCTGGACCTGGGCCGCGAGCTGCGTGGGCCGCGCACCCTGCCCATCAGTGAAGAAGCCCGCAAGACTTTGTTTGGCCAAACCGCGCAATCGGTGCGCGATAGCACCCATAAAACAGGAGACACCCAATGATCGATTTTTATTTCGACTGTTCCAGCCCGTGGACTTACCTCGGCTTTCACAACGTGCAACCGATGGCGGCCGAAATCGGCGAAGCCATTGCATGGAAGCCGGTGCTGGTGGGCGGCGTGTTCAACGCCGTCAATCCCGCCGTCTATGCGCGTCGCGACAACCCGGTGCCGGCCAAGCGCAACTACATCTTCAAGGACCTGCAGGACTGGGCCCAGCTCGCCGGCCTGAAGATCATCATGCCGCCCAAGGTGTTCCCGATCAACAGCGTAAAAGCCATGCGCGGCTGCCTGTGGCTCAATGACCAAAACCGCATGGTGCCGTTTGCCGCTGCCGTGTTTGAGGCCTACTGGTCGCACGAGGAAGACATCTCAAACGACGCAGTGCTGAGCGCCATCTGCAAGCGCTGCGGCATTGACGCTGCGCAATTTCATGCCGCCATCAGCCAGCAGTACATCAAGGACCGCCTGCGCGCCAACACCGACGAGCTGATCCAGCGCGGCGGCTTTGGCTCACCGACTCTGTACATCGGTGACGACATGTATTTCGGCAATGACCGTTTGCAGCTGGTGCGCGGCGCCGTGCTGCGCGCCCGCGAGAACCAGAAGCAGAACCAGCCGCTGGCGGCTGGCTGACAAGACTGGCCAAACGAAAGCGGCCAGCAGCGCTGCTGGCGTCGGCCTTTTTACACGCTTAAGCCGGCTTGATGCCGACTTTATTTATTCCGGCATTATTCCGGTTTCATGCCGGCGATCTTGATCTGCTTTTCCCAGACGGCCAGCTGGTTCTTCACATAGACCTTGAACTCATCAGGCCCCTGCGGTGCAGTGTTGGCGCCCATGGCAAACACTTTCTCCTGCATTTCCTTGGGGCTTAGGATCTTGATCAACTCGGCATTCAGGCGCTCGACGATTTGTGGCGGCAGGTTGGCCGGGCCAAAAATGCCGGTCCAGGCTGAAATGCCAAAGTCGCTCAGCCCGGTGGCTTCGGCAATTGTCGGCAATGACGGTGCCAGCGGCGTGCGCACATCCGATGTCACCGCGACTGCACGCAGCCGGCCGGATTTCACCAGCGGCTGGCTGGTCGCAAAGTCAACCACGGTAAACGTCACCAACCCGCTGACGACGGCGGTCATCGCCTCAGGTGCGGACTTGTAGACCACCGGCACGGCTTCCATCTTGGTCGTATTGACCAGCGCCGCCGCGGCCACCTGGCCGGTGCTGCTGGAATAGGCGTAGCTGGTCTTTTGTGGATTCGCCTTGGCGTAAGCAATCAGATCGGGCACGGTATGGATAGGCAGATTGGCGTCGACCAGCAACACGAACGGGAAGAAGGCGACGCGCGTGATGGGCGTGAAGTCCTTGATCGGGTCGTAGTTCAGTTTTTTGAACAAATACGGATTGGCCGAATGCGTGGTGTTGGTGTTGAAGGACAGCGTGTAGCCATCGGGCGCCGCGAGGGCCACATACTCAGCAGCAATCCGGCCGGCAGCGCCGGGCTTGGCCTCAACAATGACCGACTGGCCGATCGCCTTGGACAACTGGTCGCCCAGCAGGCGCGCAAAGATGTCGCTGGCGGAGCCCGGCCCAAAACCGATCACGATCCGGATCGGTCTGGCCGTGGGCCACGTCTGCGCATTGGCTTGGCTGGAAAAGAGGAATGGAACGAGCGCCAGCGCGATCCAGAAAAGACGCTTTGTCATGTGTTGTCTCCTGTGTAATGCCGTCAAACCGACTTGCGAATGCTACTCATGGTGGCTTAAGCGCGTGGGCTTCTTAGCCCACCTGTATCCCGTCCAATTAGTAATTTTGGAACTGTCTAGCGACTGCATCAATAATTCCCGCCGCCATGCCGGACCGCCGAGTTTTCCTATCAGAGTGCAAGCTGACTCTAGGAGAGCTACGCACGTTCAGCGCTTTCGCGTCGCAGCCCCGGTTGCCGATGTGTATAGGATATTGACCAGTATTTCAGCGTACTTTAGCTTTCCTGAACTTTGTATTGTGCGCTTTTTACAGATACTCGCGCCTGGGCGCAGCCCTGTAGGACAGGCGCGCGAATGCGCCAGCAGCTGCCTACAGCGTACGCTGTCGAGGATAATTTACGACTTATGTCTGCCATCCACATCACCGACATCGAAGCGGCCATCAACTACTGGCGTGAAAAAAGCCCGTCGCCTGACGGCATTACTCTGGCACCCGAGCTGCGGGCTCTAGCCGAGGTGTACGCGTTGATGGTTTTCTACCATCACGACGAGGTTGGTGTTAACGGCTTCCCGCCCAAAGCCATGGCCGCCTGGCAGGCCTGGTATGACACCACCGTTGATGCGCCCTGCATTGCGATTTGCTCGACCAGCCAGGGCGATGAAATGTGTAAGGGCTGCGGCCGTACCTTTGACGAAGTACAAAACTGGCCCGCCATGACCCCGTTTGAAAAACGCAACACCTGGCGGCGCATCACGCTGGAGGCCACGGCCTGGCGTTTTGGCCGTTATGCCGACCGGGCGCTTGAAAAACGCTAAAACAGTCATGCTTAGTCATTTTTTAACCCTTTTTATGTGCTAAAAATGCCTGTAGCCCAATAGATTCGGGCGCAAGCAGCTATTAATTTAGTAGTAACCTGGGTACACTGGCTTTATGCGCCGCCTCACCCAAGCCCCCAACATTGCGATTGCCACGCTGTGGGCAGATGCCTTGCAGCAGGCCGGGTTTTCAGCCACGGTGCAGCGCTACTTTTTAAGCGGCATCGCGGGTGAGCTGCCGCCCGACCAGTGCCTGCCGGAGGTCTGGCTGACGCATGACCATGAAGAGACGCGGGCTAAAAAATTGCTGGACGAGGTGCGAAACCCGGCGCAGCGGCGCTGGCTGTGCGCTTGCGGTGAACTGGTGGAAGGCGGGTTTGAGCAGTGCTGGCAGTGCGGTCTGCCCATGCCCGGCTAGACTCTTTTTGCTAACTCTGCCGCGATGCCCACATAGCTGCCAGGCGTCATGGCCAGCAATCGCGTTTTTTCGCCCTCAGGAATCTCCAGCGATGCGATCAGCGCATGCAAATCAGCTGCCAGCACGGTTTTGCCGCGCGTCACTTCTTTGAGCTTTTCATACGCGCCCTGCACGCCATAGCGGCGCATCACGGTTTGAATCGGCTCGGCCAGCACTTCCCAGGCGGCGTTCAAATCGTCGTCAAGTGCCTCGGCGTTCAGCTCCAGCTTGCCCAGGCCAACGCTTAGCGAGTTGTAAGCCAGCACGGCATAACCGACTGCCACGCCCATGTTGCGCAGCACGGTACTGTCGGTCAAATCGCGTTGCCAGCGACTGATGGGCAGCTTTTCGCTCAGGTGCTTGAGCAGCGCATTGGCCAGGCCCAGATTGCCCTCGGCGTTTTCAAAATCAATCGGGTTGACCTTGTGCGGCATGGTGGATGAGCCAATCTCGCCCGCCTTCAAACGCTGCTTGAAATAGCCCACACTGACATAACCCCAGACGTCGCGTGACCAGTCTATGAGTATCGTATTTGTACGCGCCACCGCATCAAACAGCTCGGCCATGTAGTCATGCGGCTCAATCTGGATGCTGTAAGGCTGAAAAGTGAGCCCTAACCCCAGCGGTTCAGGCGTTTCAATCACCTTGCGACTAAACGCCTCCCAATCATGCTCAGGCCAAGCCGACAAATGCGCGTTGTAGTTGCCCACCGCGCCGTTCATTTTGGCTATCAAGGGCACGGCGGCAATTTTGGCGCGCGCGCTGACCAGCCGCACCACCACGTTGGCGATTTCTTTGCCTACGGTGGTCGGGCTGGCGGTTTGGCCGTGGGTGCGGCTCAGCATGGGTTGGTCGGCAAAGGCATGCGCCATTTCGCGCATTTTGACAATCACTTTGTCGAGTGCCGGCAGCAACACCAGCTCGCGGCTGCCCTTGAGCTGTAGCGCGTGGCTGGTGTTGTTGATGTCTTCACTGGTGCAGGCAAAGTGCACAAATTCACCGACCGCCATCAGCTCGGGCCGGGCATCAAACTTGGACTTGATCCAGTATTCGACCGCCTTCACGTCGTGGTTGGTGGTTTTTTCAATCT
>JAYWBS010000183.1:0-4036 GCA_043781295.1 Polaromonas sp.
GTCTAACGCGATTCGCTACAGCGACGCTGGCGGCTTGCTGGTGGCCTGCCGCCAACGCGGCGCGCATGCCGTGCTGGAGGTGTGGGACACCGGCATAGGTATTGCGCCTGAGCAACAAGCCGAGGTGTTCAAAGAGTTTCACCAATTGGGTAACCCCGAGCGTGACCGCCGCAAGGGCCTTGGCCTGGGCCTGGCGATTGCACAGGGGCTGGCCAAAACGCTGGGGCATGATCTGCGTTTGCAGTCAAAACCGCAGCGCGGCAGTGTGTTCAGGTTAACGCTGGCGTTGGCACCCATTGCGCGAGTCAGCCAGCTTAAAACCGCAACAAGCGGATTGGTGTTGGCCTCCAACGACCTGATGCACGGCGTGCATGTGCTGGTGATTGACGACGACGAAGCGGTACTGTCGGCCATGGCGCTGCTGCTGCAAAACTGGGGCTGTGAGGTCGATACCGCCAGCTCGATTGAGCAAGCGCTGGTGCTGGCGCAACTGCAAGCGCCAGATGTGCTGATCAGCGACTACCGCCTGCGCAGCCTGCGTACCGGCGCGCAGGCCATCGCCGAAGTGCGCAGCCTGCTGGGCACGGCGGTGCCTGCACTGTTGATAACAGGCGACACCGCACCTGAGCGCCTGCGTGAAGCCCTGAGCGTGGGCGTGCCCTTGCTGCACAAACCGCTGGCACCCGGCGATCTGCATCAGGCACTGGTCAAGTTGCTGGGTGATCCACAGGCCGTTCGGCAAGCGCTTTTCAAGTAACTGACGCGCTACATTATTAGTAGCTGCTTGCGCCCGAATTCATTGGGCTACGGGCTGTTTTTATTGGTAAATAGGTGCTTTTTCCATCCCAGGCTCGACCCGGGATCCATGACTCCACTTTCTAACCCAGTTGCGAAGGATACGGGTCATGGATTGCGGCTCGGTGGCCGCAATGACAGGTCTTGTCAAGCGTGACCATGCCGAATTCAGGCGACTGCATTCATCATTCGTAGCGCACCAGGCGAGCGCCGCATCTCAGACACTTGTGTAGGCCGTTTGCCAGTGATTTGCAGCACGGCATGCTCGCTCGACATGAAAGCACCTTCTATCCAGCCTGACAGCGGCGAGACCTGGTCGCCCATCACAAAAAAGCGGCCATCGGGTGCCAGCAGCCGCTGGTAAGCGCGGCGCTCCTCTAGCTTGCTCATGTCCCACAGTGCGCCGCCGCCACATTGGCCTTCAGCCTGATGCCAGGCAATGCTCACGGCTTTGTTGCTGGGCACCAGTGCCTCGCTGGCCAGCTCTTTGTGCATCTTGATGCCATCACGCCGCGCTGCCACAATCCGCTGGGCCATCGTCATGTTGCCGTAGGCGATGGCATCTGCGCCGTAAGAGTAAGACCCGGCCAAAATCCCGCTTTTGCTGTGGTAATCGTTTGACGGGTACCACATCTGCGTGATGGGGTTGTCGGTGTAACTGATGCCGCCATAAATGTTGTACGGTGCGCCTTCCCAAAAGCGGCGGTTGGCCTGCCACGCCAGTTTGTAGGTGGGCGGTATGCGGGCTTGGGCAACAGCTTGCTTGAACTCGGCTGACAAATTGCTTTTAACGTTCACCAGCTTGGGCAACGGCATGTTGCTCAGGCAATAGTCGCCGCGCACAGTCGATGTTTTGCCTGTCTTGCGGTCACGCACTACCACCTGCACACCGTCTGCCTGGTTGATGATTTCAATCACCTCGGCGTTGTAGCGAATGGTTTTGCCCATCCGCTTGGTGAAGGCATCAACTATTTTGTCCATGCCGCCCACGGGCTGAAACAGTGTGGGCTGCCATTCGCCTTCAAGGGGCTGGTTCACACGGTGCTGCCAAAAGTTCGAGTTCAGCAGCTCATTGATTGTCAAGCGTGGATGCGCCGGGCAAGTGGCCTCTACCTTCATCGGTATCAAGCAGTTGTTGCGCGGCGTCCGGGCACCAACTGTGCCTGGCCCATCAGACGGAAGCCCACCAAATGATCGCACCATGTCGATAAACCGCACACGGTCCTCCATCGTCACTTCAGCGTCCAGTGCATTGCGGTTAACGGCTTTGTTCAGCAGCTCGGCAATGTGGCTGTTCACATCATTGGCCAGCCGGTAGCGCGGCATGGCTTGCCCGCCAAAGGCTTTGTCGGTTTGAAACAGATTGGCGGTGGTCGACATGACATACACCTCCAGCGCTATCGCAAATTCTTTGCAGTAGTGCATCACCCGCTCGTGGTGAAACGGCAAACGCGCTGCCCCCAGATTCATGTACAGGCCGTCGTCAAACTGGCAGGTCTGTACCGTGCGGCCGTTCGGCCCCAAGTCTTCAATCACCTGCGTGCCGCGTCGAGCCGTGAAGTTGCGCCCACCGGGCCGGGCCAGCGCCTCCAGAATGATGCAGTGGTAACCCGCCTTTTGCAGCTCATAGGCCGTGGCCATACCCGCCATGCCCGCACCCAAAATCACCACCGTTTTACCCGCCCCCTGTCCAGCAGGCAGCTTGGCAGGCCCAGCCCATGCAGTCGGCGTGTACAACATGCCCAAAGCCGCCATGCTTTGGTACAGCGCCCCCGCGCCGCCCAGCTTGCCGATGGATTCAAGAAAGTTGCGACGTGTGTGAGTTGTCAACGATGGTGAGGCTTTCATGAATGCCTTTGCAAATAGAGTTGAAGGTTAAGAGTCATCTTATAAGCCGCAAAGCTGTACGCGGTGGATTTGGCTGGGGCAGGAATTTTTTATTTTAAAAGGTGAAATTGAAGTTATTTATTTGCTATTAATTAAATAGCTGTTTGCGCCCGAATTCATTGGGCTATAGCCTGATTTAACAGTTAAAAATGGCTGCTTTTAGCTTTTTTACCTCCTTAAAACCCAACACTCGCCACCACCATCAGCATAGGCGTCTTCACCGCGCTAGCTGGCAAGCTGGCAGGCAAGCCCCCATCCACCCGCCAGGCCAGCGCAGCCTTGATCTGAATCTTGTCAAACGTCGCATTGAGCCCAAAGCCAGCCCCAGCCAGGTTCTTGCCGTTGCTAGCAGCCGCACCAAACGGGTTCTTATTAATCCGCACCGTGCCAAAGTCATAAAAAGCCGTCACCTGCCAGTTCGCGCTGTAGCTGTGGCGCAGCTCCACCGTTCCCTTAAACCCTTCATCGCCACTGGCTTCACCCGACGGATAAGCCCTCACCCCGGTGGGCCCGCCCAGGCTGAACTTCTCGGATGAATCCAGGTTTTTACCTGCCTGCTGACCATTGAAAGACATCGAAACAAGCGTGCTGTTGTTGATGCGCTGCAAGCGGCTGATGCCGTAAGCCACCCGGCTGTAACTGCCATTGGTTTGGGCCGATGCGGCGTCAATCGCCAAAGCACCGACTGAGGCGATGTTCAGTCTGCCCATGACTAAAGTCGCATCAAAACTATTGATGCCGCCACCCAGCCAGGCATCCTGCAAATTACCGGTCAGCCCCACGCTGGTTACGCCGACTTTTTTGTCAGTCACCGTATTGGTCGAATTAACTCTGTCGTTTAGGTTCTTGCTTTCGTACGAGACAGTTCCGCTTAAGTTCCTGGCGGGACTGCGAATGAAGGGGTAAGCCGCAAACACACTGGTACTGTTGGCACTGCCCTGAGCTTCAAGCGCAGCAAACTCCCGGCCCAGCTTGTAGCGGGTGTCAAAGTAAGCAGCTCCCAGGCGCAGGCCATCAGAACCAACCGGGATTTGATAGGCAACCCGGCCAAACGACAAACCCGAGCCAGCCGTCAAGGCGCTGAAACTGAGCTGATCACCACGACCAAGAGGACTGGCCAAGGCAAAGTTACCGCCCAAGCGGTATTCCCCGGTGTAGCGGCTGCCGTAGTTGTCTAGCGTGGCGCTGCCAGACAGCAGCGATGCGGGGGTGACTTCAATCAACAGCTCTGACGTACCCACACTTGCACCGGGTTGCAAAGTCGCACGAGATGAAGCAATACCCGGCGTGTCTTGCAACAGCAAAATGCCTCGGTCAATCTGGGATGAACGAATCACATCGCCGGGTTTGACTT
>JAYWBS010000184.1:0-31751 GCA_043781295.1 Polaromonas sp.
ACATTGCGGAACTGCGATGTGAGAATGTAAAAACGCGAATGCAATAGACGTATTTTGAATGGGTCATAACAAGTGCATGCGTATTACAAAGGAATCAACAATGTCATCGCCCGTTCGAGTTTTCCTCACACTTTCAATCGCTGCACTTGCAGCAGTTGCGAACGTTAAAACCTTTGCCCAGGATCAGCCCAAACAGCCTCCCAAAGGGCTATCACTTGAGCAGCGGGGTTACTGGACGCTGCTCAACAAGCCGCTTGAGGCGAACCTGCTGACCGAAGTCGAGTACGACAGCCTGTGGAAAGTCTGGCCCGAACCCCTGCGGGCCAAGGCCGAGAAAGCCTCCCCCCAGGAGCGGCGGGAGATGGCTCTGGAGCGCTTCGGTTTTCAGGACAGTCCCGACCGCCCGGCCGGCTCGATTCCCCAGCAGTTCACGTCAGACGGAAAAGGTGGGCTGACCATCAATTGCCTGGCCTGTCACGGCGGCAAAGTTGCTGGCAAGGTCGTCATCGGCCTGGGGAATAGCCACTTCAACGAGGCGACGTTTGAAGAAGATATGGTCAAACTTTTCGCGCAAACAGGACGAAAAGTGCAGCCACTGCCCCGGCTGATGCCCGCGGTGCCACTACCGCCAGTCAGGGGCGTCAACAACGCCTTCGGTACTGCGCTGGCATTCCTGAGCATGCGCGACCATGACCTGGAACTGACGCCAGACAAGCGCCAGTTTGCCGTCCCGTCCTACGAGGCGATGGACATGCCGATGCGCACCCCGCCCTATTGGCACGCACGCCGCAAGAAAACTTTCTATTACGACGGCTTTGTCGAAAAAACCCATCGGGACATCATGCAGTTTTCCTTGTCGCTCGCTACAACGGGCAAGATGGCACGGGGCCTGGAAGACGACTTCAAGGCCGTCTACGCCTGGATCAACTCGGTGCAGCCGCCCAAGTATTCCTGGGCGATTGATGCCAAGCTGGCCGATCGTGGTCGCGTTGTGTTTGATGCCCATTGCGCGGGTTGCCACGGAAAGTACGGCGCGAAAGGTTCGTTCCCGGAAAAGCTCATTACCCTGGCGGACGTGGGCACGGATCCAGTCCGCGCCAACCTCAGCGCTGACTTCAAGAAACACCTGGGGCAAAGCTGGCTGGGCGATTACGGCAAGACCCGCGTGCGCCTGGACAAGGGGTATATGGCACCACCGCTCGATGGCGTGTGGGCCCTGGCTCCCTACCTGCACAACGGCTCAGTGCCAACGCTGTGGCATTTGTTGAACCCCGACAAGCGGCCGACGGTCTGGTTGCGCAGCGAGGACGGGTACGACACCACGAAGGTCGGTCTTGAAGTGCAGACATTTGACCGCTTGCCGGATGCGGCCCTGTCGGCACATGAACGTCGGCTGTACTATCAAACCCGGCTGCGCGGCCTAGGCAACGAGGGGCATCGCTACCCCGCCAAGGGCCTGACTGAAGACGAGACGCGAACGCTGATCGAGTATCTCAAGTCGCTTTGAGTTCAGGCCGGCGTAAATTGCTCAGCGTGTCAATCGGTGAGTGCCGCTCGATGCAGACGACGACTTTAAAGATCTGAATGTAAATTGATTTCGCTATTTTATTCATAGCTGCTTGCACCCGTATTGATTGGACTACAGGCTTAAAACACTGTCAAAAAAATCTGAGAAAAGCAATTTCAAGTCAAAACCCAAAGTTTGGTCACCATCAAATTTTGAGATTTGATGGGGCAAACGGTTGATACTGCGGTGCTTGACAAAAAAACTGGACAAACACATGAACCCCACGAACTTTCGCCTGGGCCTGGGCATTGCGCTGCTGGTGATTGGGCTGGTGATGCCTTTGGGCACGATGTTGGTGGCGCGGACGGGCTGGTCCAGCACCACCAAATCGCTGGTCAGTGGTGGGCTGATTTTTGGCTTTGAAGTCATGGCGCTGATTGCTGCGGCGGTGATGGGCAAGGAAAATTTTGACCGCATCATGGCACCCGTCAAGCAGTTGCTAAGCCGCTGGCTGGGGCATATGCGGCTGGCGCGGGGCATTGGCCCGGTGCGGCACGCTGTGGGTGTCACGCTGTTTTTTGTGTCGTTTTTGCCCGCTTATGTTTTCAGCTATGCGCCGTCGCTGCTGCAGAATGCAGCCACGCCCCGGCTGTGGGTGCTGTTGCTGGGGGACGCAATGTTTTTAGTCAGCCTGGTGCTGCTGGGTGGTGACTTTTGGGACAGGCTGCGCTTACTCTTCAAGCGCCAGACCAAGCAGCCACCCACGAACCCGTGACACAGAAGGCCTCACGCTGCCAGCGGCGGATCAACCGATCAGGGGGCGGTTACGCCACGCGCCCAAGTTGCAGCCAAACAATTCAAAAGGATCAATGCCATGACGATGCCAGTAATCAACCACTTTAGTATCCTTGCAGCTCTTGCATTTTTGACGTTGTCTGGTTGTACGTCCTCAGCTTTACGGCAAGAGATCAGCCAGCCGCCTGTCGTCGTCACAAAACTTGTACAAAGTACCCAGAGCTGGGATGGCAAACGCTTGCCCGCATACCCGACAACGCAGCCAGAGCTAACCATTCTGCGCATCAGTATTACGCCCGGCGCACGGCTGCCCTTGCATTTCCATCCAGTTATCAACGCGGGTGTGCTTTTGACGGGTCAGTTAAAAATACAGACTGCAAGCGGCGAAACGCTGCATCTGAAAGCAGGCGACCCCATCATTGAGATCGTCAATTCAGTGCATTACGGCATCAATGACGGTGCGGTGCCTGCTGAAATCATTGTGGTGTACGCCGGCACAGTAGACCAGCCGATAACGGTTGTCGAGAAGCCGTAACATCCATAAATCAGAGGCGGCACGCGGTCGGGTAGCCGTTTCAGGGTTTGGCGGCTTCTGACTCGGTTTTGTCTTCAGGCGCTTTGGTGCTTTTGACAAACATCTGCGCGGCCAGAATACCGACTTCATACAGCCCGCCGACCACGCCTAGCAGCATGATCATCGAACCCGCATCAGGCGGCGTGACCAGTGCGGTACCGATGGCCGCCAGTACCCAGAAGTAGCCCCGGTACTGGCGCAACTGGGCAACGCTGAGCACACCCATGCGCACCAGCAAAATCACGGCAATGGGCACCTCAAAGGCCAGGCCAAACGCCAAAAACATGCCGAGGACAAAGTTTAAATATTCCTCAATGTCAGGCGCAGCAGTAATCGACTTGGGCGCAAAGCTTTGAATGAAATGAAACACCTGCCCGAAGACGACAAAATAGCAAAACGCCACGCCAAAGAAAAACAGCAGCGTGCTGGACACCACCAGCGGCATAACCAGCTTTTTTTCATGCGAATACAGGCCTGGCGCGACAAATGCCCACACCTGGTACAGCACCACGGGCAGCGCAATCATGAAGGCGGCCATGAACAAAATCTTGATCGGCACGACAAACGGCGAGATGACGTTGGTCGCAATCAGCGTGGCACCCTTGGGCAGCGCAGCCACCAGCGGCGCCGCCATCAGGTCGTACAGCGCACCGGGGCCAGGGAAGAACGCCAGCACAGCGGCGGCAATACCAATCGCAATCACCGCCTTGATCATGCGGTCGCGCAGCTCCATCAGGTGCTGTACAAAAGGCTGCTCGGTGCCTGCCAGTTCGTCAGCTTTATTGGCGTCAGGCTTATCGGTTTTATCGGCGTTGGGGTCTGACATGAGATGTTGAGAAAGTCACGCGCGCGATGTTTACCAGCGGCGCAGTGAAAATTAAGTGGATTTGGTGGGCCTGAAGCGTGCCACGCGCGCCGCGCCTGATTGCGCCCGGGTGCGCGTGCCGGAGCGGGCTTTGTACCACTGCGGTGTGGCACCGGTTTTAAGCCGCCACTTCTTTTTGGGGTGCTTGTATTCGGGGAATATTTCCATGCCGGGCAAGCTAGCGGTTGAAGAGCTGTCGCTTGTCGCTTCAGACCATGATTTTTCAAAATCACTGGCGTTGGTCTGGATGGAGTTTTCAACGTCGCGTGCGGCGCTCTCGACAGTATCTTTCATTTTTTTGAGCTCATCGAGCTCCATGGACCGACTGACTTCCTGCTTGACATCAGCCACATAGCGCTGCGCCTTACCCAGCAGCGTGCCCACGGTGCGTGCAACGCGCGGCAGCTTTTCAGGGCCAATCACGATCAGCGCAACAGCGCCGATCAATGCGATTTTGGAGACGCCTAAGTCAATCACTCTTTAGAGCTTTTTTGCTTCGACATCAATGGTGGTTTTGTCAACCGGCTTGTCAGCCGCTTGTGCATTCGTCACAGCCGCCGTCTTGTCGTCAGCAGGTGATGCGCCGCCATCTTTCATGCCGTCTTTAAAACCCTTGACAGCGCCACCCAGGTCACTGCCCATGTTGCGCAATTTTTTGGTGCCAAACACCATGACGACGATCAGCAGCACGATCAGCCAGTGCCAAATAGAAAATCCACCCATGATTTGCTCCTAATGCTTCAATTGAAGATATGTCAGTAATGGCTTGATTCTAAAGCGGTTGAGAAATTCAACCTCTTAGCCAGGGTCTTGGCCCGCCCATCACGTGGATGTGCAGATGGTGTACCTCTTGGCCACCCTCAGCACCGGTGTTGCAGACGATACGAAAACCACCCTCGGGATAAGGCTTGCAGCCGTTTTCAAATGCGAGTTGGGGGGCCAGCACCATCATGCGGCCCAGCAGCGCGGCATGCTCAGGCCCGACCTGCGCCATCGACGGGATGTGCAGCTTGGGAACAATTAAAAAATGAACTGGCGCCCAGGGGTTGATGTCATGAAAGGCAAAAATCTCGTCGTCTTCATACACCTTGCGGCTGGGGATTTTTCCGGCGGCGATTTTGCAAAAAATGCAGTTGTCAGGATGGCTCATGTGGTTCAAGAAAAAGACTGAAGGGTTGCGGGCTTGCGGCCGCTAAAAAGCATCCAGCCACGGATACAGCGATACAAATACCAGAGCCAGACAATGCCGTAAGCAATCGCACCCGGCAAAAACAGCAGCAGCCACAGCGGTGACAACACCACCAGCCACAGCAGCGTCCACCAGAAGGTGTTGATCATGTAGTTGTGATGGTCGATGTAAAGCGCATCAGACTCGTCAGCACGGCGCAGGTAATTGATGATGAGTGCAATCACTGCAAACACGCCACCGCTAAACCACGCCAGCGTGTGCAGGCCATAAAGCACGTGCATGATGGTGCGGTCGCCGTCAGTTTTGGTTTCAAATTCAGCCAGATTGGTTTCACTCATGGTCACTTGCTCCTGGGCGTGTGTTTATGACTTGTCGGCTGCGTCATGCCTGTCGCGGTTTTGCGCCTTGCGCAGGGCTTTTTCTTCAATGCCACTGGTGCCCTCGCGGCGCTCCAACTCGGCAATCACGTCAAGCGGGCTCAAGCCGTAGTGCGCCAGTGCAATCATGGAGTGAAACCACAAATCAGCCACTTCACCGACCAAGCTGCTTTTCAAATCAGGCGTCAAGCCGCCGTAGTCCAGGTCCTTGGCGGCCATCACGGCCTCAGTGGCTTCTTCACCGATTTTTTTCAGAAATGCGTCCGGACCTTTGTGCAGCAGGCGCGCGACGTAGCTGGTGTCAGGGTCACCGCCATTGACCACCTTGCGGCTTTCAATGATGTGCGCCAGTCGGGCAAGGGAATCGTTTGAAGTCATAGCTCTTATTTATAGATGCTTGCTGGGTCTTTCAAGACCGGATCGGTTGTTATCCACTGACCGCCCGAATAAAGGCTGAAAAAACAGCTGTGGCGACCGGTATGGCAGGCGATCCCTGGTTCGTGGCCGAGCTGCGTCACTTTGAGTAGCACCACATCGCTGTCGCAATCGAGACGAATTTCATGCACCGTTTGCACATGGCCTGACTCTTCACCCTTGAACCACAGCTTGCCGCGCGACCTGCTGAAGTACACAGCTCGGCCGAGTTCAGCGGTTTTTTGCAAGGCTTCGCGGTTCATCCACGCGAACATCAGCACATCGCCGCTGGATGCCTCTTGCGCAATGACGGGGACCAACCCCTTGTCGTCCCATTTGATGTTGTCTAGCCAGTTCATGGGCATATTGTGATGGATGCGGGAGCGGGGGCACTCACCGCAGAGGCGCAGAGGCGCATAGGCGCAGAGGACGCAGAGTAAGCGAGTCAGAGGAAGAAATGAAAATTATTGTTTCATTCTCTGCGTCCTCTGCGCCTATGCGGTGAAGGCTGTTTATATGCGCACCGGAATGCCACGCCCCGCCATGAATTGTTTGGCCTCAAGCACCGTGTATTCGCCATAGTGAAAAATACTGGCCGCCAGCACCGCATCTGCACCACCAGTTTGAATGCCATCGGCCAAATGCAACAGATTGCCCACGCCGCCGGATGCAATCACCGGCACGCTGACGGCGTCGCTCACAGCACGGGTCAGCGCCAGGTCAAAGCCCGACTTGGTGCCATCACGATCCATGCTGGTGAGCAAAATTTCGCCCGCGCCGCGTTGTGCCATCTCTGTGGCCCAGGCCACTGCATCAAGCCCGGTGTTTTTGCGCCCGCCGTGGCTGTACACGTCCCAGCCAGGGCCGCGTGTTTTCGACTCTTCTTCAGACCGCCGTTTCGCATCAATGGCCACCACGATGCACTGCGCGCCGTATTTGGCGGACGCATCTTCGATGACCTGCGGATTGGCAATGGCAGCGGAGTTAAAACTGGTTTTGTCAGCGCCAGCATTGAGCAGCCTGCGCACATCGTCAACCGTGCGCACACCGCCGCCGACGGTGAGCGGGATGAACACTTGCGATGCCACCGCTTCAATGATGTGCAAAATCAAGTCACGACCATCGCTGGTGGCGGTGATGTCCAAGAAAGTTAGCTCGTCCGCACCCTGCTCGTTGTAGCGTGCGGCAATCTCTACCGGGTCACCTGCATCGCGCAACTGGGTGAAATTAACGCCCTTGACGACGCGGCCACCGGTGACGTCTAGACAGGGAATGATTCTTTTGGCGAGCATCAGTGACTTATTTTGTTAATTTGACAATTATATAAAATATGACAGAATATAAATCTCTGTCAGAAAGTGAATATTATGACTTCTTTAGCCATGTCTGAAAACGGCCGGGTACTGATACCTGCTGCGCTGCGCGAACAACTCGGCTTTAAGCCTAACTCGCGTATTTTCGTAGAAGTCAAAGACGGCAGTCTGGTGCTGACGTCTGCATCACAGCGATACGCCAAAATGCGTGCCTATTTTGACAGCGTACTGCCGCCTACGCCGGGACGCGACACGGTCGATGAGTTCATTGCCGAACGCCGCCTGGAAGCGCAGCGCGAAGACCAGGAATGATTCACGTCCTTGATGCGTCCGCCTTGCTGGCTGTGACTAAAGGCGAAAAAGGTGCCGAGACCGTGATGGAGTTGATAGAGGCCAATGACTGCGTTATCAGCAGCGTGAACATGGCTGAGGTTGCCACCCGAATGCTGGACTTGGGGTTGCCCTTCCATGAATTGGAACGGGCGCTTGGACTGTTCAACATGGATGTCATCGATTTCAACCAAGAACAAGCACTGGCCTGTGCCGAACTCAGACCGCTCACTAAATCCGCAGGCTTGTCGCTGGGAGATCGTGCTTGCCTGGGGCTGGCCAAGCTGATGGACGGCACCGCAGTAACGTCAGACAGGCCGTGGATGGCTATTGCAGAGGCTGTGGGGGTGAAGGTGCTGATGATTCGCTGATAACTTGGTAGACATCGAATCAACCATTCAGCTCATCTGCCCGCGCCTGCGCAGCCTCAAAATCCAGGTCCCCGCTGTAAATCGAGCGGCCGCAAATCACGCCTTCAACGCCTTCGTCTTCAACTGCGCACAGCGCTTCAATGTCAGCCATGTTTGACAAGCCGCCCGATGCAATCACCGGTATCAACAACGCTTGAGCCAGCTTGACGGTGGCCTCCATGTTGATGCCGCTGAGCATGCCGTCTCGTCCAATGTCGGTGTAGATGATGGATTCAACACCGTAGTCCTGAAACTTTTTGGCCAGGTCAATGACTTCATGACCTGTGAGCTTGCTCCAGCCGTCGGTGGCGACTTTGCCGTCTTTGGCGTCCAGCCCTACGATGATGTGGCCGCCAAACGCGGTGCAGGCGTCTTGCAGAAAACCGGGGTTCTTCACCGCTGCGGTGCCAATGATGACGTAGCGCAAACCGGCATCCAAGTAGCGTTCAATCGTGTCCAGGTCACGTATGCCGCCGCCCAGTTGCACGTCCACTTCACTGCCGACTTCGGCCAGAATTTTCTTGATGGCAGCTTCGTTTTTGGGCTTGCCAGCAAAGGCACCGTTCAAGTCAACCAGGTGCAAACGTCTTGCACCCTTATTGACCCAATTACGCGCCATGGCCGCCGGGTCCTCGCTGAAGACGGTGGATTGATCCATGTCGCCCTGTTTGAGGCGTACGCAGTGACCGTCTTTCAGGTCAATCGCGGGGATAAGTAGCATGTTGCGGTTAAAAACGGGGCAAAAAAAGTTAAGGATTCCAGTTTAGAAAATTGCGGTACAGAGCCAAGCCTTGATCGGCGCTTTTTTCAGGGTGAAACTGGGTAGCGAAAATATTATCGCGTGCAATCGCCGCGCAGAAGCGCTCGCCATAGCTTGCCGTGCCCGCAGTGTGGCGCGCATCAGACGGACGGGCGTAAAAACTGTGGACGAAGTAGAAATACGAGTTGTCAGGTACGCCTTCCCAGATCGGGTGCGTGGGTAAAGCCTGGGCAACCTGGTTCCAACCCATTTGCGGCACCTTGTAGCGGCTGCCGTCAGCTTGCAACTGCCCTGCCAACTCAAATTTGAGCACCTCACCGGGAATCAGCCCCAGCCCCTGCGTGCCCACACCACCATCGCCTGGACGGCCTTCTGCGCTGTGGGTAAGCAGCATTTGCATGCCTACGCACACGCCAAACAGCGGCTTGTTGGCTGCCGCGTGCAGTACCGACTCAAGCAGCCCCGATTCAGCCAGCTCGCGCATGCAGTCGGCTATGGCGCCCTGCCCCGGCAGCACGATGCGCTCGGCGTTCATCACGTCTTCAGGCTTTGAGGTAACCACCACGTCAAAACCGCTGCCTTCGGCCACATGCTGCACCGCCTGCGAGACTGAGCGCAGGTTGCCCATGCCGTAATCAACGACCGCGACGGTTTTGGCGGCGGTTTTGGATGAAGTCATTAAGGAATTTATACGCTATTAAATCAGGAGCTGCTTGCGCCCGAATCTATTGAGCTAGAGGCACAAAACATACCGAAAAACAGGTGTTTTTGACCCTTTTTGAGCAGCTTTTGGGCTGAATTTTGATTACAAAGAGCCTTTGGTCGATGGAATCACGTTGGCGGCGCGCGGGTCAATCTCCAGCGCCATGCGCAGGGCGCGTGCGAAGGCCTTGAACACCGTCTCCGCCTGGTGGTGCGAGTTGTCGCCGCGCAGGTTGACGATGTGCAGGGTCACGAAAGCATGATTCACAAAGCCCTGAAAAAACTCATACGCGAGCTGGCTGTCAAAGGTGCCGATCATGCCGCTTTTGAACGGCACATGCATCTCCAAGCCTGGGCGGCCTGAGAAATCAACCACCACCCGACTCAGCGCTTCATCAAGCGGCACATAGGCGTGGCCGTAGCGGCGCAAACCCTTTTTGTCACCCACAGCTTTGGCCACCGCCTGGCCGAGGGTGATGCCCACGTCTTCCACCGTGTGATGGCCATCAATGTGCAGGTCACCCGCGCACTGGATGTCGAGGTCTATCAGGCCGTGGCGGGCAATCTGGTCGAGCATGTGGTCAAAAAAGCCGATACCAGTCGACAGATTGGCCTGGCCCGTGCCGTCAAGGTTGAGCTTGACGGTGATTTTGGTCTCGGCGGTGTTACGTGAGACTTCAGAGATACGGGGAGCAAGGGTTGTAGTCATAAAGATTTTTCAAGCGCCGCCAGCATCAGCAGATTTTCATCCGCCGTGCCAACCGTCAGGCGCAAACAATTGGCGAGCAATGGATGCATTTTAGAAACGTTTTTAACCAGCACGCCTTGGGCCTTCATGCCCTCAAAGGTTGGGGTGCTATCGGCTACCCGCACGAGGATCATGTTGGCATCGCTCTTCCAGCATTTTACGCCGGGCATCTTGCCCAGCGCACCCAAAAGCATAGCGCGTTGCTCAATCAAATCAAACGCTTGCGCCTTAAATACGTCTTGGTTCTCAAGTGCAAACAGCGCGCACTCGCAGTTCAGCACGCTGATGTTGTACGGTGGCCGCACCTTGTCAATTTCGGCAATCAGCGCCTTTGGGCCCATCATGTAGCCCAGCCGCACACCCGCCAGGCCGAATTTGCTCAGCGTGCGCATCAGCAGCACATGGCTGTGCTGGGCAATGCGGTTGATGTAACTTTTGCTGGCAAACGGCTGGTAAGCTTCGTCCATCACCACCAGGCCGCCCTGCAAGCCTGCCGCGTTGATGATGTTCTCAATAACCGCGTCGTCCCACAAATTGGCGGTGGGGTTGTTGGGGTAAGCCAAATACGTGATGGCGGGTTTGTGCTCTGCAATCGCGGCCAGCATGGCGGCTTCGTCGAGTTCGAAATCGGCTGTCACCGGTACGCCGATAAATTTCAGGCCCTGCAACTGCGCGCTCATGCCGTACATCACAAAGCCGGGCAGCGGCGACAAGATACTTGCGTTGGGCACATCACAAGCCAGCGCCAGCAGCGATATCAACTCATCCGACCCATTGCCCAGCATGATGTCAAAGCCCTCGGGCATCTGCGCATAGTCAGCCAACGCGTGGCGCAAGTCATTCACACGGCCACCAGGGTAACGATTCAACGCCAGCGCACCGAGGCGCTGCCCGAGGTGCGCCTGTAGCGCGGCAGGCAGGCAGTGCGGGTTTTCCATCGCGTCAAGCTTGACCATGCCAGTCGAGTCTTGAACCGCGTAGGCGTGCATGGACTGGATGTCTTGGCGAATGCGGGAGATGGGGTTGGGAACAAGTTGTTCTGTCGTCATTTCAAAGTCTCAAATTCAGCAGGCGTCATGAGAAACGGGTTGATCACCTGCACGGTGTCGTATTGTTGAAGGTGCTGCATATCCTCGCTCAGCAAATAGCTACAACCCTGCTGCTGGGCAGACGACATGATGAGCGCATCCCAATAGCTCAGCTTGTATCGGTCTTGCATGGCCCACGCACCATCAACGGTGTATGTGTCCAAATGCGGAGGCTGCCACAAGCGCAGCATGCGAACTTGTTCACGCGCTTTTTCGACGGTGACCACCGCGCGAAATTTGGTGATGGCATTGTTATAAAACTCGTTGAGCACTTGGGTACTGATGCGCCCTGTGCGTTGTGTCCAGCACCAGGTCAGCCACTGGCTGGCGCGGATTTGTTTGTCGGTGTCTCGTGCATCTTTGGTGTACAGATGCACGTTGGTGTCAACGAAAACCAGCGCGCTCATACATCTCGTCTCGCGTCAAAAAGTTGCCATCGCTTTTGCCCCAGGATTCAAACTTGATGGCCTTGCGCATAGCTTGCGCGTAAGCGTCTTCTTGGCGCATCTTCTCAGTCAAAATTTCGCCAACAAGGCGCGAAACGCTGGAATTGCGCTTGGCTGCTTCGATGCGAGCCCACTCCAGCGCTGATTCTTCAACTGTGATGGTGACGTTTTTCATGATTTGGATAATACACTAAATTCGTGTTGCACGAATTTAGTGTATTCAAAGTGGATTTTATAAATACGTGACATCGTTGTAAATCACTATGAAAATAGGAGCTACTTGCGCCCGGTTTTATTGGTCTACAGCTCGGGCACGCATTGAACTTCTCTAAGCCATTGCTGAGCCGCCAAGCGCTGCGTTTTGTCCAGACTGGCAAAGTGGGTCATGCCGCATCTGGCTGCTACCGCCAAATGCAGGGCATCGGCACCGCGCACCAAGCAGTTGATGGCTGGTACTACCCGCTGCACGGCGCTGTAGTCCTCACGCAGCACGGGCAGGCGCTGCAAAGCGCCCTCCTCAAGCAGGCGCTTGATGGTTTGATCAATGGTGTGCGCCACGCCAGTTGATGTCTCCGCGCGTTGCACTTTGGCGTGCAGTGCGCAGGCAAACTCGGCTAGAACCCAGTCGCTGACGCAAACTTGGGTCCATTGCGGGGCTTGCAGCAGCGTCAGTGCTATGGGCTGGCTCGGCTCGTTGCTAAAGGCAGCCAGCAACAAGCTGGTATCTACATAAACGGTGTGAGCCATAGCGGGCTAAAACCGCTCATTTTGCGCACGCCAATCAGCCACAAAGCTGCCGTGTACCGGCACCTGGCTAGGCTTGGACAACATGGCCAGCGCCGTGGTGTCAGGAAAAGGCGCACGCAGCGGCGCTGGGGTAATGGGCAGCAGCCGATAAGCGGGCTTCCCCCGATTGGTGATGATTACCTCTTGCCCCGCATCCGCCTGCCGGGCAATGGCCGTGAACTTGGCTTTGATGTCTGCTACGCTAACTTGCATGGTGGCAGGCCTTTTTATTTGACTATTTAGATGGTCAAGTATAACCTCTAACTTGGACAAGTTTTTTAAACCAAGCTCTCGAAACAATGTATCCAGATCACGATGTTAAGTCATATAAGCTACTTGCGAAGGTTGCAGCGTCAGATCCCGTGCAAGTAGCAGCAAGGCGCGAACTAGCCAGTATCACTGCTCAGACGTTTGAAGTTGTCGGCACTGAACTTCATGTGGTTGACCATTTTCTGGGGACAGACCGAAAAAACGGCGTATCGCCGTTCGGACACGGCAGCGATGAAATCGTCGCCGTGTCTCTTCTACTTCGAATCGCCGCACAGCTCGTATCTGCGAGCAACGATTTGTTCGCAGACGGTCGGCACTATGCCGCTGCCGCGCTACTTAGGCAATTGGTGGAAGTGGAGTATCTTGCGTGGGCTTTTGCAGCCAGGGACAACGATGCAGAGCGCTGGCTCCGAAGTTCCGTGGACGACCGCCGTACATTTTTTACCCCTGCGAAACTTCGACAAGCAGCAGGGAGCAAGTTTCGCGGCACAGACTATGGCTATCACTGCGAGTTTGGTGGGCATCCCGTTCCGCGATCGGCAACTCTACTCAATGGCAATGAGGTTAGCTGTCAACTGCTCTTATCTGACTTGCTAGGTCACACTGGTTGCATTTGGGATAACTTGCTCGACTGGTCGGCAGGGAGACCGTGGGCAATAGCAATTCACAAACGCAAAGAAGCAATGTCACTCTCCTACGCTAGCTGGAAGAACATTGACAAATTGCTGAACCTGCCGCCTCCTCCGTGAAATCTCGGTTTCCTCAGAATCCAATTAAATCCCACACCCTAATCAACTGAATGCGTCTTCAGCCACTCCCGCACCGGATCATTAACCCGCGCCTGCCAACCAACTGGTCTACAATCTGGTCTACAGCAAACGAAGGCCACACCATGCAGCTTCAATCCATAGGCTCCTACGAGACCAAAACGCATTTGGCGGATTTGTTGCGCCGGGTACGTGATGGGCAGGGCTTCACCATCACCCAGCGCGGCGAGCCTGTGGCTGACCTGCTACCTGCGGGTACCAGCGTGCGTCGTGCGGGCGCGCTGGCGGCAGCGGGTATGCGAGCCTTGATGCTTGAGGCGCCAATGATTGAAACCTTTGACATCAAAACCCTGATTGACACGGGCCGCGACTGATGCGGTTTGTGCTGGACAACTCGGTGGTCATGCGCTGGCTGCTGAATGACGGCAGCCAAGAGCGGCTGGCCTATGCGTCAAAAGTGCTGGACTTGCTGACCCAGGACACTGGCGAGGCATTGGTACCAGGTGTTTGGCCCTTGGAAGTTGCCAATGTGCTCGTCAAAGCGCAGGCCAAGGGTTGGGTGTCAGAGGCGCGTACAAGCGCCTTTGTTGGCTTGCTGGCAGAAATGGCCATCACCGTAGACACCAGCACTGCCGCACGTGGCTTGGGCGACACCTTGCAATTAGCAAGGCGCTTCAAGTTGTCGTCTTACGATGCTGCTTATTTGGAATTGGCACTGCGTGAAGGCTTGCCGCTGGCAACCTTGGACACCGATTTACAAAGCGCGATGAAGCAGGTTGGCGGAACCTTGGTTTGAACAACGAAATTCATGCCCACCAACACCGACTTCGCCAACTACTGCTGCGACCTGCTGGCCAGCGCAGGCCGGTGCGTAGCCAAGCGCATGTTTGGTGGCTTTGGCATAAGCACGGACGGGCTGACGATTGCGATTCTTGCGGATTTGGGTGATGGTGAGAAGCTGTGGCTTAAGGGTGATGACAGCACCCGTAGCCGCTACGAGGCGGCGGGCTGCAAGATATTCACTTACCCAGCCAAGGGCGTACCGCGATCAATGAACTACTTCAGCAGCCCTGAAGAGGCGATGGATTCACCTGATGCAATGCGACCCTGGGTAGCACTGGCGCTGGATTGTGCTTTGCGGGCGCGGGCTGGAAAGAGTTTGGCCAAACCAAAAAAAAACGAGTAAGGCTGTTGCTAAAACAGCGGCTAAAGCAAAAGGCAAAAAAGCGGACGTCTGAAAATTTTTATTTCAGACGCAGTTCCGCCGAAAAACTAACGAAGGCGCATCTCCGCTGCGCGTGCATGCGCCTGCAAACCCTCGCCATAAGCCAGCTCTGCCGCAATCTTGCCGAGCACTTGCGCGCCCTGCTCGCTGACTTCAATGATGCTGCTGCGCTTTTGAAAATCGTACACGCCCAGCGGGCTTGAAAAGCGTGCGGTGCCGCTGGTGGGCAGCACGTGGTTGGGTCCGGCGCAGTAGTCGCCCAATGATTCGCTGGTGTAGGCACCAAGGAAAATCGCACCTGCGTGTTTTAGCAGTGGCTCCCATTGGTGCGGGTCAAGACTGCTGACTTCCAGGTGCTCGGGCGCGATGCGGTTGCTGATGTCGCATGCTTCTTTCATGCTACGAGTCAAGATCAAAGCGCCGCGATCTGTCAACGATTTGGCGATGATGGCGGCACGCGGCATGGTAGGCAGCAGGCGATTGATGGCTTCTTGCACGGCATCAATGTACGCCGCATCAGGGCACAGCAAAATGCTTTGGGCCAGCTCGTCGTGCTCGGCCTGGCTAAACAAGTCCATCGCCACCCAGTCGACAGGCGTGGTGCCGTCAGCCAGCACCAATATTTCTGACGGCCCGGCAATCATGTCGATGCCGACCATACCGAACACGCGCTTTTTAGCGCTGGCGACGTAAGCGTTGCCGGGGCCGGTGATTTTGTCAACCTTAGGCACAGTTTGCGTGCCGTAGGCCAATGCAGCCACCGCTTGTGCGCCACCAATGGTGAAGGCACGGGTAACGCCAGCAACATAAGCGGCGGCTAAAACCAGGGCGTTCTTTTCACCTTTTGGGGTGGGCACAACCATGATGATTTCACCAACGCCAGCCACGTGTGCGGGAATCGCATTCATCAGCACTGAGGACGGGTACGCCGCCTTGCCGCCCGGTACGTAAATGCCGACGCGGTCAAGTGGCGTGACTTTTTGGCCAAGCAGCGTGCCGTCTTCGTCGCGGTAGCTCCAGCTTTGACCATTGGCTTTCTTTTGTGCCTCGTGATAAGTGCGTACGCGCTGGGCAGCCACTTGAAGTGCGTCGCGCTGGGCTGCGGGTATCGCCTCGAATGCGGCTTTGAGTTCGGCTTGGGTCAGCTCAAGCGCGCTCATGGATGCAACATCAAGCCCGTCAAAACGCGCGGTGTAGTCAAGCACTGCCTTGTCCCCGCGTTTTTGCACGTCAGCCAGAATATCGGCCACGCGCTGCTCTATGGCGGCATCAGTATCGGTTGACCAATGCAAACGCGCCTGAAATTCAGCCTCAAAAGTGCCTGAAGTCGTTGAAATACGGGCGGGAGCAGCTATTAAAGTCATAGCATTTTAGATTTTTTCAGTTTACTTTTTAACAGCCAAGGCAAACGCATCAATGATCTTGCGAATCGGCGCTTGTTTTAATTTCAGCGCTGTCTGGTTGACCACCAGATGCGAGCTGATGTCCATGATGCGTTCAACTTCAACCAGGTGGTTGGCTTTGAGGGTGTTGCCGGTTGATACCAAATCAACGATTGCATCGGCCAGCCCAGTCAGTGGGGCCAGTTCCATGCTGCCATAGAGTTTGATCAAGTCAACGTGTACGCCTTTGGATGCAAAAAAGTCACGCGCAATAGCCACATATTTGGTAGCAACTGTCATGCGGGAGCCCTGCTTCATCGCCGCCGCATAGTCAAAACCCTCACGCACGGCCACGCTGATGCGGCATTTGGCGATTTGTAAATCTAACGGCTGATACAGGCCCGCAACGCCTGCGTTGCTTCCAAAGCTATTGCCTGATTCAAGCAGCGTGTCTTTACCGACCACGCCCATGTCTGCACCGCCGTACTGCACATAGGTGGGCACATCAGTGGCGCGCACCAGCAGCACGCGTACGTCGGGCTGGTTGGTGTCCAGAATCAGCTTACGTGACTTGTCCGGGTCGTCCAGCACCTCGATGCCTGCGCTTTTAAGCAGCGGCAGGATGTCGTCAAAAATCCGGCCCTTAGACAACGCAATGGTGATCATGGCTGCTGCTCCCCTCTTGCCAAGTTCAAGCCGCAGGGCCGGCTTTGCCGGACTGCAGGCGGGCGGCCCCCTCGGGGGGCAGCGCAGTACACGAAGTGACAAGCGTGGGGGCTAGTTGCTGTGATCATGCTTTGACCCTTTCGATATCAGCGCCAATACCGCGCAGCTTCGCTTCCATCTGGTCATAGCCCCGGTCCAGGTGGTAGATGCGGTCAATCAGTGTTTCACCATCGGCCACCAGACCAGCTATCACCAGACTGGCAGACGCACGCAAGTCAGTGGCCATCACCGTCGCGCCAGACAATTTTTCAACGCCTTCCATGACAGCGACTTTGCCTTCAATTTGAATTTTGGCACCCAGGCGTACCATTTCATTGACGTGCATGAAACGGTTTTCAAAAATTGTCTCTAGCACTGTCGCCGAGCCGTGCGACACCGCATTGAGCGCCATGAACTGAGCCTGCATGTCGGTTGCAAAACCGGGGTACTCGGTCGTGCGAAACGACTGGGCTTTCAATCGACCCTGGGACTGGATACGCATACCGCCTTCGATGGCCGTAACGGTTGCGCCTGCCTCACGCAGCTTGTCAACCAGCGCGTCCTGATGGTCGCTTCTAGCGTGCAGCAGCGTTACGTCACCGCCGGTAGCGGCTACAGCACACAAGAATGTGCCTGTCTCAATCCGGTCAGCTACCACCTGATGGGTGCAGCCGTGCAAATGCTCAACGCCCTGAATGCGGATACGGCGCGTGCCGTGGCCTTCAATTTTTGCGCCCATCTTGATGAGCATTTCAGCCAGGTCGCCGATCTCGGGTTCTTGCGCTGCGTTTTCCAAAATGGTTTCACCTTCGGCCAGGCTAGCCGCCATCAAAAAGTTTTCAGTGCCCGTGACCGTCACCATGTCAGTGGTGATGCTGCAGCCTTTCAGGCGGCCTCTAGACTTAGGCAGCTTGGCAATCATGTAGCCATGCTCGACCACAATCTCAGCGCCCATGGCCTGCATGCCTTTGATGTGCTGGTCTACCGGGCGCGAGCCAATGGCACAGCCACCGGGTAATGAGACCGTGGCCTCGCCAAAGCGCGCCAGCAGGGGCCCTAGGGCCAGCACCGATGCGCGCATGGTTTTGACCAGCTCGTAAGGCGCTTCGGGGGATGTCAAAGCGCCCGCATTGATGGTGATGGTGCTTGGTACGTGCTTGTTACGCTCTGCGACCACACCCATATTGCGGATCAGTTTGAGCATGGTGGACACGTCTTGCAAGCCAGGTACGTTTTCAAGCGTGACCGTGTCAGCCGTCAGCAGCGCGGCGCACAGCTCTGGTAGCGCTGCGTTTTTAGCGCCTGAAATGGTGACGGTGCCTCTGAGTACCTGGCCGCCTTTGATGAGTAACTTGTCCATGATTTAGTTTGTTGGGTTGCTAGCCCACTCAGCAGGTGTGTAAGTTTTCATCGACAGCGCATGCACTTCGTTGGTCTGGATGCGGCCACCCAGCGTGGCGTAGACTTTTTGATGCCGCTGAATCAGGCGTTGGCCTTCAAAGATGCTGGAGACAATGGTGGCGTACCAATGCTGGCCGTCACCTGACAGTTCAATGTGCTCGCACGGCAAGCTGCTGGCGATAATGGATTGGAGTTCTTCGCTGGTCATGTTTAATTTTCTTTTTTTAGTGCCGAATTTTGTAGCCGGTACGCAGCATGTTGACGGCGATGGCACTCACCACAATCAAGGCGGTTGATACGATGCCTAGGCTCAACCACGGTGACACATCACTCACACCAAAAAACCCGTACCTGAAGCCATCAATCATGTAGAAAAACGGGTTCAGGTGGCTAACGGTTTGCCAGAACGGTGGCAATGAATGAATCGAATAAAACACGCCGCTTAAAAACGTCATCGGCATGATGACAAAGTTTTGAAACGCCGCCATCTGGTCGAATTTGTCTGACCACAACCCGGCAATCACACCCAGCGCGCCCAGCATGGCCGCACCCAAAAATGCAAACAGCACAATCCACAGCGGGTAAGCAAAGTCTGGCCGGCCAAAATAGGCTGTCACGATAAACACGCCCGTCCCGACCAGCAAACCACGCGCAATGGCAGCACCCACATACGCAAAAAACCAGTGCCAATGCGACAGCGGCGTGAGCAGCACAAACACCAGGCTGCCCATGATTTTGCTTTGAATCAGTGACGACGAACTGTTGGCAAAAGCGTTTTGCAGCACGCTCATCATCACCAGGCCAGGCACCAAAAAGGCGGTGTAGTTAACCGTGCCATAGACCTTGACTTGACCTTCCAGCACATGGCCAAAAATCAGCATATACATAACAGCCGTCAGCACCGGGGCGCCTACGGTTTGAAAACCGACTTTCCAGAAACGCAGCGTTTCTTTGTACAGAAGTGTTTGCATACCGGTCATGCTGCGACTCCCGACTTATCCGACATGACATCGAGGAAAACATCC
Organism: Polaromonas sp.; assembly: GCA_043781295.1. Lineage (GTDB taxonomy): Bacteria > Pseudomonadota > Gammaproteobacteria > Burkholderiales > Burkholderiaceae_C > Polaromonas. Next base: position 19,080 of record JAYWBS010000184.1, read on the forward strand.
TCAAGATCAGCCTTTCTTATTTCCACATCCTCAGCCACCAAACCTGCCTCACGAATCGCGGCCAGGTACTGCTCAATCTCATTGGCGTTGTGCGCGGGGAACTGCACAATACGCCCCGTGATGCGCGCTTTGTCGGCCAGCGCTTTAGGCAACTCGCTATCAATCTTGAAGCGCAACACGTTTGACGACGCCGCTTTGAGCAGCTCAGACGTTTGTGCGAGTGCCACCACTTTGCCCTGCTTGAGCATGGCAATGCGGCTGCACAGTGCCTCGGCTTCTTCCAGGTAATGCGTCGTCAGCAGCACGGTGCTGCCTTGTTTATTGAGCTTGGCAATAAACTGCCACAGCGTTTGGCGCAACTCGACATCAACGCCTGCGGTCGGCTCGTCCAGCACGATAACTTGCGGCTTGTGCACCAGCGCCTGGGCCACCAGCACGCGGCGCTTCATACCGCCTGAAAGCTGGCGCATGTTGGCGTTGGCTTTGTCTGCCAGGCCCAGGCTGACCAGCAGCTCGTCAATCCACGCGTCGTTGTCCTTAATGCCGAAGTAACCCGACTGAATGCGCAGCGCTTCACGGACGCTGAAAAACGGGTCAAACACCAGCTCTTGCGGCACCACGCCCAATGTGCGGCGGGCGGCAGCGTAGTCTTTAACCACATCGAAACCGTGTACCTTCACTGCACCACTGCTGGCGCGTGAAAGACCCGCCAAAATGCTGATGAGAGATGTTTTACCTGCCCCGTTTGGCCCTAGCAGGCCAAAAAATTCGCCCTGCTGAATGTCAAAGCTGACGTCGTCAAGTGCCTTGACTGCTGCGCCTGATTGACCGCGTTTGGTGGGATAGGTTTTGGAAACTGATTTGAATGAAATAGCTGGCATGAGCCCTCTATTTTAAGGGCTCAGCGTGTTGCGCTTTGCGCAAAATGCGCATGGCCCTGAACAGGCAGGTTTAAACAGCTGCTGGCGAGGCGGCAGGAACAAGTTCTGCAACGCCATAAAGACTGGCCAGTTGGCGCAGGCGGGCGGGCATACCATGCACTGAAAAAGCCTTGCCAAGTGCCAGCGCCTCACGCCTGCACGCCAGCATAACGGCCAGCGAAGACGAATCAAATTCATGCAACTCACTTGCCTCAAGCACCACGTCGGCGGATTGCAATGCGACTTGCGAGCCCAACTCGCGTGCAATTTCTACAGCCTGGGCGTGGGTCACGGTGGCGGGCAAGCGCAGCATGGCGGGCAGCAAACTTGATAATCGTCTTACGACTTTTTGCCAGCGTTGGTTTTGTTGCGCTCAGAAAGCGACGTGATCAGGCCGTCAATGCCCTTGGTGCTGATCTCTTGCGCAAACTGGGTGCGGTAGGTTTCAACCAACCAAACGCCGAGGACGTTCAGGTCATAAATCTTCCAGCCGGTAGCTACTTTTTCCAGGCGGTAATCCAGCTGAATGGGCTCGCCACGGCCCAGCACTTCCGTCCGCACGACGACCTCTGTATCAGCAGCTGCAGCGCGAAGAGGTTTGACGTTGACAGTTTGCTCCTTGACCTGCGCGAGTGCACCAGAGTAGGTACGCACCAACAGGGTTTTGAACTCGTCCTGAAGCTTTTTTTGCTGCTCAGGTGTGGCCTGACGCCAGTTGCGTCCGACCGCTGAAGCGGTCATGCGCACAAAATTCACGTTCGGCATGATCTGGCTGTCTACCAGCGAGATTACTTTGGTCATGTCGCCGGCCAGAACCGATTTGTCTGACTTGATGTTGTCCAGCACTTCAGCGGACAAACGTTTGATCAGCGCATCCGGGGCTTCGTCTGCGGCGCGAGCAAGCGGTGCCACAAGCAGCGCGGCGCTGATAAAAACGGCGGCAAGATGGCCCAGGGTTCTACGGTTCATGTGTGGCTTTCAAAAGTAACTTTGCATCTGTACAACGCATCATGGGGCAAGGGGTGTACCTTGACTGGGTGTAGAGGTTTTAAAAAATGGGCAGTTTTAAACGGTTTCGCGCAAGCTTTGCACGGCATTTACCTGCGCGTCTTGGCATTTACTTTGCTGGCGGCGTGCTCGGCGCAGGCAAGTCGTAACGCTCTTCGACAGCAGCTGGCTCCTTGCCAATCGAGCTGCGCCTGCGCTGCAGGTACAAATCACGCACAAAACTGTATTTATCAAGAGCCGCCTGGTCGAGTACATCGCCAGTATCAAGGAACCTGGCCCGGGTGTCCACCACGCGAAGAGTAGCCAGAGAATTACGCACCCGCACCCGGTCTGTCCGGTTCACCAAGTCGGCATTGGCATCGACCAGGCTGCCCACCGTATCCCGAACCGATGAAGGTCCGAAAAATGGCAACACAACATAGGCGCCAGACTCCACACCCCAATAGCCCAGGGTTTGACCAAAATCCTGCTTGTTTCTTTGCAGTCGCATTTCAGTGCCAATATCAAACACACCCGCAAAGCCAAAAATGGTGTTGAAGGCCACGCGCATCCCGGTTTCAAGCGCTTCTTTGGGTTTGAGCTGCAACACGTTGTTAACGACCGACCAGATGTCGGAAATATTGCCAAAGAAGTTGCTGATACCGGTACGCACCGGCGAAGGCGTGACATCGCGGTACGCCGTAGCCACCGGCTTGAGAATGGCGCGATCTACACCGTCATTGAAGTTAAAGACGCTGCGGTTAAAAGGCTCCAGCGGATCAGCCGGGTTGGCGTTGGGGCCTGTAGCACAGCCCTGGACAAATGCCAAAACCAGCCCGGCAAGAGCCACACGCCATGATGTTTGTTTTATCGTGTTTTGTATTTTCATTTTTTCTCATTCGTCCCTGAATTGGTCGCTGCCGCAGGCGCAACACCAGAAGCTGCACCTGACCCTGAACTGCTGTCAGCCGCCTTACTATACAAAAACTGGCTGATCAGGTTTTCAAGCACCACCGCAGACTGTGTTTGTTTGATCACATCGCCAGCCGCCATGTTTTTATCGCTTGCCCCGGCTTCAATGCCGATGTATTGCTCACCCAGTAGGCCGCTGGTCAGTATTTTCAGTGACGAATCTTTGGGGAAAACATACTTGCTTTCCATCGCCATGTTGACGCTGGCCTGGTAGGACTTGTCGTCAAAGCTGATGTTCTCAACCCGGCCAATCACCACGCCAGCGCTTTTGACAGCAGCACGAGGTTTTAAGCCGCCTATGTTGTCGAACTTGGCGGTGACTTTGTAAGACGTATCAAAGTTCAGGCTCAACAGATTGGCCGACTTGAGCGCCAGAAACAAAATAGCCGCCGCGCCTATCAGCACAAACAAACCTACCCACAGATCAGTTTTTGAGCGTTGCATTGTTTTTACTTTCAAATCCCTTGCGGTCAATCAATAAATCGCTACCGCATTGCGTGTATTTTGGCATGATAGTCGGCTAAATGCTGAACATCAGCGTGGTGAGCAAAAAGTCCAGGCCCAGCACCGCCAGCGATGCCACCACGACGGTGCGCGTGGTCGCCCGCGACACACCTTCTGGTGTGGGCTGCGCCTCAAAGCCCTGGTACAGCGCCACAAAAGTGACGGTGACACCAAACACAAAGCTTTTGACGATACCGTTACCCACGTCGCGCCACACATCCACGCCGCCCTGCATTTGGCTCCAGAACGAGCCAGCGTCAATACCAATCATGACCACGCCAACAATCCATCCGCCAATCACACCGACTGCACTGAATACTGCGGCCAAAATAGGCATGGCGATGATGCCGCCCCAAAAGCGCGGGGCCAGAATGCGCCGCACCGGGTCAACTGCCATCATTTCCATGGCCGATAGCTGCTCGCCCGCTTTCATCAGGCCAATTTCAGCTGTCAAGGCCGTACCGGCGCGGCCCGCGAACAACAGCGCGGTAATCACCGGCCCCAGCTCACGCACCAAACTGAGCGCCACCAGCAGGCCGAGCGCTTCTGATGAGCCATATCTCTGCAAGGTGTAGTAGCCCTGCAAGCCGAGCACAAAACCGACAAACAGGCCAGACACCGAGATGATGGCCAGCGAGTAATTGCCTAAAAAGAAAATCTGGTCACGTACCAGGCCAAAACGCTTGAGCGCTGAGCCGCTCATGGCCAGCAAGCGCATGAACAGACGCGTTGCGTAACCCAGGTGACCCAACTGCTCGCGCACGGCAAAACCCAGATTCGAGATGAGGTTTGATTTGGCTTGGCTCATGAACGCTTGCCATTTTGCGTAGCAGCAGGGTTGCCAAAGTCAGTGGCCACATCCGGGCCGGGGTAATGAAACTTGACTGGCCCTTCGCTCAGCGCATTGACAAACTGGTGCACCAGCGGATCAGTGGAATGACGCACTTCGTCAGGTGTGCCCTGTGCGGCAATACCGCCGTTGGCCAAAATAATCACTTTGTCGGCAATACGAAAGGTTTCTTCCAGGTCATGCGACACAACGATGGACGTGATGCCCAGCGTGTCATTGAGCTGGCGAATCAGTTGCGCAGCGGTGCCGAGCGAGATCGGATCCAGCCCGGCAAACGGCTCGTCGTACATGATGAGTTCTGGGTCAAGCACAATGGCTCTAGCCAGCGCCACACGGCGTGCCATGCCACCAGAAATTTCGCTCGGCATCAAATCGCGTGCGCCGCGCAGGCCGACGGCATTGAGCTTCATCAGCACAATGTCGCGAATCAAATCAGCCGACAAATCGGTGTGTTCGCGCAGCGGAAAGGCGACGTTGTCAAACACGCTCAAATCCGTGAACAGCGCGCCGAACTGAAACAGCATGCCCATACGGCGACGTGCGGCATACAGCTCATTTTGATGAAAGTCAGCAACGTTTTTACCGTCAAACAGCACCTGCCCGGCGTTGGCCTTTTGCTGCCCGCCAATCAGGCGTAACACGGTGGTTTTGCCGCCACCTGAAGCCCCCATGAGCGCGGTGACTTTGCCGCGCGGCACTGACAGCGTGACCTTGTCCAAAATGACGCGGTCGCCACTTGACCCGGGGTACGAGAAGGTAACGTCCTTGAATTCAACCAAGGCAGTGGGTTCTGACGCAGACATGGATTAAGAGCTTGATGGGTGCAGGGGTTTCAACAGTGCAACGTCGATCATAAAGGGATTGAATGATGCTGCTGAGTCGCCTGCAAATGAAAAAAGGTTCAAAAAACTGCTTTTTGAACCTTTTTATGCCAAAAATACCTGCCTTTTAGGGCTGTAGCCCAATGAATTCGGGCGCAAGCAGCTCATAAATTTATAGCAAATAGCGTTACTAACGTGGCAAGTCGCTGTAACCCATTAAAAACTCATCCACCGAACGCGCTGCCTGACGGCCTTCGCGAATCGCCCACACCACCAGGCTTTGGCCACGGCGAATGTCGCCCGCCACAAACACCTTGGGCACGTTAGTGGCGTAGCCGCCTATAAATGCATCGCTGGCTTTGGCGTTGCCACGGTTGTCTTTGTCGATACCGAAGGATTCCAGAATCGACGCGACAGGTGACACAAAACCCATCGCCAACAGCACCAGGTCGGCTTTGAGGGTTTGCTCAGACCCAGCGACTTCAACCATCTTGCCGTTGACCCACGCAACGCGAACGGTCTTCAGGCCTGTGACTTTGCCTTTTTCACCCAACAGCTCTTTGGTGGAGATCGCAAATTCGCGCTCGCAGCCTTCCTGGTGGCTCGATGAGGTGCGCAGTTTGACGGGCCAGTACGGCCAGGTCATGGGACGATTTTCTTCTTCGGGTGGCTGAGGCATCAGCTCAAACTGCGTGACGCTGACCGCGCCGTGGCGGTTGCTGGTGCCCACGCAGTCGCTGCCGGTGTCGCCACCGCCAATCACGATGACGTGTTTGCCATCTGCGCGCAGCTGGCCCTTGACCTTGTCGCCTGCATTGACCTTGTTTTGCGATGGCAAAAACTCCATGGCGAAGTGCACGCCGTCCAAGTCTCGGCCAGGCACTGGTAAGTCGCGTGATTGTTCTGCACCACCGGTCAACATCACTGCATCAAAGTCTTTTTGCAACTGCTCTGGGCTAATCGTCTCTTTTGCCCAGTTGGTGACTTTGGAGTCTTTGGGCAGGTTGCCAACCATCACGCCGCATTTAAACGTCACGCCTTCAGCTGTCATTTGCTCCACGCGGCGATCGATGTGGATTTTCTCCATCTTGAAGTCAGGAATGCCGTAGCGCAACAAGCCGCCCACGCGGTCGTTCTTTTCAAACAGTGTGACGTCATGGCCTGCGCGCGCCAGTTGCTGGGCGGCAGCCATGCCTGCGGGGCCGCTGCCGACGATGGCGATTTTTTTACCGGTTTTGTGCTTTGGCAACTGCGGCTTGACCCAGCCTTCGGCCCAGGCGCGGTCAATGATGGCGTGCTCAATCGACTTGATGCCCACCGCATCGTCGTTCACATTCAGTGTGCAGGCGGCTTCGCACGGTGCGGGGCAAATGCGGCCTGTGAACTCGGGAAAGTTGTTGGTGCTGTGCAGCGTTTCAATCGCATTTTTCCAGTCGGCGCGAAACACCATGTCGTTGAAGTCAGGAATGATGTTGTTGACCGGACAGCCCGTGTTACAAAACGGCGTGCCGCAGTCCATGCAGCGGGCAGCCTGCTTGTTGGCCTGCGCGTCGTCCAGGCCAATGACAAACTCTTTGTAGTTCTTCAGCCGCTCGGGCACGGGCTTGTAGCCCTCTTCCAAACGCTCGAATTCCATGAAACCGGTGATTTTTCCCATGATGCTGTCCTGTACGAATAATTTGCTTCAAAAAGACTTTTTAGAGGCCGTTTTAGGTTTTTTTAGGTATGTTTTAGGTGACATTTAGTGCTGTAGCCCAATAAATTCGGGCGCAAACAGCTCCTAAATTAATAGCATTTATTTTACACCCACTGCTTCACGGTTGGTCTGCACCTGTGCCCGTGTCGTCTCGGTTGCCGCATTCAGGCGGCGGTCCTTGCGCTCCAGCAGCGCGCGCTTGTACTCGTTCGGGAAGACTTTCACAAACTTCAAACGCGACTCAGTCCAGGTGTCCAGCAACTCGCGCGCACGCTTGCTGCCGGTCCAGCGGTTGTGGTCTTGCAGCAGGCGTTTGAGCAGTGCTTCATCGCTCTCCTCGGCATGCCAATCTGACTTGTCATGGGTGTGCTGCTCAGCCGTTGTCACCACTTTGTCCAGGCTGACCATGGACGTGTTGCAACGGGTGGCAAACTGGCCGTCTTCGTCATACACATAGGCCACGCCGCCGCTCATGCCGGCTGCGAAGTTGCGCCCGGTTTTGCCCAGCACGGCCACCGTGCCGCCGGTCATGTATTCGCAGCCGTGGTCGCCTGTGCCTTCCACAACCGCTGTGGCACCTGACAGGCGCACGGCAAAGCGCTCACCCGCCACGCCGCTGAAAAACGCCTCACCGGTGGTTGCGCCGTACAGAACGGTGTTGCCAACGATGGTGTTTTTGTGCGACTCGCCGCGAAAGTCAATGCTGGGCCGCACCACGATGCGCCCACCGCTCAGGCCCTTGCCGGTGTAGTCGTTCGCGTCACCAATCAAGTACATGGTGATGCCTTTGGCCAGGAACGCGCCAAATGACTGGCCGCCCGTGCCTTCAAGCTGAATGCGCAGCGTGTCGTCTGGCAAGCCTTCGGGCCGCACGCGGGTCAGCTCGCCCGACAGCATCGCGCCGACGGTGCGGTTGACATTGCGCGCCACCTCGATGAACTGGACTTTTTCGCCTTTTTCAATCGCCGCTTTTGATTTTTCAATCAAACGCACGTCCAGCGCTTTCTCCAGGCCATGCTCCTGGGTTGATGTGTGCAGACGCGGCACATCAGCCGGTACATTGGGCTGGTAGAACAATCGCGCAAAGTCAAGGCCGGTGGCCTTCCAGTGTTCAATGCCTTTTTGCGTGTCGAGCAAGTCTGCCCGGCCAATCAGCTCGTCAAATGTACGCACGCCGAGTTGCGCCATCAACTGGCGGGCTTCTTCGGCCACAAAGAAGAAATAGTTGACGACATGCTCAGGCTTGCCGCTGAATTTCTGGCGCAGCACCGGGTCTTGCGTGGCCACGCCGACCGGGCAGGTGTTGAGGTGGCACTTGCGCATCATGATGCAGCCCTCCACCACCAGTGGGGCGGTGGCAAAGCCGAATTCATCCGCACCCAGCAGCGCGCCAATCACCACGTCACGGCCGGTTTTCATCTGGCCATCGGCCTGCACACGAATGCGGCCACGCAGGCGGTTCAGCACCAGCGTTTGCTGGGTTTCAGCCAGACCGATTTCCCACGGGCTGCCGGCGTGCTTGATAGACGACCAGGGCGACGCGCCCGTGCCACCGTCATGGCCTGCTATCACAATGTGATCGGCCTTGGCTTTGGTGACGCCTGCGGCAATCGTGCCCACGCCGACTTCACTGACCAGCTTGACGCTGATGCTGGCACGCGGATTGACGTTTTTCAAATCATGAATCAGCTGCGCCAGGTCTTCAATCGAATAGATGTCGTGGTGCGGTGGCGGTGAGATCAGCCCCACGCCGGGCACTGAATAGCGCAGCGCGCCAATGTATTCACTAACCTTGCCGCCGGGCAATTGGCCGCCCTCACCAGGCTTGGCACCCTGCGCCATTTTGATTTGAATCTGGTCAGCCGACACCAGATATTCAGCGGTAACGCCAAAGCGGCCGGAAGCCACCTGCTTGATTTTTGAGCGCAGCGAATCGCCGTCTTGCAACGGCAAATCGACTTCCACCGCTTTCTCGCCGATCACACTCTTCAAAGTTTCACCCTTCTTGATCGGGATGCCTTTGAGCTCCTGGCGGTAGCGGTTGGGGTCTTCACCGCCCTCACCCGTGTTGCTTTTGCCGCCAATACGGTTCATGGCCACGGCCAGCGTGGCGTGGGCCTCGGTACTGATGGAGCCGAGCGACATGGCACCCGTGGCAAAGCGTTTGACGATTTCTTTGGCCGATTCAACCTCGTCAATTGGAATGGCTTTGCTCGGGTCAATCTTGAACTCAAACAGCCCGCGCAGCGTCATGTGGCGGCGGTTCTGGTCGTTGATGAGCTGGGCGTATTCCTTGTAGGTGTTGAAGTTGTTGGAGCGCGTGGCGTGCTGTAATTTGGCAATCGCGTCGGGCGTCCACATGTGGTTTTCACCACGCACCCTGAAGGCATATTCGCCACCCGCGTCCAGCATGTTGGTCAGCACCGGGTCATCGCTGAAAGCAGAGCGGTGCATGCGCAGCGCTTCTTCGGCAATCTCAAACACGCCCATGCCTTCGACCTGGCTGGCCGTGCCGGTGAAGAACTTGGCAATCATCTCGCGGCTCAGGCCAATGGCTTCAAACAACTGCGCGCCACAGTAGCTCATGTAGGTTGACACGCCCATTTTGGACATGATTTTCGACAGGCCTTTACCAATGGCTTTGGTGTAGTTGTAAATGGCTTTTTCAGTGCTCAGGTCACCAGGCAAGCCCTTGTGCATTTCAGCCAGGGTTTCCATCGCCAGGTACGGGTGAACGGCTTCAGCGCCGTAACCCGCCAGCACGGCAAAGTGGTGGACTTCCCGGGCTGAACCAGTCTCAACCACCAGGCCAGCCGTGGTGCGCAAACCAACACTGACCAAATGCTGATGAATGGCCGACAGCGCCAGCAAGGCAGGAATAGCGACCTGCGTGGCGCTCAAGGCGCGGTCGCTGATGATGAGAATGTTTTTGCCAGTTTTGATCGCATCAACCGCCTCAGCGCACAGCGATGCGAGTTTGGCCTCCACGCCTTCATGGCCCCAGGCCAGCGGGTAGGTGATGTCCAGTGTGTAGCTTTTGAACTTGCCTTGCGTGTGCAATTCAATGTCGCGCAGCTTTTGCATATCGGCCACGTTCAACACCGGCTGGCTGACTTCAAGCCGCATTGGGGGGTTGACCTGGTTGATGTCCAGCAGGTTCGGCTTGGGGCCGACAAAGGACACGAGCGACATCACAATCGCCTCGCGAATCGGGTCAATCGGCGGATTCGTCACCTGCGCAAACAACTGCTTGAAGTAGTTGTACAGCGATTTGTTTTTGTTCGACAGCACGGCCAGTGGCGAGTCGTTGCCCATGGAGCCAGTGGCTTCTTCGCCGTTGGCGGCCATTGGGGACATTAAAAATTTGATGTCTTCCTGGGTGTAGCCGAAGGCTTGCTGGCGGTCTAGGAGGGACGTGCCCTCACCCCTGCCCTCTCCCGTGCTCGGGAGAGGGAGTGAAGAGGTCTTGCCCCCTCTCCCGTTTACGGGAGAGGGTTGGGGTGAGGGCTCTTTGGCCTTCACATCATCCAATTTGATCCGCAAATTCTCAATCCACTGCTTGTATGGCTTGCTGTGCGCCAGCGTCGCTTTGATTTCTTCGTCATCGACCATGCGGCCTTGTTCAAGGTCAATCAAAAACATCTTGCCAGGCTGCAAGCGCCATTTGCGAATGATTTTGTGCTCTGGAATCGGGAGCACGCCTGATTCAGACGCCATGATGACCAAATCATCATCGGTGACGCAGTAACGCGACGGGCGCAGGCCGTTGCGGTCTAGCGTGGCGCCAATCTGGCGACCATCGGTGAAGACAATTGACGCCGGGCCGTCCCACGGCTCCAGCATGGCAGCGTGGTATTCGTAAAACGCTTTGCGGCGCTCGTCCATCGTGGTGTGCTGCTCCCACGGCTCGGGGATCATCATCATCACGGCCTGGCTGATCGGGTAGCCCGACATGGTCAGCAGTTCCAGGCAGTTGTCAAAGGTGGCGGTGTCTGACTGGTCGGCAAAGCTGATGGGGTAGAGCTTTTGCAGGTCAGCGCCGAGCACGGGGGACGACATCACGCCCTCACGCGCCTTCATCCAGTTGTAGTTGCCCTTGACGGTGTTGATTTCGCCGTTGTGCGCCACGTAGCGGTACGGGTGCGCCAATGGCCATTCAGGGAAGGTGTTGGTAGAAAACCGCTGGTGCACCAGGCCCAGCGCAGAGACGCAGCGCGTGTCTTGCAAGTCAAGGTAGTAGGTACCGACCTGGTTGGCCAGCAACAGGCCTTTGTAGACCACGGTGCGGCTGGACATGCTGGGCACGTAATATTCTTTGCTGTGCGTCAGGTGCAGGTTTTGAATCGCAGCACTGGCGGTTTTGCGGATGACGTATAGCTTGCGCTCGAGTGCGTCCTGCACGATGACGTCATTGCCACGGCCAATGAAAATCTGCCGCAAAATCGGCTCTTTTTCACGCACGGTGGGCGACATCGGCATGTCACGGTTGACAGGCACATCGCGCCAGCCCAGCAGCACCTGGCCTTCGGCGCGTACCGCGCGCTCAAGCGCCTGCTCGCAGGCCAGGCGGGACGCATGTTCTTTCGGCAAAAACACCATGCCCACGCCGTATTCACCCGGTGGCGGCAGCACCACAGCCTGCTTGGCCATTTCTTCCCGGTACAGGGCATCTGGCAGTTGAATCAAAATGCCCGCGCCATCGCCCATCAGCTTGTCAGCACCCACGGCACCCCGATGGTCCAGGTTTTCAAGAATCTTCAAGCCCTGCTGCACGATGGCGTGCGACTTGTGCCCCTTGATGTGCGCCACAAAACCCACGCCACAAGCGTCATGCTCGTTGGCAGGTGAATACAAACCGTGGTCTTGAAAATGCTTGATCTCAGCAGCCGTGGTCATGGCGCACTCCTAAATTTATCGTGGGGACGTAGATAATAAATCGTAGCAACAACAATGCCAAATACTTTAATTGGGGTCAGACTCCAATTAAAGACCGATTAAATCAGTCACAAATTAAATAGGGACAGATTAGTTTTCGCCAGCACTGTTTATATAAATCAAAGACTTAGGCTTCTTTCCAATCTCTACAGTTTTGCTAAAGGGCCGGCCAGCTTTGGCCATCGTGACGCGGCGTTTCGTTATTTTTTGCAGATTTGCCACAAAACCATCCTCGCCCAGCGCCCATCCAGCAAGTGTTGAACGGGTCAAGGCCGCCTGCTGCTGCGCACTGACACCGGCCCGCACCAAATCGGCGTAAGCCACTTCGCGCCCAAAAGGCGTATTGGCCAAGTCCCAAAACAAGGCATGCGGGGTGATGAGTTTGTCGCTGCGCAAGCCGACATAAAAATCGTGGCTGGACCAGGGGTAGTCACGCGCCTCAGCCACCATGCCTGCGCGCACCGGGTTCAAGTCAATATACGCCATACAGGCCAGCAGGTAGCGGTCCGTCTGAATCAGCGTTGACCGATAGCGCCCCTCCCAGAGCGTGCCGGTACGGGTCTGCAAATCATTGAAATAACGCACATAGCTACGGCCCACCGCCTGCATCATTTGCGGCAATCCGGTGTCAGTTTGCGGCGTAGCCAGCAAATGAAAGTGGTTGGTCATCAGCACGTAGGCGTGAATGTCTACGGCAAACTTTTTGGCGTTTTCGTCCAGCAAGGCCAGCAGGTATTGGTAGTCAGCCACTGTGGTGAAAATAGCTTGGCGATTGTTGCCCCGCTGAATGATGTGGTGCGGGTAGCCGGGAAGCGTCAAGCGGGGGAGGCGGGCCATGATGTTGGGAAGCGTTGGCTTGGGGGAGTTGATTTTAATTGGAGTCTGACCCCAATGCTGTTCACTTAATAAAAGGCATCCAATCAAACCGCCGATTCATAGGCTCCCCGCCTTTTTTCGACGGGAATTTCTTGATCCGCCTTTTGACCA
>JAYWBS010000185.1:0-12003 GCA_043781295.1 Polaromonas sp.
GGGACGGCGCAAACGGGTGCCTATAGGGACCAGGATAGCGCCCAGCCGGGCAATCGCGACCACGCTGAGCACCGCTTCAAGCTGGTTGGCAATCATGACAGCCACGCGGTCGCCCTGTTTGATGCCCCGAGCTGCCAGGCTGGTGGCGAGCGTTGCGGTCTTTACATCGAGTTCGCGGTAAGTCATACGCACCTCGCCATCAACCACCGCTACTTTGTCAGCCGACAGGGACAGGCTGCGCTGCAGCATGGCGTTGACATTGGGCGGACGCGCTGCATAGCAGCTCATCAAGCGCCCCCAGTGGAGTTCTTTGCGCGTATCAAACATGGGTATTTTCCTGCTTCATCTGCTGACCAACGGCGGTGACCGCAGCCTCGAGGTGCTTGGCATAGGCCTGCACGTCGCGCTCGGCACGACGCCGTGCGGCGTCTGCGTCTTGCGCCTCAATGGCTTGCAGGATGCGCCTGTGCGCCTGCGTCACCAGCCTGCGAACGTCTTCAGATGCAAAGTTCTCAATCCGTGAAGCTTCGAGCATGAGCCCGGAGATTGAAGCGGTGAAGGCCCGCAGCAGGTCGTTGTGGCTGGCGGCGGCCAGCGCTGAATGCCAGTTGGCGTTTTCCTCCAGAAAGCGCGGCACGTCATCAAGCGCGGCTTCATCAAGTTGGGCTGAAATCAGGGTCAGCGTCGCCAGGTCTTCTGGTGTGCGGTTGCGCGCAGCAAGGTAGGCAACCATGGGCTCCAGCGCTTGCCGCGCTTCTACCAGGGCGCGCAACGCCACGCTGCGGCCCTTGACAAACAGGTTGATGTGACTGGCCAGCAGCGAATCTGTCGGCCTGGAGACGACCGAGCCACCGTAACGGCCTGCACGCGTTTGCACGAGACCCTGCGCTTCGAGAATGCGTAGCGCCTCGCGCACCGAACTGCGGCCGAGACCGGTACCGGCCACCAGTTCCCGCTCGGTCGGCAGCGCCGAGCCTGGTGGATAAGTACCGCTGAGGATTTGCTGTTGCAGGCGTTCGGCCAGCACATCGCAGGACTTGGGAGTCTTGATGGTGCCGAGATCGACAAGCATGGTTGGCGGCAGGTTTTGCCCGCCATCAGTTTGGTTGCCGCCAGAGGTCAATGCCAATAATTTGCGCATGCGCCTAACCCCATGGTTCTTTCCAGTGCGGCACTCAGGCTGCGCACGTCGTCGGCTTCCTGCGCAGCGACAGCGAGCGACTGTTCAGTATGTCGAGTCATTTGTTTCCAGCTCCACTTAGGGTGTGTTCTGTACCTCGCCACTTATAGCGAAAGCGCAGATACAAGTCAGCCAAGATTGATATAGACGCTTTTTTGATAAAGAAAACTGTCCACGTGTTGCGGGCCGCCCTTCAGGCCATAACCGCTCATTTTGTAGCCCCCAAAACCGACGCTGGGGTCAATCTGCCCGTAGCTATTGACCCAGACAGTTCCGGCCTTGATGCCTTGAGCCACTTTCATTGCCGTTGACATGTTTTGCGTCCATACCGCGCCCCCAAGGCCATACGGGGTGTCATTGGCCATACGAAGTACCTGATCGGCATCATCAAACGGAATAACAGAAATCACCGGGCCAAAAATCTCTTCCCGCGCGATCGCCATGTCGTTATTGACATCTGAAAACACGGTCGGCTCGATAAAGTGGCCGCCGGCAAGGTCGCCGCCCATACGTTTCCCACCCGTCGCCAATACCGCCCCCTGTGCGCTACCCAGTTCCACGTAGTGCATCACACGGTCGAGTTGTTTGCCCGAAATAAGAGGGCCAAGCTGGACCTTCGGATCCATTCCATTGCCCACATGCAGGGTCTTGCTGAAGGCCGCCAGCTGCTCCACGAACTTGTCCTGAATGCGTCGCTCGACGAACAATCGCGTTCCGGCAAAACAGATCTGTCCGCTGTTGGAATACACGGCCATCGCGGCACCGGGGACGGCGGCTTCCAGATTGGCGTCGGCAAAAACAATATCTGGCGACTTCCCGCCTAGTTCCAGTTGGAGTCGTTTGATGTTTCCGGTAGAGGCTGCCACGATTTTTCGTCCGGTCTCGGTAGAGCCCGTGAAAGCAATGCGGTCAACGTCCTTGTGAGCGGCGAGAGCAGCGCCAGCGATGCTGCCGAAACCTGTGACGACGTTAACAACGCCCTCGGGCATTCCGGCTTCCAGCAGCAACTCCGCTATTCGCAGCACTGACAGCGATGCATCCTCTGCCGGCTTGAGGACTACCGTGCATCCGGTCGCCAATGCCGGCCCAAGAATCCACCACTGTCCCAACAAGGGGCCGTTCCACGGGATGATCCCGCCGACCACACCAAGAGGCGCCTTAAATGTCATCGTCGCGTAGTTTCCAGCCATGGAATTCGCGAGAGTTTGACCAGCCACGTTTACCGTCTGCCCCGCGTAAAACAGGATCGCCTGTGAAATCCAGCGCCTCATGCTCTGGGTTCGTGACAGGGGGGCACCCATGTCAAGGGTTTCGAGCAGGGCCAGTTCGTCGAAATGCTTTTCGACCAGATCATTCACGCGCATGAGCAGCCGCTGGCGATCGTAGGGCTTCCATGTGCTCCACTCTCCCTCAAAAGCACGCCTGGCCGCCTTGACGGCCAGGTCTACATCTTCGGCGTCTCCTTCTGCAAGCCTGGCAATCAATTTGCCGGTTGCCGGGTTAAAGGTGTCGAACTCCTTGCCGGACGAAGACGACCGCCACTGGCCGTCGATCAGCAATAGTTTGGACTGCCCGGTGAGCAAGGCGGACTGTGGAGTCTGGATTTCTGATATCGTCTGCATAACGTTGTTCTCCGGAAAATTAAGCCTCTTGATCTTGCTGCGGCTTGGCCGTCTTTTCGCCAAGACGGTGCTTTGTTTTGCGTATCAGACCGACCACGCCTCCCGGCATGACAAAAACGAACAGAATCAACACAACACCATAGACGGTCCAGGGTGCCGCCTTCGATATGTTTTCCGCAAAATTTGGAACCAGCAAAATGAAAGCAGCGCCATAAAAAGCGCCAGACAGGGTGCCGAGACCGCCCACCACAATCCCCACCAGCAGCGAGATCGATAAAAACATGCCAAATGAATCGGGCGCCACAAACTGAACCGCGATGGCAGAAAGGGAGCCGCCGATGCCGGTGTACATGGCCGACAGGCCAAAGACGGTAGCCTTGTAATAGCGGTTGTTCACACCCATCGTCTCGGCCGAAAGCGGGTTGTCCCGAATCGCTGTGATCGCGCGACCGACCCCACTTTCAAGCAAGTTGCGCGCTAGCCAGAACATCACGATCGTCACGCCAAGAGAGACCAGGTACAGCCATTGGTCGGCGGTCAGGTCCAGCCCAAAAGGTGCATCCGGTTTTATCAGAACGATGCCCTGCACACCGCCGGTCAAACCCTCAAAATGCTTGTACTTTAAAAGCTGTGGAAGCGCGACGCTGAGGGCAAAGGTCGCCAGCGCCAAATACAGCCCCTCCAGCTTGAGCGCGGGCAGCCCGAACAGGACGCCAGCCAGCATGCAAACCGCACCTGCCGCTGGAATCGTCATCCAGTACGGCACCCCGACTTTGTCCATCAGGATGGCCGTTGTATAGGCGCCGATCGCATAAAACGCACCATGACCCAGGGAAATTTGACCGTTGTAGCCTGTCAGCAGATTCAGGCCCAGCAAAGCCACGGCATAAGACAGGATCATGGTGGCCTGAAAGATGAAGTAGCCTTTCACCAGGAAAGGAAATGCAAGAGCCGCCAACACCATGAGGATGAGCCAAATGGACGGCCGGGACCGGGATGACGTTGCCGGGGTGGCAACTGGAATGGCGGGTATGGCGTGATTCATGGGTCAGACTTTCGTGACAATGACTCGTCCCAGCAGACCGGACGGTCGGACAATCAACACACCCACAATCAATACCAGCGCAACAGACAGCTTGAGCTCGGTGCCAACTACATAAGTGCCAATCAGATTTTCAAGAATGCCTACGATGAAGCCGCCCAGCACGGCACCGGCCGGGTTGTCGATGCCGCCAATCAGTGCTCCCGCGAACGCATAGATCAGCACGCCACTCATCATGTTCGGGTCAAGGAAAACTGATGGCGCCACCATCATTCCTCCCACTGCGCCTATCGCTCCGGCCAGACCCCAGCCCAGCATCAGCATGCGGCTGACATTCACGCCCACAAGTCGCGAGGAAACAGGATTTTGCGCGGCAGCACGCATCGCCAAACCCAATGAAGTGAAGCGAAAAAACAAAAACACCGCGGCCATGACCAAAAGCGTCACGGCGATGGCTCCTACTTCATGCGGTGCCATGTAACGGCTGCCATACCAGGCGCCGGCGGGGAAAGGGCTGGGAAATGGCCTGATCGTGTGGCCAAACAGCAAACCAGCCACGCTGTTGAAAATCACCAGCAGGCCAATAAACACCACCACCACCGATAAAACCGGTGCGTCGCGAACGGGCCGGATCACGGCGATCTCTATCAGAGCGCCCATGGCGAAAGACAGGACAACGGTCGCGGCGAAGGCAATCCAGTAAGGCATGCCTGACTGGATCATCATCCAGGCCAGAAAGGTCGAGAACATGGCCATCTCGCCTTGTGCAAAGTTCACGTGATGCGTGGACTGATAAATCATCACGAGGGCCAGCGCAACGCTCGCATAAATGCCACCGGTGGCGAGGCCGCTCAGGAGCTGGTGTAGAAAGGCGTCCATTTTTAACTTACTCGCCGAGGTAGATGCGCCGAACGGCGTCGTTGTCACGGATGTCTTTTGGGCTGCCGCTGAGCACCATGCGGCCGATTTCCATCAAGTAGACAGAATCGGCAATATCCAGAGCCAGTGCGGCGTTTTGCTCAACCAGCAGAATTGAAACTTTTTGTTCCTGATTAATGCGTCGCATGATCTGGAAGATGTCCCTGACGATCAGCGGTGCAAGCCCGAATGAAGGCTCGTCGAGCAACAGCAGGCGTGGCCGCAACATCAAGGCGCGGCCAATGGCCAACATTTGTTGCTCGCCGCCAGACAGGGTTCCAGCCTGTTGCCGGCGCCGCTCTTTCAGGCGGGGAAAGTACGCGTAAACCTGTTCAAAATCGAGCGCAACTTCTGCCTTGTCGCGACGCAGATAGGCGCCGAGACGAAGATTTTCTTCCGTGGTCAGCTCCTGGAAAGTGCCCCGGCCGTCCGGTACGTGGGCAACGCCAAGACTGACAATATCTTCGGTAGATTTTCCATCGACGCGTTTGCCTTGAAACTGGATGGATCCTGTGGTCTTGACCATCATCTGGCACAGCGCGCGCAAGGTCGTGGTCTTGCCTGCCCCGTTGGCCCCCAAAAGGGCCGTTACCGAACCCTCTGGAATTTGCATATCGATGCCGCGCAAGACACTGGTCGCGCCGTACGCGGCGCTAAGGTCTTTTACTTCAAGCAGCATGGGCATGTTCGCTCCCGAGATAGGCTTCAATCACGTCCGGATGCTGCCTGATTTCTGCGGGCGTTCCTTCAGCAATCTTCCGACCGAAATTAAGCACAACCACCTTGTCAGAAACGCTCATGACCAGATTCATGTGGTGTTCGACCAGCAACACGGTGATACCCAGCTTGTCGCGGATGGTCAGAATCAGCGAGGCAAGGCTTTCAAGCTCCTCGTGGTTAAGACCACAAGCAGGCTCGTCGAGCAGTATCAGCTTGGGGCGGGCCGCAAGTGCGCGCGCCATTTCAACCCGCTTCTGGGTCCCAAACGGCAGGTCGGCGACCAGCCTTTGGGACACGGGCCCCAGGCCAAGCAGGTCGATTAATTCTTGCGCCTGCTGAAAGGCTTCGGACTCAATCCTCGCCGCACCAGGCAAGCGCAACATCGCGCGGATAAAGCCCGCGTGATGCTGGCTGTGGCAGCCGATCAGCACGTTCTCCATCACGGTCATCGCTCTGAACAGCGCCAGGTTTTGAAAGGTGCGCCCCATACCGATGCCCGCCATGCGATGGCGCGGCATGCGTGCGAGTGACCGACCATCAAATTCAATCTTGCCTTCGCCGCATTCGTAGATGCGGGACAGACAATTAAACAAGGTGCTTTTGCCTGCCCCGTTGGGTCCGATCAAGCCGCAAATCTGACCGGAATCAACAGAAAATGAAACTTTATCGAGCGCGACAATGCCGCCGAATCGCACCGAAACGGCGTCAATGCTGAGCAGCGACTGTCCGCCATGAACGTGCATGGGTTTGACCAGTGAGGCCATCTTGTTTCCGCTGACCAGTCCAGATTTATTGGGGACCAATCACGCCGCCAAGCAGGTCATAGCCGGTGCCGTTGAATTGAATCATCTGCATGCGTTCAATCGTGTTGAAATCATTGGGCCCGGTTTTTACGTTTACGCCGGGATACAGCATTGGCAAAGTCATGTTCAGGTTGGCAGCCTCTTTCATGATGTTGGCCCTTGTCAGGTTGTCCCCAGCCTGCTTGAGAACCTGCACCAGCGTCTGCGCCATCGAGTATCCAAGAACATTGATGGCATCGAGCGGGTCGCCGGACGAGTTGTACTTTTTCATGAACTCGTTGAACTCGGCAAGTTCTTTGGTGTCTTTCCAGCGTGGGTCAACCGGATCGCGGGTGTACGTGGAAGAAATGATCCCAACCGCATTATTGATGCCAGATGGCTTGAGCACTGCCGTCACGGAGTTGGATGTGCTGACCAGGTAATGCGCAGGCTTCCAGCCAAGCTCGCCAATCTTGCGGATTGCCAGAGCGGAGAATTTTGGTGTCGTGAAGTTGACGAAGGTGTCTGCGCCTGATGCCTTGAGGGTCACTAGCTGGCTGTCGATGGTCGGGTCGCTGGTTTCATAGGTAGCCTGAGCAACAACCATGGTTTTAGCCTTGTCGCCCAGTCCGTCCATCAGCCCTTTGAGCAGGTCTTTGCCAAAATCGTCGTTCTGAAGCAGCACAGCGATCTTGGCATTTGGCTTGGTCGCCAGAATGTGCTGGGCATAGATTCGCGCCTCTGCCTGGTAGCTGGGATTCCAACCCATCGACCACGGGAAGTTTTTCGGGTCGCTCCAGCGATTGGCGCCAGAACTGATAAACAGCTGTGGCACCTTCTTGGCGTTCATGTATTTGTGAATGGCAATGTTGTTGGGCGTGCCTACCGGTGCGAACAAGAGGAGAACTTCATCTTGTTCAACCAGCTTTCGCGCCTGCTCAACCATCTTCGCCGGGTTATAGCCGTCATCGAGTGAAATGAACTTTATCTTTCGTCCGTTGATACCGCCCTCGGCGTTGATCTTGTCGAAATAGGCGCCAGCAGATTTGCCCACTGCGCCGTAGGAAGAGGCAGGCCCTGAATAGGGCGCGATGTTGCCAATTTTTATTTCAGTATCCGTAGCGCCCACGTCGTATTTTTTCTGCGCATGCGCAGTCATCGCCACGGCACCCAGAGCGAGCGACGCGACAAGCGCTTTCCAGTTCAAAGATTTCGTTACTTGCATGTTGTCTCCAGTTGTTGGCCTTGGCCTTAAAAAACACATTAACCCGAACTGCCGAAGGACCCGTACAGTCCTTATCGATCGTACTGTCCAGACTTTCTCTACAAACGCATATCAAAAAAACACCTTTGCCGCCGGTTTGCTGGTCAAAAAGTTGGTAGGTTTCTTCCGCCTGGTCAAGATGCCAGGAGTGGATGAAAAGCTGGTCGACATCGACTTTGCGATCAGGACGACCTCGCCTGTGCCTGCCTCAATGTGATACCGGAATTGTTGCGTGAGGCTCGCCATGGGGGCGGTCTGTTCGGAGCAGCAATTTCAGATAAAGATCATCTCAGTTAATTGTCAGACCATAAAGAGGGGAAACCCTAGCCTTGAACGTCTTGGGGACTAAAGGGGGACTGGCCTGCGAAGTCGTCAAGAAGATAGCGTTGCTACGGCAAGTAATGGTTCTCGAAAATAGACAACCCTATATGCTATGATAATAATAGCTATTTGCACCCGAATTCATTGGGCTGCAGCCATTTTTAATGCTTAAAAATACTTCAAAAAAAGGGGTTTGAGACTAAAACAGCATTCACCTGCGCCTCATCCAGCGCCGCAAAGGTGGTGTTGTGCATGTCCGTCAAAGGCCCGCCGCCGGGGATGAGCTGGCCGGATGCATCAAACCCAATCGCCTTGAACTTCCACACGCCGCCTATCAGTTTGAGGTTGCCAACGTGCAGGCCTTCGTCGGTGAGCACGCGGCAGATGCCTGGGCTTTGTGGCTGGAGTTTGAGTTGACGGGACATGGTGCGGTTCTAGTACTTGATTGTGGCCTGACAATGACCGCATGAATCTGCAACCCATCACCTTGAGAGGGCAAAGCATACGGCTTGAGCCCTTGCGCATGGACCACGTAGCCGCCCTGGCGCGTGTTGGCCTGCACGCCGAGCTGTGGCGCTTGCAGCCCGCACCCATCACGACGGAAGACGACATGCGCAACTATGTGCAGACCGCCCTAACCGACCAGCAGTGCGGCAGCGGTTTGCCGTTTGTGATCGTCGATTCGGTAACCGATCAGGTGATTGGCAGCACGCGCTATATGGACATCGCGCTTACGCACTTCCGGCTGGAAATTGGTGCGACCTGGTTGACCCCAACGCATCAGCGCAGCCGTGCCAATACCGAGGCCAAGTTGCTGTTGCTTGGCCACGCGTTTGAAAGCCTGGGCATCAAGCGCGTGGTGTTTAAAACCGAGGTGCTGAACGAAAAATCGCGCAGGGCGCTGGCCCGGATTGGCGCGGTGGAGGAAGGCACGTTTCGCCAGCATCTGTACACCACATCAGGCCGCGCGCGCGACATGGTTTACTTTTCGATTCTTGGGCTTGAGTGGCCCGGCGTCAAAGCCAAATTGACGGCCAGGCTGGTTGCCAGATTGACTTGACGTGAATTACTTGGCGACGACGCGAACCATCTCCAGGCACTTGTTGGAGTAACCCCATTCGTTGTCGTACCAGGCGACGATTTTGACGAAGGTGCTGTCGAGTGCAATGGATGCGTCGGCATCAAAAATCGAGGTACGGGTGTCGCCCCGGAAGTCGGTGGCGACGACTTTGTCTTCGGTGTAGCCCAAGATTCCTTTTAATGCACCCTGGCTTTGCGCCTTCATTTCAGCGCAAATCTCGGCCATGCTGGCGGCGCTGCTGAGCTCGCAGGTCAGGTCAACCACCGACACATCAGACGTTGGCACGCGGAAAGACATGCCGGTGAGCTTTTTGTTCAGCTCGGGAATCACCACGCCCACAGCCTTGGCTGCGCCTGTGGATGATGGAATGATATTTTCCAAAATACCGCGCCCGCCGCGCCAGTCTTTGTTGCTCGGGCCATCGACTGTTTTTTGGGTGGCTGTGGCGGCGTGTACCGTCGTCATCAGGCCGCGCCTGATGCCCCATTTGTCGTTCAGCACCTTGGCCACCGGGGCCAGGCAGTTGGTGGTGCACGATGCGTTGGAAATGATGGCCTGGCCAGCGTAGGTTTTGTCGTTCACGCCGAAGACGAACATCGGCGTGTCGTCTTTCGACGGAGCCGAGATGATGACCTTTTTAGCGCCAGCGGCAATGTGTTTGTCAGCGCCTGCTTTGTCAAGAAAAAGACCCGTGCATTCCAGCACCACATCGGCACCGACTTCGTTCCACTTCAGGGCTGCCGGGTCACGCTCTTGCGTGAGGCGGATTTTTTTGCCGTTGACGATCAGCGTGTTGCCTTCAACCGATACATCACCCTTGAAGCGACCATGCACCGAGTCGTATTGCAGCATATAGGCCAGGTAGTCGGGCTCCAGCAGGTCGTTGATGCCAACGATTTCAATGTCTGAAAAGTTTTGAATTGCCGAGCGAAGGACGTTGCGGCCGATGCGACCAAAACCATTGATGCCTACTTTGATTGCCATGATGTCTTTTCTGTTGAGGTTAAAAATGCTGACCGATTTGCTTATTTTTTACTTACTTCTTCAAAACTTTGCGCACTGTGTTCGCAACATTCTCAGGTGTGAAGCCAAAGTGCTTGAACAGCACCGGCGCAGGTGCTGACTCGCCGTAGCTGTCGATGCCGACCACCGCTGCACAGCCGTATTTCCACCAGCCGTCGGTTACACCCATTTCAACCGCAATGCGGGGGATACCTTCAGGCAACACCTCGGTTTTATAGGCGGGGTTTTGCTTGTCGAAGGTGGTGTTGCTGGGCATAGACACCACGCGTACTGCTATTTTAAAAGTAGCAAGCAGCTCTTGCGCCTTCAACGCCAGTTGCACTTCAGAACCCGTAGCGATGATGACGGCCTGGGCTTTTTTGTTCAAGCCAACTTCACCCGGTTCAGACAACACATACGCGCCTTTGCTGATCTGGCCCAGATCGTCCTTGGGTGCGTAGGGCAGATTCTGGCGGCTGAGCAGCAGAGCGGTTGGTTTTGTTTTATTTTGCAGTGCCACAGCCCACGCCACGGCGGTTTCAGCTGTGTCGCCTGGCCGCCAAACGTCAAGATTAGGAATCAAACGCAGGCTGGCGGCGTGCTCAATCGACTGGTGAGTCGGGCCGTCTTCGCCCAGGCCAATGCTGTCGTGGGTGAAGACGTGAATCACGCGCAGCTTCATCAGCGCGGCCATGCGGATGGCGTTTCGCGAGTAATCACTGAACGTCAAGAACGTGCCGCCGTAAGGAATGTAGCCGCCGTGCAGCGCCACGCCGTTCATGATGGCGGCCATACCGAATTCACGCACGCCGTAGTTGATGTGGCGGCCACCGGCGCTTACGCCCTCAAGGTTCGGTGTCAACACGACTTCGCCATTCATGTCAAAGCGCAGGTTGGGGGTTGACTTGGTGTTGGTCAGGTTCGAGCCTGTCAGGTCAGCCGAGCCACCCAGCATTTCGGGCAAGCCAGCGGTGAAAGATTCGAGTGCAAGCTGTGATGCCTTGCGCGACGCAACGGTTTCAGCCTTGCTGTGCGCGGCCAAAATCGTGTCAACTGCGAGTTGATCAAAGGGCTTGGGCAAGTCGCCCTTCATGCGGCGCGACAGTTCTAGCGCGAGTTCTGGGTACGCGGTTTTGTACGCGGCAAATTTGGCGTCCCAGGCTGCTTCAGCGACAAGGCCTTTGGCTTTGGCGTCCCACGCGTGACGTACTTCGTCGGGAATTTCAAACGGCGCGTATGGCCAGTCAAGGGCCTCGCGCGTGAGCTTGATTTCTTCCGCACCCAGCGGCTCGCCGTGCGCCTTGGCGGTGTTGGCGCGGTTCGGGCTGCCTTTGCCGATGTGGGTTTTGCAGACGATCAATGTGGGCTTGTTATCAAGATTTGTTTTGGCGGCTGCAATGGCGGTGGATACGGCGGCTGCGTCATGTCCGTCAATCGGGCCGATGACGTTCCAGCCGTAGGCGGCAAAGCGCAGGGGGGTGTTGTCAATAAACCAGGGCGCCACCTGACCATCAATGCTGATGCCGTTGTCGTCATACAGCGCCACCAGCTTGCCCAGACGCCACGCGCCTGCCAGTGCAGCGGCTTCATGGCTGATGCCTTCCATCAGGCAGCCATCACCCATGAAGACGTAGGTGTGGTGGTCAACCACGGTATGGCCTTCACGGTTGAACTCTTTGGCCAGCAGCTTTTCAGCCAGCGCCATGCCTACCGCGTTCGTCAGGCCCTGGCCGAGCGGGCCGGTGGTGGTTTCAACGCCGGGGGTCACGTCCACTTCAGGGTGACCTGGAGTTTTGCTGTGCAGCTGGCGAAAGTTTTTGAGTTCTTTCATCGGCAGTGCGTAGCCTGTCAGGTGCAGCAGCGCGTAAATCAGCATCGAGCCGTGGCCGTTGCTTAAAACAAAGCGGTCGCGGTCAAACCAGTGCGGGTTGTGCGGGCTGTGCTTGAGGTGGCCGCCCCACAGCGCGACGGCAATGTCGGCCATGCCCATGGGCGCGCCGGGGTGGCCGGAGTTGGCAGCCTGAACGGCATCCATGGCGAGTGCGCGAATGGCGTTGGCCATGAGGGCAGA